>CAUJFC010000084.1 GCA_963169755.1 Actinomycetota bacterium | reverse complement strand
TACCTCAGGTAGAGACAGGTCAGCGGGATCAGTAGGAATGGCCCGCCCACCCCCGGCAACTCTCACCGCCTCACGCACCGCGATGCGGCGGGCCCAGCCCCGCAGAGCAGCCGGCTCCCGCAGGGCCGGAAGGTTCCTGGTGATGGCGATCATGGCGTCCTGCACGGCATCGTCTCCGTCGGCGAGGGCGATGGCGCCACAGATCCGCCCCACATATGGGAGGAGGGCGCGCACCACTTGGTCCAGGGCGGCCGGGTCTCCTCGTTGAGCCCGGGTGATGGTGGCTGCATCCACGAACCCAAGAGGGTGGGAACCCCGGGAAGGTTCCGCGCCTCTATTGGGACGAACAACCACATGAGGAGCTTGCCATGAGCCAGATTGGATCGAGTCCGACGACGGTGACCGTGATCGGTGGTGGGATCGCCGGGTTGGTGGCCGCCATCGAGGTGGCCGAATCGGGTGGGAACGTGCGCCTTCTCGAGGCGCGCCGTCGCCTGGGTGGCAGAGCGGCATCGTCACCCTCCCCCTGGGTGGCGAACCTCGGACCCCACTCCCTCTACACCGGGACCGAACTGTGGGAATGGCTGAGAGCCCGTGGTCTGCACCGGCCATCGGTCATGCCCACCAACCCTCGCCTCTGGTTCCGCTGGAACGAATCGGCCCACCGGGTTCCACCCGCGGTCCTGGTCCGGGTACTGGCCACTCTGGGCGCCCACGACGCCCCCGTGGACCTGGACCTGCGTACCTGGGCCGAGCAGAGATGGGGAGCCGATGGCGCCCGAGCCCTGGCTGGCCTGGCCTCATCGGTCACCTTCGACCATGACCCCGGCCGGCTCTCGGCGGCATTCGTGGCCCCCCGAATCAGAGACATCGTGCGTCGAATGCCCACTCCAGCTCGCTACGTCACCGGTGGATGGGGTGCGCTGGTGGAACGTGTGGGTGGCTACGCCGCGGCGAGAGGTGTGACGATCGAGACGGATGCCAAGGTGGAGCCCTCCGATCTGGACGACCTGCACAGTCGAGGTCCGGTGATCGTGGCGGTGGAGCCTGGTGCTGCTCGGCGTTTGCTGGGCGAGGATGCCGCCCCGGCTCCCTCCCGCAAAGTGGCCTTGCTCGACGTGGGCCTTCAGCGGCGGCGCAACGATCCCTACCTGGTGTGGGACCTCGACCAGGTGGTGTTTGCCAGCCGGGCCACTGCGGTGGTTTCCGATGTGGCACCTCGGGGTCACGAGCTGATCCAGTTGGCGGTGGGAATGGCTCCTCATGAAACCCTCGAGGCGGCTGAACTCAAGCTCGAGCGGACCCTCGACGACACCGCAGTGGGTTGGCGTGAGCGAGTGGTGTGGCGTCGCCGTAGCGCGGTGAGAGACGCGACCGGAGCGGTGGATCTGCCGGGAACCACCTGGCGGGACCGTCCCCCGATTGCCCGGGCCGATGGCTTGTGGACGGTGGGTGATTGGGTGGCGGCCCCCGGCCACTTGGCCTCGGTGGGCGTCACCAGCGCCCAGATCGCGGTCCGCGAAGTACTGGCCCAAGGCACGGTCGGGCCAGCCGTTCGGTTGGCTGGCTGAGTTCCTCAGGTAGCTGGAGGCACTCGGTTATTGGGCGTTGGCGTGGTGACGCGGGATGGTCTCGGTACATTGCCGCTGACCGATGGCGCACCTGCCGGTGTGCCTGATCAGGAGGTTCATGCATGGCCGATCCGTGGCTCACCACCCTCATCACCCCAACCCCCGAGGAGGGGTTCGCTCTGGCGGTGAAGATCTCCCGCATGGGGGTCAAGACCACCCAGCCCGATGTGGACGTGCTCCACAAACTGCGACCCGATTACGCCGAGAACGCCGACAGCCTGACCGCGGCCTCCCAGGTGGTGGCCATCAACTTCCAGACCGTGGCGGCCGCCAACAACTACTGGCGCTGAGGACGGTGGGGTGGGTTATGGCGACCGGATAGGTCAGTCGATCCAGGGGGTGGTGAGGTCGACATACTCATCGACAGACACCGCGGAGGTCATGGCCTCGAACTCGGCGGCCAGTTCGGGTGGCATCTCCCGGGCTTCCCCGCTGCGGGCCTCGGCCTCGTTGGTGAAGTAGATGAGATCGGCGAAGCGGTCTCCGGAGTGGCGGACGGTGAGCGAACCCAACACATCAGGTCGGAACTCCTTCATGGCCGCGGTGGATTCGCGCATTCCGGTCAGCATCGCCTCATAGGCCCCTTCGTCGAGTACCCGGCCGTTCATGATCTGCACGAAACCAGCCGACGGCGACACCCCGTCGCCCATGAAGATCACGTCGGTTGACTCAGCGAACTCGACATCGCTGAGGAGGGGTTCAGTTTCGGCCCACCACTCTCCCTGTTCGGGCCGGTCGCTGTTGACCTTGGCTGACTCGGGTGAGTCGAACAGGGCAACCAGCTGGAACCGGCCGTCGGCTGTCACCCCGCCGGTGGCGTTGATGAACCCGGCTGCGCCGGGGCGTAGATCGTTTCGCCACTTCTCCTGCTGACGTGCCATGGCGTCGGGGTCCGCGGCCTTGCCGGAAATCACCTGAGCGAACATCGTGCACCTCTTTGGACGTGCCAACACCGTTGGCAGATGGTTGGGTCGGAGATTCGCCCAGTGCCAGGTGACGTCGGTGTTCCGCCCGCTGGGCGGCGACCAAGGCCACCGACATCTCGGGTTCAGACCACAGACGTGACCGCCACCGCCCCTCCGGCGTCGCTCACACCAATAGCCTAACGGTAGGTACCGGGCGTGGCTCGCGAGATCAGATTTCGGGCAACAGGGAGTCGAGGCGGGTGTAGCCCTCGGTGACCCCGGTCTCCATGCCGCTGGCCAGCCACTGATCCCGGTCCTCGAAGCTGTCCACCAGCGACTGAGCGCTGAGCCGGGTGCGCCCAGATCCCAGGTCCTCGAAGCTCAGCTTCTCGAGCGCGACTCCCTCGGGCATGCCCTCGAAGGTGAATGTCTGGACGATCGACTCTTCGCCCACCTCGTGGAAGCAGCCTCGGAAGTAGTACTCCTCACCGTCACGGCGGGCCACGTAGCGCCAGTTGCCGCCCGTATGGGGGTTCCACTGGAGGATCTCGGTCTCCATCCCGTTGGGACCGATCCAGCGGGCGAACAGGACGGGGTCGGTGTGCGCCTTCATCAACTGGGCCGGACTGGCATCGAACTCTCGGGTGATGCGGATGATCGGCAGGTTCGGATCTGCCTCGATGGTCCCGGGGCGGGGGGTGTGGGTGGTGGTCATGACGCTTCCTCTTGTAGTCCGGGGGTGGGAGTCGCGGTCTCGTTCATCTCAGCCAAGACGGAGTCCAGGCGGCTTAATGCGTCGATGACACCAAGCTGCCCGAGGCGTGCGACAAGCATGTGGCAACCAACATCGACGGGGTAAGCACCGTGGGGCCGCCGGATTACAACGGCGCC
>CAUJFC010000083.1 GCA_963169755.1 Actinomycetota bacterium | reverse complement strand
CGGATGGCAATGGCAGTGTCGATGTTGCCCGAGAAATCCAGGTAGCCGAGCACCCCGGCATAGGGGCCGCGCTTTGTGGGTTCGAACTCGTCGATGATCTCCATGGCCCGGACCTTGGGGGCCCCCGAGACCGTTCCGGCCGGCAGCGTGGCGCGCAGCACATCGATGGGACTCCGACCCGGGGCCAGCGTGCCGCGCACCTCCGACGTCAGGTGCATCACGTGGCTGTAACGCTCCAGGGTCATCATCTCGCTGACCCGTTCGGTGCCGTAGGACACCACCCGCCCGACGTCGTTGCGGGCCAGGTCCACCAGCATCACGTGTTCGGCCACTTCCTTGGGGTGCTCCCGCAGCTCGGCACCCAGCCGTCGGTCCTCCTCCTCGGTCTGGCCGCGGTATCGGGTACCGGCGATGGGCCGCGAGATCACCTCTCCCCCCAGAAGCTGAACCATCGGCTCGGGCGAAGAACCCACCAGCGTCACCTCGGCCGCCCGGAACAGGTACATGTAGGGGCTGGGGTTGATCTGGCGCAGGACCCGGTAGACGTCGAACGGGTCGGCGTCGAGTTCGAAGTCGAACCGTTGGCTGAGCACCACCTGAAAGATGTCGCCCGCCAAGATGTACTCCCGCGACGCCGCCACCGCCGCCTCGTAGGCCCCGGCGGCCAGGTTGGAGGTGACCTCGGGCAACGGATCGTTCGGATCGGGCGGACTGACCAGCGGCTCGTCGAGCGGGCTGGCACCGTCGAGCGCAAGCCCGGTGAGGCGGGCCACCGCGGCGTCGTAGCGGGCGTCCAGTTCGGTGTCGCTCAGTTCGGGCCCCACGAAGGCGTTGGCCAGCAGGGTCACCTGCTGACGCCAGTGGTCGAAGGCGGCCAGTTCGCCGATCACGTACTGCACGGCGTCGGGTAGACCCTGGTCGTCGGCGGGCACGGCGGGGAGTCGCTCGACCTCGCGCACCACGTCGTAGCCGAGGTAGCCGACCAGACCTCCGTGCAGCGGTGGGAGCCGGTCATCGTCGGGCGAGCGGAAGCGCTCCAGGAGCGTCTCGACCGCCGCCAGGATCCCCCGATCCCGAGAAACGTCCTCGAGTACCGCCCCCACCGATGCTGCGGTGTCGGCATCGGTGTCGCCCAGGGTGACGGTCACTTCCGAACCCCGCGACACCAAGGTGGCGGCCGGGCGTCGCCCCACGAACGACCAGCGACTCCACCGTTCGCCGTGCTCGACCGACTCCAGCACGAAGCCCGGCTCACCAGAACGGGTCAGCCGAGCGAAAGCGGCCACCGGGGTGATGAAGTCGGCCAACAACTCGGTCCACACCGGTACCACGGTGTGGGTTCGGGCCAGCTCGCGGAACTCGTCTCGGGTGGGCCTGATCAGCTCGGCGGGCAGCACCTCGGCGGCCTCGGCTCCGGGTCGGCTCACCCGCCGAACGCCCGGTAGAAGCAGGTCTTCTCGCCGGTGTGGCAGGCACCCTTACCTTCCTGCTCGACCACGAACAGGAGGGTGTCGCCGTCGCAGTCGAAGTAGGCCCGGCGGATGAACTGACGGTCGCCCGAGGTGTCACCCTTGCGCCATTCCTCCTGACGGGACCGGCTCCAGAACACGGTGCGACCCTCTTCGAGCGAGCGCCGCAGCGTGGTCTCGTTCATCCAGGCCATCATCAAGATGTCGCCCGTCCCCTCTTCCTGGACGATGGCGGGAACCAGGCCGTTGGCGTCGTACTTCACCACCGCCAGGTCTTCATCTCGTACAGCGATCGGAGTCACGTCGGGCATGCCCTGATCGTACGGGTTGCCCTCCCCCGAAGGTGAAGCCGAATACCAGCCCGGGCGGGTCGCTCGGTCGGTCGCGTGGGGCTACAGATAGAGCCCGGTCGAGCCCTCTTCGAGGCGGCGGGCAGCCACGGCGTGGATGTCACGCTCGCGCAGGATGATGTAATCGGTGCCGCGGACCTCGACCTCGTAGCGGTCCTCGGGATTGAACAGCACCTGGTCGCCGACCTCCATCGATCTGACGCTGGGACCCAGGGCCACCACCTCACCCCAGGCGAGACGGCGGCCGAGCTGGGCAGTGGCGGGGATGAGAATTCCGCCGGTGGAACGACGTTCACCGTCGGTCTCGAGGTTGACCAGGATGCGGTCGCTCATCATCTTCACCGGCAACTTGTCGTTGCGCGACGAGGCGAAGGTGTGGTCGGCGGGGGACTCTGGGGTCGGGGCGTCGTCGGTCTGGTCGCTCACCCCTTCGACGGTACCGGTCGAGGGTGACAGGGCCACAGGCGAGATCAGCGGTCGGGTGGTCGGACCACTATCCCGGCGGCCGCCATGATCGACTTGGCTTCGGCCACCGTGTGTTCACCGAAGTGGAAGATCGAGGCTGCCAGCACGGCGTCGGCGCCACCTTGAATCACCCCGTCAACCAGGTGGTCGAGGGTTCCAACCCCTCCGCTGGCGATCACCGGGATGCCCACGGCATCGGCCACCGCCCGGGTCAGTTCCAAGTCGAAGCCGTCGCGGGTGCCGTCGCGGTCCATCGAGGTGAGCAGGATCTCTCCGGCACCCAGTCGTTCGGCCTCGATCGCCCACGCAATGGCGTCCAGGGGCGTCGGGTTGCGGCCGCCGTGGGTGAACACTCCCCAGCCGCTGGCGGGGTCGTCGGATCGCCGCCGCCGAGCGTCGATGGCCACCACCGCGCACTGGCTGCCGAACTCATTGGCCACCTCGCTGATGGTTTCGGGCCGGTTGATGGCGGCTGTGTTCAGCGAGACCTTGTCGGCGCCGGCCCGCAGCATGCGACGGGCGTCGTCGACGGTGCGGATGCCGCCGCCCACCGTGAGGGGAATGAACACCTCTTCGGCGGTGTGAGCCACCACGTCGACCATGGTGTCGCGATCGTCGGAGCTGGCGGTGATGTCCAAGAACACCACCTCGTCGGCGCCCTCGGCGTCATAACGGGCGGCCAGTTCGACGGGGTCACCGGCATCACGGAGATCGACGAAGTTCACACCCTTGACCACCCGACCGGCGGTCACGTCGAGACAGGGAATCACCCGGGCGGTGCGCATCGGCCGAACGGTACCGCCAGCGCTCACCGTCACCCCAGCCGGCCCTGATCGGTCGCTGGGGTCGGTTCCCAGCAACGTGGTGGCGTCCGGTCAGTCGGCGGGGTCAGAGCCATCGCCCGAGTCGGGCTGGCCGTTGTCATGGTGGGCATCTACGTCGAAGTCGCCGGCACCGAGACCGGTGGGCTCGATGTCGCCATCGGAGCCCGACAGTTCCGAGCTGATGGCAGCAGGATCCAAGAGGCCGAGCCGCACCAGCTCGCTGGCTGGGCCGTCATCTGACGCGCCACCTTCACGATGCTCGTCGGCCAACGGCCCACTCACCTCGTTGCCCTGCTCGTCGACCAGACCCAGGCGGTGCAGCTCGCTGGCCGGA
>CAUJFC010000082.1 GCA_963169755.1 Actinomycetota bacterium | reverse complement strand
CGGTGGCTCGGCCGATGGCGCTGACGATTCCCGCGGTCACCGTCTGATCCAAGCCGAACGGCGAGCCAATGGCCACCGCGGTCTGCCCGACCTGAAGATCAGCGCCAAGCGCCAGCGGTGCCACGGTGAGATCGCTGGCATCACTCACCCGCACCACGCCGACATCGGTGCTCGAATCGGTGCCAACCACCGTTCCAGTCATACGGGTGCCGTCGGCGAAACGTACCGTGACCGAGCGGGCCCCTTCGATGACATGGGCGGCCGTCATGATCAGACCGCTCTTGTCGTATACGAAACCCGAACCGAGCCCGGTGTCGGTCTCCAACTGAACAACAGCGGGAGACAATGAGGCCGCCACCGCCGCCACCGGCTCCTGTGACGGGTTCACCACCGGAACGCTGGTGCCACCCGATGACGCGCCGGTTGTGTCAGGCGTCGAAATCGACGGGGTGCCGCCGGTATCGCCGACCACATTTGCCCCGACCGCCACGCCAGCGGCGCCTGAGGCGAACACTGCGAACGCGACCAGCGCCGACTTGACAGCACTGGTCGATCCCCGACCGCTCCGAGCCGGGGCAGAGCCCGGAGCGGGGGGGGATGGAACTGACGCACTGGCCGACCTCCCCGGAGCCCATGGAGAGCCAGCGCCGTATGAGGGAGGAGGCCACACCACCGAGGAAGGACCAGCCGGTTCGGTTGCCGCTGGAGTACCCGGACCCCAAGTTGGGGGAGAGGACGGGTATCCCCCTGCCGGAGGGACGGGCGGAGCCCACCTCGCCGAATCGGTCGGATCGGTGTGATTGGGGACAGTGGGGTCGATACTCATCAGGGTTCGTTCCTCCTCACGACGAACGTACCGACCGCCGGTGAAAGACCCCGTAAGGACCCGTTCAGATCTCTCTGGGAATCGAAGGCTGGTGGTGGGGAAACGTCAGGGCGAAGGTCGAGCCACCAGTCTCCGAGTCGGTCAGTGACACCGACCCTCGGTGATCGCGGACGATTTGATCCACGATCGCCAGCCCCAGCCCGCTGTGGCCGCCCGCATCTCGGCTCGACCGGTCTCCCCGCCAGAACCGCTGAAACACCCGTTCTCGCTGTTCGAGGGGAATGCCCGGGCCGTCATCGCTCACGCTCAGTCGACAGGACTCATGCTCACAGTCAACCGCCACCACGATCGTGGATCCTTCGGGAGCCAGACGAACCGCATTGGCCAACAGATTGGCCAGAGCTTGACGAAGAGCGATCCGGTCACCCCAGGTCGGCGCCACCCCGGGCGCCAGGCGGGTCTCGATTGCGATCGAGCGTTCCGCAGCCGGGGCTCGGAACTCGTCGGCCACCTCAGCCGCCAGCGGTGCCAACTCCACTGGTCCCAGGTCGTGAGCCGGTGCTCCAAGCCGGCCATACACCAAGAGGTCGTCCACCAGATGGCTCATCCGCGCAGTGGTACGACGCACCACATCGAGCGTCCGGCGCAGTTCCTCGGGATCGGGGTCGGGGTCAGCCAGGGCCACGTCCAGGTTGGTGCGGATCACCGCCAGCGGATTGCGTAGCTCGTGGGAGGCCTCCTGGATGAACCGCCTCTGCCCCTCGAATGCGTCGTCGAGCCTCTGGATCATGGCATCGAAGGTGTCCGCCAACTCCTTCAACTCATCTGGCGGCCCCCGCAGATCGATCCGCCGCGACAGATCGGTAGCCGTGATGTCACGGGCCACGGCGGTGATCCGCCCTATCGGTGCCAACACCCGACCGGCCACGAACCAACCGACGCCGAGGCTGGCCAGAAACAACAGCAGCAGAGCCGAAGCCGAATAGGTACGAAGCAGGCTCAACGCCCGCTCGTTGGCCAGTTGTTCCACCGTTCGGTAACTGGACCGGATCTCGGTGGGGGTCAGGGTGAATCCCCCTGGGACCTCCTGAACCGTGGTCACTTGATAGGTGCGGTACACCGATTGGTGGGCCAGCCGGGCCGAGAGCACGGCGTAGAGACCAGCCACCATGAACGCCGCCAGCCCGAACAGCACCAGGGAGTAGATGGCGGTCAACCGGAAGCGAACCGATCCCAGCCAATCCGGCAGGGCCTCAGCCACCCTCACCGCCCGCCGGGCGACCGGAGACAGCGAGCTGTCCTCGACCGCCTGAGTGCCGCGCCCCTGGGGGCCGGCCGGGTTGGGGGGCGAAGGAAGGTCGCCCAACAGCGGCGGTCCGGGCGGCAGGGCCGACATGGCGGTCAGGACCCGGCCGGGGCCAGCAGGTCAGGCCTCAGGCGGTATCCGGCTCCGATGACCGTTTCGATCGGTGGCTCCACGTCATCGTCGCGAGTGAGCTTGCGGCGAAGGGTTCCGACGGTGACCCGAACGGTATTGGTGAGCGGGTCGGCGTTCTCGTCCCAGACATGCTCCAACAAGCGCTCCTGGCTGAGCACCTCTCCGGCGTGGGCCATGAAGTAGCGCAACAGAGCGAACTCCTTGGCGGTGAGGTCGAGCAGCCGTCCACGGCGAGTGGCCTCGAACCGGGCGGAATCCAGCTCCAACTCACCCACGGTGAGCACTGCCCCGCTGCGCCCGGCATCTCGCCGCAGAAGGCTGCGTACCCGGGCCGAGAGCTCAGCAAAGTCGAACGGCTTCACCAGGTAGTCGTCGGCACCCTGGTCCAGTCCTGTCACCCGCTCGCCCACCCCGTCGCGGGCGGTGAGCATGAGTATCCGCGGGGCCGACTCGCCGTCGAGGGGAGCCAGCATCGGGTCAGACCTGAGTCGGGCCGCCAACTCCAATCCGTCGCCGTCGGGCAGATTCAGATCCAAGGTCACCAGGTCGTAGGCCGACACCGACAGGCGCTCCACCGCCCCGGCCACGTCGTTGGCCACATCGACGGCGTAACCCTGGCGTCGCAGCCCCACCGCTATCGCCTCGGCCAGATCGACCTCGTCCTCCACCACCAGCAGGCGCATGGCACAGACGGTACCGGCACGCGACGAAACCAGGGAGAAACCCACCGACGTTCGGCACGGGCGGCGACCACTGGGCCTTTACGCTGACCTTCGCGCCGGTGAGGTCACCTGGGGCGACTCGAACTCTGCGGGAGCAGCCATGTCCAACGTCATCACCGCCGCCGAGGTACAGGGGGCCGCCGAACGTCTCGAACAGACCCTGTTCGAGGTGAAGCGCGTCATCGTGGGTCAAGACCGGGTGGTCGAGCGGCTGCTGGTGTGTGTGCTGGCCAAGGGACACGCACTGCTGGAAGGCGTCCCCGGCCTGGCCAAGACGCTGGCGGCCGAGACCATCGCCCGGGTGTCGGGGGGCACCTTCGCTCGCATCCAGTTCACCCCCGACCTTCTGCCGGCCGACGTGATGGGTACCCGCATCTACCGAGCCGGCACCGAGACCTTCGACGTCGAGTTGGGGCCGGTGTTCGCCAACTTCGTGCTGGCCGACGAGATCAACCGAGCACCCGCCAAGGTCCAGTCGGCCCTGCTGGAGGTAATGGCCGAGCGACAGGTCTCCATCGGGGGCCAGAGCTATCCAGTGCCCCGTCCCTTCCTGGTTCTGGCCACCCAGAACCCCATCGAGCAGGAGGGGGTCTATCCGCTCCCCGAGGCTCAACGGGACCGTTTCCTCATGAAGATCGTGGTTGGTTACCCCACTCCGGCCGAAGAGGTGGAGATCGTGCAGCGCATGGGGGTGACGCCCCCAGAGCCGCGTCAACTGCTCACCGCCGATCAGCTCGCCGACATGCAGGCGGTGGCCGACCGGGTGTTCGTGGCCCGTGAGGTGGTGGACTACGCGGTGTCTCTGGTTCTGTCCACCCGCGAACCCGAACGCTTCGGCCTCGGCGACCTGCGAGAACTGGTCTCCTACGGGTCGAGCCCCCGGGCCAGCCTGGGTCTGGTGGCGGCCGGGCGGGCCCTGGCTCTGATGCGGGGCCGCACCTACGTACTACCCCAGGACGTGTTCGATGTGGCCCCCGATGTGCTGCGTCACCGCCTAGTGCTGTCCTACGAGGCCCTGGCACGAGATGTCGGGGTCGACGAGGTCCTGGCCCGCATCCTGTCAACCGTCCCCGCCCCCCGCGTGGCACCGTCCCAGGATGCCTCGGCCATACCCCCCGGACCGACGCCCCGGACCGCCACCGTCACACCGGCAGCCCGGCCCGGAGAGCTGATCACCGCGGCCCCCGGTTCACTGCCTCCGTCGCCCTGGTCGGCTCCATCCCCCGACAGCCTCACCGGCACCGACGATCTGACCACCCCCTGATCCGTGTCCGCTCCCGCCAACATCGTGCCCCGCACGGCCCACACCGGCCCCGATGAGGTGCTGCGCAGGCTGGACCTGGCCGTGGCCCACAAGCTCGACGGCCTGCTCCACGGCGAGTACCAGGGGCTGGTGCCCGGTCACGGTTCCGAACTGGGTGAGACCAGGGCCTACGCCCCCGGTGACGACGTCCGTCGCATCGACTGGAACGTGACCGCCCGGACCCGCTCCCCCTACGTCCGTGAAACCATCGCGGACCGCGAGTTGGAGACGTGGGCGCTGGTGGAGCTCGGACCGTCGATGGACTTCGGCACCGCCTACTGCGAGAAGCGCGACCTAGCGGTGTCAGCGGCGGCGGCGGTGGGATTCCTCACGGCCCGAACCGGCAACCGGTTCGGCGCGGTGCTGGCCCGCCCCGACCACCTCGAGGTGATCCCGGCCCGAGGTGGTCGCAATCATCTGATGGCCACCCTGCACCGCCTGGTCTCCACACCTCGGGCCGATGTCGGGTCGGTGAACCTGGGGGCCGGCCTGGACCGGCTGGGCGTCCACGCCCGACGCCGGGGGCTGGTGGCGGTGGTGTCGGACTTCCTGGAGCCACCCGAATCCTGGTCACAACCGCTGCGACGAATTGCCACCCGCCACACCACCATTGCCATCGAAGTGATCGATCCTCGCGAACTGTCGCTACCCGATGTAGGGCTGTTGACCGTGGTCGATCCCGCCACCGGACGCACCCGTGAGGTCCCCACCGCGTCGCGTCGACTCCGGGCCCGCTATGAGACGGCAGCCGCCGAGCAACGAGCGGCCATCGCGTCAGCCATTCGTGCATCGGGTGCTGATCATCTGGTGCTGCGAACCGACCGGGACTGGCTGCTCGACGTGGTGAGATTCGTGGTGGACCGGCGGGCCCGGGTCCATGCCCGTCGCGCCGGATGGGGGGCCCGCTGATGAGTCGCAGTGTCGAGTTTCTCGTGCCCCAGCGGCTGTGGCTCCTCCTCGGTGTGGTCGGCCTGGCCGCCTCCTACATCGGGGTGCAGGCCCGGCGCAGCCGGTACGCCGTGAGGTTCACCAACCTGGCCCTGCTGGACAAGGTGGCACCGCGTCGGCCGGGCTGGCGACGCCACCTGCCGGCCGTCCTGCTCCTACTGGCGCTCGCTGGGATGGTCGGTGCATTCGCGCAACCCAGCCGTATGACCAGAGTGCCCCGCGAACGGGCCACGGTGATGGTGGCGATCGACACCTCATTGTCGATGATGGCCACCGACGTTGCGCCCAGCCGTCTGGCCGCCGCCAAGGTGGCGGCCCATGACTTCATCGATCAACTTCCACCGCGCCTCCAGGTGGGGTTGGTCACCTTCAACGGGATCGCCAAGGTGGCGGTCCCCCCGACCCACAACCGCGACGAGCTGCACGCCGCCATTGACCAACTCCGCCTGGGAGAGCGGACCGCCATCGGTGAGGCGATCTACGCCTCTCTGGATGCGCTGGGCCTCGACACCACCGACGCCCCCTCGTCGACCACTCCGTCCGACAACGACGATGACGCTGTCCCGGCCCGCATCGTGCTGATGAGCGACGGGACCACCACCGTCGGCCGCCCCGACGCCCAAGCGGCCGCCGCTGCCAAGCGGGCCGGGGTGCCGGTGTACACCATCGCCTTCGGTACCCCTCACGGCGTCATCGAACTGGAGGGCCAGGAAGGGCCGATCTCGGTTGCTGTTGATCCCGAGGCCCTGGCCGCCATTGCCACCGCCACCGGTGGAAAGTCCTTCACTGCCGAGACCGGAGCCGAGCTCCAGCAGGTGTACGCCAACATCGGATCATCGGTGGGATACACCACCGAGCAGCGCGACATCACCACAACCTTTGTCGGCGTATCGCTGGCCGTGCTGTTCGCAGCGGCGGCGGCCTCCCAACTCTGGTTCAGTCGACTTCCCTGACACGTGACACCCGCCACAACGGACGGTAGTGTCTGTACCACGCTGCGAGACCTAGAAGATCCGCGGCCACCCGCCGTTCAACGTATTTCACCGGCCCCACCGGGCCGGCCAGGGGGCCCCATGACAACCACCGCCGCATCCACCTCTCGCCGTCTTCTGACCGCCGTCGCCCTGACGGTGGCCGCCTGGTTCGCGACCCCTTCGGCCCCGGTGCACGCCACTCCCACCCAGACCATGATCGAATACGGTGCCACCCTCGAGGCCGGCGCCAAAGCCGCCGACACGGGCAAGTCCGCCAGTGGACACGCTCAGAGCTTCGGCGACAAAGTTGGCGACTTCATCAACCGAGGCAAGTCCAACACCCCGCTGGTGATCGTGGGAGTGGGAGTCCTGCTGGTCATGGGTACCTGGAAGTTCGCAACCCGCTGACCCCAGACCCCCGAGCAGCGGGCTACTCCCGAACCTGCTCGGACACCACCTTCGACGAACCGCCCGGCTGCATGGTCACCCCATAGAGACAGTCGGCCGCCTCCATGGTGCGCTTCTGGTGGGACACGATGATCAACTGGGCGTCGTCGCGGAACTCCTGCACCAACCCCAGGAAGCGGGAAAGGTTCACATCATCGAGCGCCGCCTCGACCTCGTCCATGACGTAGAAGGGACTGGGGCGGGCCCGGAACACCGCGAACAGGTAGGCCAAGGCGGTCAGCGACCGCTCGCCGCCCGACAGTAGGGAGAGCTTGCGCACGTTCTTGCCCGACGGCCGGGCCTCGACCTCGATGCCGGTGGTCAGCAGATTCTCGGGGTCGGTCAGCTTGAGGCGACCTCGGCCACCGGGGAACAGGGTCTCGAACAATGCGGTGTAGTTCTGGGAGACCTCTGCGAACGCCGACGAGAAGACGCTGACGATCTCGGCGTCGATGGCCCTTATCACCTTGGTCAGGTCTCGACGGCTGGTGCGGACGTCATCGAGTTGGCGTTCCACGAACTGGTGTCGTTCCTGGAGGGCCTGGAACTCCTCGAGAGCCAGTGGGTTGATCGGCCCCATCAGCCTCAGATCCCGATCCAGCTCCCGCTCTCGGGCAGCGGGCGTCACTCCTTCGGCCAATTCGGGGGCCGAAGCAGCCATGGCTACCTCGGGCTCGCAGTCGAGGTCACGTCGTAGCGCCTCGACCGCGTTCTCCAGGTGCATTCGGATCTCGGCATCGGTGATCTCGCACCGCTGGATCTTCTCGCGCACCTCGGTCAGTCCGCGTTCGGCGGCCGCCCGTTCAGAGCGAAGGACGTCGAGGCGAGTGGTGATCTCCCGGTTGGCGTCGCTACGGCGCCGCCGACGCTCACGCAGCCCGACCAGCTCGGCCTCGATTCGCTCAGTGCGCTCGGCCACGTAGCGGGCAAGAGCATCGGTGGCCACGGCCTTGCGGTCCAACTCCACTCGGCGTTGTTCGGCCTCACGCCGCTCGGCCTCGTGGCGTGACAGGCGCGCCTCGATCTGGGTGAGACGGTGCTCCAAACCCTGGCGTTGCTGAGTCAGCCGAGCCGCCTCGACATCTAGCTGGTTGCGGCGGGCAGCCAGCGCCTTGGCCCTCTCGTCCAAGCGGGAACGGGCTTCATCCATGGCCCGTCCCTGTTCGGCCACCGCCGCCTCCTCGGCCTCCAGGGCCGGCAACCGGGCCGCCAGTTCTTCTACCCGGTCGATATCGCGACGCGCCCGCTCTTCCAGCTCGGCCACCTGAGCGCGAACCCCGTCCAGCTCAGTCTCGGTGTCGCTGCGGTCCCGAGCGATCCGAGCAAGGGCTTCCTGGTCAGCCCGCTCTTGAGCTGCGATCCGCTCCAGTTGTTTGGCAATGCCCGTCTCGGTCAGACGGGCCTGACTCACCATGGCCCGTGCCGCCACAAGGGCTCCCGCGGCCGCTTCGGCCGCTTCGGCCGCCTCAGCCGCCCGATTCCGAGCTTCGTCCAGGGCTGCTCCGGTGGCGCCCGCGGCGGCCGCCCCCAGCCTCCATCCCGTGGGCCCGAAGCGGTCGCCGGACCGGGTGACCACCACGGCGCTGGGGTTGGCCAGCGCCGAGTCAACAGCTTCGGTCCAGTCCTCGACCACCAAGGTCGAACCGACCAGCACGTCGAGCAACTCGTCCACTCCAGGGCGAAGTCCCCTCACATGGGAGCGCACCCCACCGGCCGGAACCGCACTCTGAGCGGGACGAGCCGCCCCCAGAGCCAACACTGCCCCGGTACCGTCCCCGGAGCGCAGCGCCGCCAGCGCGTCCCGGCCGGCCTCCACCGAGGCCACCACCACGGCGGCAATCGCCTCTCCAGCAGCCGCTTCGAAAGCGTCCTGCCAACCGGAATCCACTTCGACCACGTCGAGCAGGGTCCCCACCACTCCCTCGACATCGGCCAGCCGTTCGGCACCGGCACGAGCCCGGGCCTGATCAAGTGCCAGGCTCAGGGCCTCGGCCCGAGCCTCCCACCGGTGACGTTCGGCTTCAGTCTGACGCGCGGCCTCCTCGGCGGTCTCCTGGGCCAGCTCGGCCTCCCGGCGGGCCGCCTCAGCTCGTACCAAGTCCTCGGCCGTGGGTGGGGCCTCCGTCTGCCCGCCATCACCAGACGCACCGCCTCGGATGCGCTCAGCATCGGCGTCCAATCGCAGCAACCGTTGCTCGAGCGACTCCAGACGGCTACGACCCCGATCGGCCTCGACTCGACTGCGGTCCATCCCGGCCCGAACGGCGGCCAGCTCGCCCCGAACTTCGGCCGCCGCACCGGTTACCACCGGAACCCCGTCAGCCCACTCGCGACTGAAGGTGGCACGATCCTCGGCCAGATCCGCCTCCTGCCCAGCCAGCTCCCGGGTCGCGGGCTCCAGCCCAGTCGCTGCTTCGGACACCTCGGCGAGTGCCTCGACCACCAGGGCAGCCTCGGACTCCAGTGACGCCACCACGTTGGCGTCGGTGGCCACCTCGCGGTCGCGATCAATCCCTCGACGCCGCTCGGCCAGCACTGCCTCCAGCCCCCGGGCCTTCTCGCGTAACGACTCGAAGCGCACCAGCGCGTCACCCAGATTGTCGCCGCCCATCGCCCCGAGTCGGGCCTCGGTGGCGATCACCTCGGTGTCGAGCTGACGGAGCTGGGCCAACAGGGTCCGCTCGGTCTGACCATGTTCGGCCCGGGCCGACTGGTTGGCCTGGAGCTTGGCCCGCTGGGCGGTGATCTTCTGGCCAGCCAGGTAGATCCTCAGTGCCGTCAACTCGGCCACCACGTCACCGTGACGACGAGCGGCGTCAGCCTGCTTCTCCAGCGGCCGAAGTTGACGTCGGATCTCGCGCAGCAGGTCCTGGAGACGGGTCAGATCCGCTTCGGTGTTGGTCAGCCGGCGCTCGGCCTTCTCCTTGCGTCGACGGAACTTGAGGACACCGGCCGCTTCCTCGATGATCAGCCGGCGATCTTCGGGGCGGGCGTTCAGCACGGCGTCGATCTGGCCCTGGCTGATGATCACGTGCTGCTGACGCCCCACACCTGAATCGCTGAGCAGCTCCTGGATGTCGAGCAATCGGCACGGCACCCCGTTGATGGCGTACTCGCTGTCACCCGAGCGGAACAGGGTCCGGGTGATGGTCACCTCGGTGAACTCGATCGGCAGCAGCCCGGCGGAGTTGTCGATGGTCAACGACACCTCGGCCCGTCCCAGAGCAGGCCGCTTCTGGGTACCAGCGAAGATCACATCGTCCATCTTCTGGGAGCGCACAGCGCTGGGGGCCTGGGCCCCGAGCACCCAACCGATTGCATCCACCACGTTGGACTTACCGCTGCCGTTGGGGCCCACCACTACCGTCACGCCCGGCTCCATCACCAGTGTGGTGGCGTCGGCGAACGACTTGAATCCCTTGATCGAAAGCGCTTTGAGGAACACGGGAACTCCGACCGGCCCGGCGGGCCGCCAACATCAGACCTGGCAGGACTCACACAGGTAGGCGGTCTTGCCCGACACCCTGGCCTTGGACACCACGCCCCGGCACCGCAGGCATGCCTGGCCGTCGCGCTCGTAGACCTGAAGCTCCGAGGTCCACCCACCGGGCTTGCCGGCGAGGTCGCTGAACTGGCCATCGGCAGTGGTCACCCCACGGTGCTTGGCTCCCTCGTGCAGGGTCTCGACCACGGCACGGAAGAACCGTCGGATCTCCTGGGTCGACAGCGAGGAAACCTCGCGTTCGGGGCGCAGTCCAGACGCATGCAGGATCTCGTCGGCATAGACCGGCCCCACCCCGGCAATGACGGTGCGGTCCAGCAGGAGGTTGCGCAGCTTCGCGTCGCGGTGCAGCAGCATCCTCTCGCCGAACACCGTCCACGAGATGGGCTCGTCGAGCAGATCGAAGCCCAGATCAGCCAGTTCCGGTACCGCAGTGGTCAGTTCGTCGTAGGGAACAACGAACGCCTCGAAGTTGCCGGTGGTGTCCAGAACCCGGAGCTGGCCGCCCTGAGTGAAGGTGAGCACCACCTTGGTGGCCTTGTCGACGGGGTCCTTGGCGACGTTGCGGCGAAGCTGGCCCCCACCGTGCACGTCGAGCACCAGGGCGTTGCCGGTGTCGAGCTTGGCCACCAGCAGGAGGTCCTTGCGTTGAACGCTGCCGATCTTGGCCCCGTCGAGGAGACCGGTGAACTGCTTTTTGTTGGTGTGGCGGGGAATGGCACCTGTTCCGGGGACCTCGGCCGACTTGATCCGCTTTCCGCCGATCTCTCGATCCAGGTCGCGACGCAGGGTCTCGATCTCGGGCTGCTCAGCCATCGGTGTCCTCTCGTGGTGGCACTTCGTCGCCAGGTTGGGGATTGAGCCGGGTCCACGCCTCACGGGCAGCACCCTGCTCTGCTTCTTTCTTGGATCGGCCGGTACCGGTGCCCACCGGTTCACCGTCGAGCATGACGACCGCCTCGAATGACTTGTCGTGTTCCGGCCCCTGCTCGGTCATCTGGTAGGTGAGCCGACCCGAGCGGGTCTGAGCCACCAGCTCGTGGAGACGGCTCTTGTGGTCGGGTGTGCCCTCCGAATCGAGACGGGCCGACGCCAAGCGCCGCACCAGCGCCCGGGCCTCGTCCAACCCTCCGTCGAGGTAGACGGCGCCGATCACCGCCTCCATGGCATCGGCCAGGATCGAGGTTCGCTCGCGCCCGCCGGTTGCCGCCTCTCCTTTGCCAAGCAGAAGCACCGGTCCGACCGCCAGTTCGGCCGCCATGTCGGCCAGAGTCGCAGCGCACACCACCGAGGCCCTCACCCGCGACAACTGACCTTCGGGGGCGTCGGGCATCCTCCGGTAGATGTCGTCGGTGACCACCAGACCCAAAATGGCGTCGCCCAGAAACTCGAGCCGTTCGTTGGAGAGATAACCGGAGTGTTCGGCACACCACGAGCGATGAGTCAGGGCCTGGCCCAGCAGAGCGCGGTCACCGAAGCGGTACCCCAGCCGGACCAGGAACTCGTCCATGGCCGACTCGGGTATCGGATGGTTGAGCGTGGGCGCGGGACGCGGCGGGGCCACCAACCGTGGCCCCGGGACC
>CAUJFC010000081.1 GCA_963169755.1 Actinomycetota bacterium | reverse complement strand
CCGCGCTTCGCGCCATTGTCCCCAGATGGCCGCCACACCCCGCACCTGGCCCGAGGGTGTGCTCCGTTGGCTGCCGGTATGCCCGCCCGAGCGGGCGACCCGCCCCCTGTCCCCAGCCCGACCGCAGAGCGAGCCGATGGCACCGTTGGCGGGTCCCGGGCTCTGTTGGCCGGATTGTTGCTGACTGTGACCCTCATGGCTCTGGAGTCGCTGTCGGTGGCCACGGTCATGCCCGAGGTTCGGGCCGACCTGGGGGGTTACGACCTGTACGGCTGGGTGTTCAGCGGGTTCTTCCTGGCCAGCATCGTGGGGATCGTGGTCGGTGGTCCGGCGGTGGACCGGCGGGGGCTGGTTGCGCCGTTCTGCACCGGGCTGGTGCTGTTCTCGCTGGGCCTGGCGGTGGCCGGGTCGGCGGGGTCCATGGAGGTTCTGGTGGCCGGTCGGCTGCTTCAGGGGTTGGGGGCGGGGGCGGTACCGGCGATGTCCTACGCCGCCATCGCCCGCGGGTTTGCGCCCGCCGAGCGGCCCCGGATCTTCGCCATGCTGTCGACGGCCTGGGTGGTTCCGGGCCTGATCGGACCCTCGTTGGCGGCGGCGGTGGAGCACACGGTTGGCTGGCGGTGGGTGTTTCTCGGGCTGTTGCCGGTGGTGGGGGTGGTCGGTGCGTTGACGGTCGGCCCGCTCGGGCGTGTCCCTTCCAACCCGTCTGGCGGCGGAGGCGCGTCGGGTCAGGAAGCCACGACCGAGTCCGAGGCCGCGTCGCCACTGACCGTGGGCTACCTGGGTCGGGTTCTGGCGATGGTGGGGGGAGTGGCGGCGGTGCTGTCGGCCATGACCGAACTGTCAGGCTCGCCAGCGCTGCTGGCGGTGGTGATCGGTCTGCCGGTGGCGGTGAGGTCGTTCTCATCGCTGGTACCGCCGGGCACTCTGAGGGCGGCGCCCGGCATTCCGGCCACCATCGCGGTGCGTGGGCTTCTCACCTGGAGCTTCTTTCAGACAGATGCCTACATCCCGCTGACCGTGGTGGACGGACGCGGCTCGTCGACCTTCATGGCGGGCGCCGCACTGTCGGTGGCCTCGGTGGCCTGGGCGGTCGGTTCCTGGACCCAGGCCCGGGCCATCGCCAACCGGGGGCCGCGCTGGCTGGTCGGCACCGGGTTGGTGTTGGTGATGATGGGTGCGGCATCGGCGCTGGGCGTGGCTCGTGGGGCGCCGGTGGTCGCGGTGGTGATCGGGTGGGCGGTGGCGGGATACGGAGTGGGGCTCGCCTATGCGCCACTGTCGGTGGTGGTGCTTGGATCCGCCAGGGCGGGGGCCGAAGGGACAGCGGCCGCCGCCCTCCAGCTTTCTGACGTTCTCGGCGTGGCGGTCGGCACTGGCTTGGGAGGGGGAGTGGTGGCTCTGGGTGAGTCCGGTAATTGGGAGCTGCTGGACGCGGTGAGCGTTGTATTTGCCGGGGCGATTCTGGTGGGAATGGTCGCACTGGCGGCCAGCCGCCGGATCCCGGCCTTTGCTCCGCTCGGCACCGGGGCGGGCAGCTGATTCAGTCCGAGATCTGATCCCGCAGATCCCGCTTGAGGATCTTGCCGGCCGGGTTACGAGGAAGTGGCTCGCTGAACGAGATGATCCGGGTGGGGATTTTGAAGGGCGCCAGATGCTCGGCCAGGAAGGCCCGGAGCTGGTCGGGATCAATCGTCGCACCCTCCCGGGGTACCACCGCCAGCGCGACCTCCTCACCGAGGCGTTCGTGGGGAACTCCGAACACCGCGGCCTCGTACACGGCGGGGTACTCGTAGACCGCGGCCTCCACCTCAGCGCAGTAGACGTTCTCTCCGCCCCGCAAGATCATGTCCTTGGCTCGGTCCTCGATGTAGACGAAGCCTTCCTCATCCATTCGGCCCAGGTCGCCGGTTCTCAGCCAGCCGTCCACCAGGGTCTCAGCTGTGGCCTCGGGGTTGTTCCAGTACCCCCGGATGAGGTTGGGGCCCTTCATCCAGATCTCGCCCCGCTCTCCGGTCGGAACCGGACGGCTGTCGGCGTCTCGGATCTCCACCGCCAGGATCGGGGTGGACCGACCGGTGCTGGTGGGGTGGTTCTCGTAGTCGGTACCGCTGTTGCCGGGTCCATAGGCGTTGGTCTCGGTCATGCCGTAGCCGATGTTGGGCTTGGCGGCTTTGAACGAGCCGGCCACGCGGTTCACCAACTGGGGAGGTGCTGGTGCCCCGCCACCGCCGACGAAGGCCAACGAAGAGGTGTCGTAGCGCTCGAAGTCGGGATGCTCGAGCAGATCCCAGCTCTGGGTTGGAACACCCACGAACTGCGTCACCCGCTCGCGTTCGATGAGCTGAAGGGCTCGTTCGGGATCCCACTTGTGCATGATCACCAACTTCAGGCCCGATGCCATCGCCCCCAACATCACCGGGACGTTGCCGGTCACGTGGAACAGGGGAACGATCAGGATGAACACCGGTGGGCCGGTTCGGCCGGCTGCCTCCTCGGGGCGACGCAGAGAGTCGATGGAGCTCTTGCAGCCGAAGCCCATGAGGGCCTGGATGACGGCCCGGTGAGTGGAGACCGCCCCCTTGGGGTTTCCGGTGGTGCCCGACGTGTAGAGGATGGTGGCGTCGTCGTCAGGGGCCAGTTGGGGTCGTTCGTAGGTGGCGCCAGGTTCCACCACGTCTTCCCACCGGTCCACTCCCTCGGGTGTGTCTCGGTCTCCCAACCTCACGGCGATGGTCCGCAGGCCGAGGCGGGCCGCGGTGTCACGAGTGCGCTCCACCCGTTCGGCGTCGGCCACCAAGACGGTGGTGCCCGAGTCGGCAAGGCCGAAGGCGAGTTCGTCAGCGGTCCACCAGGCGTTCATCGAGACCACTACGGCACCCGCTGACAGGGCACCGATGTAGGTCATGATCCACTCGGGGTAGTTGCGCATGGCAATGGCCACCCGGTCGCCCTTGCGCACGCCGTAACGGTTGACCAGGGCGGCGGCCAGCCCGGCGGCATGGGCGTGGACCTGGGTGAACGTGTAGCGCTCGTCTTCGTAGACCAGGTACTCGGTGTCGCCGTACAGCCCGGTCAGATCGAACAGATCTCGCAGGGTGGCTGGTGCCCCCTTGAAGGCGGTGTAGCTGATCCCGTTGACGGTGATCTCGTGGGTCTCGTAGCGCTCACCGGGGGCGGTGATGGCAGCGGCGGCTTCGGCGTAGCTGAGGGTCACGGGGTGAGCCAACCCCAACCTGACCCGATGGTCAAGCCGATCATCAGTTCAGGTTCAGACGTCAGCGGTGCTTGTCGCGCAGTACGTCGCGGTACATACGACCCATCTGGCGGTCCCGGCGCCGGGCCGCCACCGGGTCGGCTCGAACGGCGGCGGCTTCCGCCTCTGCCTCCAGGACTCGCCAACGGTCGAGTCGGTCCGGGGCTAGGTCGCCGGCCTCGACGGCAGCGGTCACGGCGCAACCCGGCTCGCTCCGATGGGTGCAGTCGTTGAACCGGCATTGGGTGGCCAGTTCTTCCACGTCGGCAAAGGTCTCGGCCACGGCGTCTGGGTCGGCGAAAATCCCGACCTCGCGGATGCCGGGCGTGTCCACCAGGACTCCTCCCGTGGCCAGCAGGTGCAGTTCTCGGGAGGTGGTGGTGTGTCGACCTTTGGCATCACCCTCGCGTACCCCGCCGGTGGCGGCGACCTGGGCATTGACCAGCGTGTTCACCAAGGTGGATTTGCCGGCCCCGGACTCTCCGATCAGCGCCACGGTGCGCCGACCGATGTGATCGAGCAGATCGGTGATGCCCCATCCACCCCGGGCCGACAGGGTGACAACCGCCAACGACGGGTCGGCCTCGGCCACGGTCATCTCGGCCCGGGCGGCATCGGTGGGGTCGGCCAGGTCGGCTTTTGTGAGCACCACCAGAGACTCGGCCCCGGCATCGTTGGCCAGGGTCATGGTGCGTTGGATGCGTCCGATTCGAACTGGTCGGTCCAGACCACAGACGATGAGGACCACGTCAACATTGGCGGCCATCGCCTGCTCTCCCTCACCTCCGGCCGCCCGGCGGCGCAGGAGCGACCGTCGGGGCAGGGTGGCCCGGGGGTTGGGGACGCGGTCCAGTACCACCCAGTCGCCCACCACCGGTGCCGGATCCACGGTGGGGCCGAACATGGCACGGATCACTCCGTCCTCGGTGGCCACCATCAGGCCGGCTCCGTCGTGACGCACCACCCGCCCGGGACGGGGGGAATCGATGTCGGACGCGGCCTCGTCTGTAAGGAAGGCCTCGACCTCTCCTCTCCAGCGGTCATCCCAGCCGTAGGCGTCGAGGCTCACCGCCTGATCCGGTCTTGGAGAGTGTGCGATGGGTGGAGAGTGCGCATGTCTGGTCCGCAGGCGATCGGGCACTGGCTAGCAGATCGACCCACCTCGTCGGTCTACCACCGCTGCTGTCAGCTCGGGGTCACGGGCCTCGATCCGTCGGTGGCAACCACACCGATCCGGTCATTCGACAACCTTCTGGTCATCGGCTGTCCGGGTCCAACTCATGGTGGGGGCGAGTTGGTGACCTCTGGGGGGGATTCGTAGCGTTGTCGTGTGCAGGTGATCCACGGAGACGGTCCGTGCCCGGGGCCTCTGACGCCCAGCGCGGTGACCATCGGGGCCTATGACGGGGTTCATCTGGGACATCAGGCCGTCATCGCTCGGGTACGCCAGATTGCCCGGGACCGGTCATTGCAGACCGTGGTCGTCACCTTCGACCGTCACCCGGCCATGGTGGTGCGACCCGACTCGGCTCCACGGTTGTTGTGCGACCTCGATCAGAAGCTCGAGCTGCTGGCCGCCACCGGTGTCGACGCCACCTATGTCATCCATTTCGACGCCGAGCGGGCCAGAGAGTCGGCCGAGTCCTTCGTTGAGTCGGTGCTCGTCGGATGCCTCTCGGCCCGGGCGGTGGTGGTGGGGGAGGACTTCCATTTCGGTCACAAGCGGGGCGGTGATGTCGACCTGCTCACCCGTATGGGGGCAACTGCTGGCTTCGAGGTTCAGGGCCTGGACCTGGTCGGAGTCGACGGCACACCGGTGCCCGACGGGGTAAACGTGTCATCCACCGGGATTCGGCGGTTGCTCGCCG
>CAUJFC010000080.1 GCA_963169755.1 Actinomycetota bacterium | reverse complement strand
TGAGCACCGAAGAACTGGCCGCCGTAACCATCTACATCCGTGAGGGTCTTTCAGGCGGCGATCCTGCCGACGATCCCAACTTCAACGCCCAGACCTTCACCGAGAACCCCGCTGCTCTCGAGGCGATGGTGCAAGCGGTGATCGACCTCGGTCCCGGTGGCGATCCTGACATCGCCAGCGTTGAAGGGGCCGAAGCCGCGGCCGAGTGACGAACGCTCCGCTCCCCGACCGAACCGACGTCCTGGTGGTCGGGGGCGGGCCTGCCGGCGCCGCCACCAGCTACTGGCTGGCCCGAGCTGGGCACCATGTGACGTGCGTGGAGCGCAAGACGTTCCCCCGGGACAAGACCTGCGGTGACGGGCTCACCCCCAGAGCGGTCCGCCAGCTCGCCGACATGGGTCTGTACGACTCGCTGACGACATACCACCGCTACACCGGGCTGAGGGCAGTGGCCCACGGGGTGACACTCGAACTCGAGTGGCCCCGCCACCCGATCTACCCCGATCACGGCTTCGTGGTCCGCCGCCGCGACCTCGATGAGCTCGTCTTCCACCATGCCGAGGCCGCCGGAGCCCACGGTTTCCAAGGTGTGGAAGCGGTGGCACCCCTGGTCGAGTCCGGCCTGGTGGTGGGCGCCACCGTCAAACACAAGGAGTCGGGCACCTCCCACGAGGTCCGAGCCCGCTACGTGGTGGTGGCCGACGGCGCCAACTCTCGTTTCGGACGAGCCCTGGGTACTGCCCGCAACCGGGACTACCCGCAGGGCATGGCGATCCGCACCTATTACGAGAGCCCCCGGCACGATGACCCATGGATCGAGAGCGCCCTCGATGTGCGGGACCGCAATGGCAATTCGCTTCCCGGTTACGGCTGGATATTCCCGGTAGGCAACGGGACCATCAATGTCGGTATCGGGCTGCTGTCGACCTTTCGGGACTGGCGCAGCGTCAACACCTCCCATCTGATGGCCGAGTGGGCGGCCACCGCGCCGGCCTACTGGGAGATCAATCCCGACAAGCCGGTGGCGCCCCCGACCGGTGGGCGCATTCCCATGGCTGGTTCGGTGAACCCCAAGGTCGGCCCCACGTGGGCGGTGGTGGGAGACGCCGCGGGATCGGTCAACCCGTTCAACGGCGAGGGAATCGACTACGCCTACGAAACCGGGCGAATGGTGGCCGAACTGCTCGACGAGGCCCTGACCACCGGTGACGGTATGGCGCTACAGCGCTACCCGCACCGGTTGGCTGAGGAATACGGCCTGTACTTCAAGGTCGCCCGCTTGTTCGCCCAGGTGATCGGCCAGCCAACCCTCATGCGCGAGCTGACCCGGGTGGGGATCCGGTCCCGCACCCTCATGGACTGGGTGCTGCGCATCATGGCCAACCTGCTCCAACCCGATGAGATCGGCCCCGCCGAAGCGGCCTACAAGGCCGCGGCCGCCATCGTGCGCCGACTTCCCGATCCACCGGCCTGACCTACGCAGGGATCTCCCAGCCGGGATCGCGCCCGTCTCTCGATCGTGCCTACGGTCCCACCCGGTGGAGGTGGTCGAGAGCGCTCACCAGGTCGGCCAGGTCATAGCGCCCCGCTCGCAGGCCGTGGGCACCCAGCGTGATCAGATCACCGTCGGCCTGGGCCCACTTGAGCGCACCGAAGGTCCAGGGGGCCCCAGGGACCGACACATCGACCACATCGGTATCGACCACCTGGACGAACACCCCAGACGGTGCACCGCCTTTGTGGAGTTGACCGGTGGAGTGCAGAAACCGAGGTCCGGGGCTGAGAGTCACCGCCACCCCCAGCCGGTCGCGCAGCTCCAGCCTCACTCCGGCCAGGGCCTCGTAGGTTTCACCCTCGGGATCGCAGTAGGCGTGGATCGAGAGATAGTCGCCGGGCCTGAGAGTACCGAGCAGGTCAGTCAGCGGGGGCGACGACGGCCGCAAGGCCGAGCCAGCCAGCACCCGATTGGTGGCCTCCTTGGCTTCGGCCACGTTGGGCTGATCGAAGGGGTTCACCGCCAGCACCGCTCCCGCAATGGCGGTGGCCACTTCCCACACCAGGACATGGGCGCCGAGATCCAGCGGGGCATCCAGGGTCATGTGGGCCACGGGATGTCCGGTGGCCACCAGGGCCTCGAGCCCCAGAGGATGGTCGACGGCCCCCACCGCCACGAACAGCCGGTCACCGCCGTAGACGTCTGCCGGCCCCAGGGGCTCTTCGACCACCGGAACCACGCCGGTGCCCTGCTTGCCAGTTGACTCGGCCACCAACTGTTCGAGCCAGAGCGCGAAGGTCTCGACCGTGGGGTCCATGACCAGAGTGAGTTTGTCCCGACCGACCCCGACCCCCGCCCCCATCAACCCACCAAGGAACAGTCCGGGGTTGACCTCGGGGTCGGGACTACGGAGAGCCACCTCCAGGTCGCGGGCCCGCTCGACCAGGGCGTACCAATCGAGCCCAGCCAGGGCGGCGGGTACCAGTCCGAACAGGCTCAAGGCAGAGAACCGCCCTCCGATGTCGGCTCGGTTCTCGAACACCTCCCGGAACCCGCGCTCACGGGCCAGCGCTCCCAACTCCGACCCCGGATCGGTGATCACCGCGAACCGGGACGGGTCGGCGATTCGCTCCCAGCAGTACTCGAGGTGGCTTCGGGTCTCGACGGTTCCCCCCGACTTGGAGGACGCCACGAACAGGGTGTGCTCGGCGGGCACGGTCTCGATCACCCGGCCCACCACCGCGGGATCGGTGCTGTCGAGCACGTGCAGGTTCAGTCCACTTCCTCCGGTGGGGAAACTGCGGGCCACCACTTCGGGGAACAGGCTGGAGCCCCCCATTCCCATGACCACGCAGTGGGTCAGGCCGTCCCGCCGAGCCCGGGCCACGAAATCATCGATCCGTCCCCGCTGCGTCTCCATGTCGTCGAGCACATCGAGCCAACCCAGGCGGTCGGCTATCTCGGTGGGATCAGGCGACCAGAGGGTGTAGTCACGGTTCCACAACCGGCTGACAGCGTCGGCTCGGCCGAGCTCAGTGAGTACCGACGAGAAGCGGTCGCCCATCGATCCCAGGTGAGCGGTGATCCCCGTGGTCGTCCTGGACGGGTTCATGAACGGTCCTCTCCGCTGATCGAACGGGCGGCGTCATAGGCCATCGCCACCACATGGTCCACGATCGCCGGGCCGTGGGCCAGCCCGGGAAACATCACCTCATACGGCCCGGGGGCGAGCGCCACCCCGGCCGACAACAGGGCATGGAACAGCCGGGCGTACAACGACTCGTCGCCCTGACGAGCCGAGTCGAAATCCACCGGAGGCTGCGGGCCGAGGTGAATGCCCACCAGAGGGCCCACTCGTGGCACCACCGCGGTCAATCCCGCCGACGTCAGGGCATCGGTCAGGCCCGCCGACAGCCGGACGGCATGGGATTCCAACTGTTCATAGGCGCCGGAGTCGAGTAGGTCCAGGGTGGCCAGACCTGCCGCCGTGGCTAGCGGGTTACCCGACAGGGTGCCGGCCTGGTACACGGGGCCACCAGGCGCCAGGTGGTCCATGACGTCACCCCGACCTCCGAAGGCGCCGACGTTGAGCCCACCGCCGATCACCTTGCCCAGACAGGTCAGGTCCGGGGTCACACCGAACGCCTCCTGAGCCCCGCCAGGACCGAGCCGGAACCCGGTGATGACCTCGTCGAAGATGAGCAGGGCTCCCACCCGGGAGCACTCGCTCCGCAGGCCCGCCAGGAAGCCCGGCTGGGGTGCCACCAGGCCCATGTTGGCGGCCACCGGCTCGACGATCACCGCCGCCACCGAGGCGTCCAACTCCGGAATCTGGTTGTAGGGGCACACCACGGTGTCGGCCACCGCTGCCGGTGGAACACCCGCCGAACCCGGCACCGCGTCGGCCAGGTGGGCCACGGCCGACCCTGCGTCGGCCAGCAGAGAATCGCTGTGGCCGTGGTAATTGCCCGCGAACTTCACGATCCGACTTCGACCGGTGACCCCCCGGGCCAGGCGGACCGCGGTCATGGTGGCCTCGGTACCGCTGGACACCAGACGGACCTTGTGGATCGAGGGCACCCGGGCGCAGATGGCCTCGGCCAGCTCTACCTCGCGCCGGGTCGGAGCCCCGAACGAGGTCCCCTCGCCCGCCGCGGCCCGCACGGCGTTGACCACATGGGGATGGGCGTGACCGGCGATGATCGCCCCGTAGCTCTGCACGAGGTCCACGTAGGCTCGGCCCTCCACGTCCCACACGTGGGCACCGGCCGCCCGAGCCACCACGTAGGGGGTGCCGCCCACGGCAGCGAAGGACCGCACGGGCGAGTTGACCCCTCCGGGAATGACCCGCTCAGCTCGGGCCACCAGATCGGCACTGGTGGGCTCCGGGGTCGCCAAGGGAGTAGTAGTCACCCGATGACCTCGGCGATCTCGCGGGCGAAGTAGGTGAGGATCAGGTCAGCTCCAGCTCGTTTCACGGCCAGGAGTTGCTCCAGGGCCACGGCATCTCCATTGATCCAGCCGTTGGCGGCCGCCGCCTTGATCATGGCGTACTCGCCCGACACGTGGTAGGCGGCCAGAGGTAGGTCGTGCTCAGCTCGCACCCGGGCGATCACGTCGAGGTAGGTGACCGCTGGTTTGACCATGATCAGGTCGGCCCCCTCGGCCACGTCAGCCCGGACCTCCTCCAGTGCCTCGCGAGCATTGGCTGGGTCCTGTTGATAGGCCCGGCGGTCGCCCCCTCCGGCGATCTCCACGTCGACGGCGTCACGGAACGGGCCGTACAGGCCAGAGGCGAACTTGGCGGCGTAGGCCAAGATGGCGGTGTCGGCGAAGTCCTCCTCGTCCAAGGCGTCGCGGATGGCGGCCACCTGACCGTCCATCATTCCCGAGGGGGCCACGATGTCGGCTCCAGCTTCGGCCTGGGCCACAGCTATCTCGGCGTAGCGGTCGAGAGTGGAGTCATTGTCGACGGCACCCGACGGTGTCAGTAGCCCGCAATGACCGTGGTCGGTGTACTCGTCGAGGCACAGGTCGGCGATGAGCACGATCTCATCGCCGAACCGATCGCGCAGGTCTCGCAGCGCCACCTGCACCACCCCTTCGGGGTCGCTGGCCCCCGATCCATCGCCATCGCGGTGCTCGGGAATGCCGAACAGGATCATGGCCGGAACACCCACGTCGAGGAGGTGGGCGACCTCGGCCCGCAGCGATTCGGGGCTGTGCTGCACCACTCCGGGTAGTGAGGCGATCGGCTGAGGCTCTCGGGCCCCCTCGCGCACGAAGAGCGGCGCTATCAGGTCGTCGGGGGTGAGTCGGGTCTCGGCCACCATCCGGCGCAGAGCCGGGGTTCGCCGGAGCCGTCGTA
Source organism: Actinomycetota bacterium (assembly GCA_963169755.1). Classification (GTDB taxonomy): domain Bacteria; phylum Actinomycetota; class Acidimicrobiia; order Acidimicrobiales; family Iamiaceae; genus Aquihabitans. The sequence continues at coordinate 14,270 of CAUJFC010000080.1, read as the reverse complement.
GGCGCCGTTGGGGGAACACGTCGGTCAGCCTAGGGACCTCAAGGAACCCGCCGACCCCGGACCCTTGGGTGCCGGGGCCTCAATCGACGGTGAACGCTCCGATCAGGGCCCGGGTCAGCCCCTCGATGGAATGGGGCTCGGCTTCGACGGTCACCGCGAGACCCAGGCGACGGGCCGCGGCCGAGGTGACCGGTCCGATGGTGGCAACCACCGGGGGAACGGCGTCGCGACCGACGGCGTCGATCAGGTTGGCCACGGTGGTCGACGAGGTGAAGGTGACGGCGTCAGCGGCCGCGACCCTGGCCGCCACCTCGGGGTCCACCGCCACTGGACCCGTGCGGTAGGCGGGCACATCGTCGACCGTCCAGCCCCCGGCAACCAGCGACGAGACCAGGTCTGCTCCCGCCACCTCGGCTCGGGCCAGTAGCACCCGCCCGCCCTCGGCGGGGGCCGGAGGAAAGGCGTCCGCCAACGACTGGGCCACGAACCGCTCGGGTACCAGATCGGCCACCACCCGGTGAGTGGCCAGAGCCTCGGCAGTACCGGTACCCACCGCCGCCACCTGTACCCCGGCCAGCACCCGGACGTCAGGGATGTGGGCGAATGTCCTCTCGACACCGTTGACCGAGGTGAACACCAACCAGCGGTAGCTGCCGATGCGCTCGATCGCCGCCCGCAGCGCATCACCTCCGTCGCTGGGGTCTCCGACCTCGATGGTGGGGGCCTCGATCACCTCGGCACCGAGCAGGCGGAGCTGGTGAGCGAACGCTGATGTCTGGGCTCGGGACCGGGTCACCACCACCGTGCGCCCGAACAGCGGGCGCCCCTCGAACCAGTTCAGGCGTTCGGCTGCCACCGGACCCACCACGATCACCGACGGGGACTCGAGACGATGGTCTCCGAGGGTGGCCAGCGTGGCCCGCACGGTGTGCTGGCCAGGGCGGGTCCCCCACCGCACGGCCGCGGCCGGAGTGTCGGGGTGGCGCCCGGCCTCCAGCAGTCGCTGGGCTATGACGGGCCAGCGCTTGACGCCCATGAGGATCACCAGCGTGCCACCCGTGGCCGACACCGCCGCCCAGTCCACGTCGCCCTCACCGCTGGCGGGGTCCTCATGACCGGTGACCACCGTGAACGACGTTGATGTGAACCGCTGAGTGACCGGGATACCGCCATAGGCCGGCACCGCCACCGCCGAAGTGATTCCCGGCACCACCTGGTAGTCGACGCCCGCCTCGGCCAGGGCGGCCGCCTCCTCGCTGCCCCGGGCGAACACGAACGGGTCGCCGCCCTTGAGCCGCACCACTGACTGGCCCAGCCGGCCCCGCTCGACCAGCAGCTCACAGATCTGCTCCTGGGTCATGCGGTGATGGCCGGGGGCCTTTCCCACGTCGATCAGCTCGGCCCCGGCTGGTGCCAGGCTCAGCAGTTCGGCAGCCGACAGCCGGTCGTGCACCACCACCTCGGCCGCGCCCAGTAGTTCGGCGCCCCGACAGGTGATCAGGCCGGGGTCGCCGGGTCCAGCCCCGACCAGGTAGACGGTCACAGATCGACTCTAGAGATCCGCGGCGTGCACCCGCATGCTCGGGACCGTCAGAGAACTCCCACCGCACCGCTCAGGTGCCGGGCCACCGATCGGCCCAGCTCGACAGGATCGTCACCGGCAGCGGTATGGCGCTCCACTCTTGCCCCGCGGACAACCGATGCGGCCAGGAGCCCGGTGAGAGTGAGAGCACCGGACACCGATTGGGCGTGGGCGCCGGCAGGAAGCCGGCAGTCACCACCCAGCTCGGCCAGGAAAGCTCGCTCGGCGTCCACCTCGCGCCGCGACTCGGCGTGTTCGATCGCCCCGAGCATCTCCCTCAGCACGGCGTCGTCGGCCCGGCACTCCACCGCCAGCGCCCCCTGCCCGACCTGGGGAACCATCTCGTCCACGTTGAACACGGTGGTCATCGTGTCCTCCAGTCCCAGCCGGGTCAGGGCGGCCACCGCCACCACCGCCGCACCGCCCACGGGAACCTTCTCCAACCGGGTGGCGATGTTGCCCCGCAGGTCGCAGAACTCCAGGTCTCCCCGGATCGCCGCCAGCTGCACCCGACGCCGCTGTGAGCCGGTGGCCACGGTGGCACCCACCGCCAGATCGGTCATCGACCGACCCACCAGGGCGTCGCGGGGATCACCCCGCTGGGGAACCGATGCCAGCACCAGTCCGTCGGGGGTGAGAGAGGGAAGATCCTTGGCTGAGTGGACCGCCAGGTCGGCGTCGCCGCGCAGCACCGCCGCCTGCACCTCCTTGACGAACACCCCCTTGCCGCCGAAGTCAGCAATCGACACCTCTGGTCGTCTGTCCCCCACGGTGTCGACCTCGACTAGGTGGACCTCGGCTCCGACCCCGAGCCCGACCAGCAACTGGGCCACGTGGGTGGCCTGCCAGAGCGCCAGTGGGCTTCGCCGGGTGGCGATCCGCAGCCTCACCGCCCCAAGCCCCGGGCCCCGCGGATCGGCATGCCACTGGTGAGCGGTGTCGATTCCAGCGGAAGTCGATCTCTCGGATCAGTCAAGGCCGTACAACTCGCGCAGGGCGTCGGCCAGGCGGTCACCGGAGTCAGAGCCAGCTTGGGTCTTCACCGCCATGGTGGGAGAGTGCAAGAGCTTGGCCACCACTCCGTGAACCAGGGCATCCACCGCGTCCCGCTGCTGATCCGACAGGCCCGCCAGACGTGACTCGAACCGGGCCAGCTCAGCAGTACGAATGGCATCGGCGTGTTCGTGCAGTGCCGCCACCACCGGATCGGCGATACGAGAGACGGCGGCCATCTGATAGCGCTCGACCTCCTCATGGACGATCCCCCGAGCGGCGGCCAGCTCTCGGCTCCGTCGGTCCAGGCCCTTGCGGGCGAAACGGGTCAGGTCGTCCATGTCGACCAGGGTCACTCCCGGAACCGTGCGCACCGTAGGGTCGACATCGCGGGGCACCGCCACGTCGACCACCAGCATCGGTCGTTCCGGCCGTTGTGCCAGAGCGGTGCTCACCTCGGCGGGGCCGATGATCGGCGTCGTGGAACCGGTGGAGGTGAGGAGCAGATCGGTCTGAGCCAGGGCGACCGGGAGGTCATCGAAGGCCAGCGGGGTCGCCCCGATCGCCGAAGCCAACTCGCAAGCCCGCGACCAGGTGCGGTTGCAGACCGACACCCCGGCCACCCCCGAGCCCGCCAGGGTGGTGAGCATGCCCTCGGCCATCTCTCCCGCTCCCACAATCAGCACCCGTACGTCCCGCAGGTCTCCGAGATGGCGGGGGGCCATCTCCACCGCCACCTGGGAGATCGAGGTGGCACCCCGGCTGATGGCCGTCTCGGTGCGGACCCTCTTGCCCACTTCGAGTGCATGACGGAAGAGCAGGTTGAGTACTGGTCCCGCTGCTCGCTCCTCGCCCGCCTGCTCCCAGGCTCGACGGATCTGACCCAGAATCTCACCCTCTCCAAGTACCGCCGAATCCAGCCCCGAGGCCACCGAGAACAGATGCTGCACGGCTGCCCGATCGTGGCGTACCAGCAGGTGTCCGTCGAACTGGACCGGTTCGACATCGGCCAGTTCGGCCAGAAACCGCCGCACGTCGGCGTGAGCCCCGTGAGGCCCTTTGGCTCGGGCATACACCTCGGTGCGGTTACAGGTGGACACCACCACCGCCTCGCTCAGATGAGGACCAGCGGAGAGGCGCTTCAAAGCTCCGGGCATGTCTGCCTCATCGACGGTGAACCGCTCGAAAAGCTCGAGCGGCATGGTCGAATGGTTGAGTCCGAAGACGACGACGCTCACGTCGGCAGTGGCTCCCTTGGGTGGGACCGAAGCCCGGTGCCTTCATTTTCTCCCAGTGTGGCCGGCAGGGCCAAGGCGCCCCGACGGTGGATCAACGGGCGGGGTCTGGGGCGTGCTGCTGGTAGAAGGAGAGGATCTGAAGTTCGAGCGCCAAGTCAACCTTGCGCAACGAGGCCTCGGGCGGCACGGTGATCACCGCGGGAGCGAAGTTGAGGATGGACCGGATTCCGGCCTCCAACAACTGGTCAGCCACCGCTTGGGCAGCTGAGGCTGGGGTGGCAATGATGCCGATCGCAATACCCTTCTCCTCGGCGAGGCGGGGAAGCTCGTCGACGTGGTGTACCTGAACCCCGTGGTACTGCCGGCCGACCTTGTCAGGGTCAGCGTCGATCAGCGCTGCCACCGGGAATCCCCGCTCGGTGAATCCGCCATAGTTGGCGAGGGCCTGACCCAGATTTCCGGCACCCATGATCACCACCGGCCAGTCGTGGGTGAGCCCCAGTTCACGACTCATCTGGAACAACAGGTACTCGACGTCGTAGCCAACTCCCCTGGTTCCATAGGACCCCAGGTATGACAGGTCTTTGCGCACCTTGGCGGCGTTGACTCCGGCCATCTCGGCCAAGCGCTCCGAGGAGACCGTGGACTCCTTCTCGTCCAGAAGCTCGGCCAGGCTGCGCAGATACACCGGCAGCCGGGCGACGGTGGCTTCGGGGATTCGACGGGCACGGTCGGGCATGGCACCGGCGAACCTACCCCGCTAGTGCACACGTTCACAAAGTCGTGTCAGTGCCTGACACACCAGCCAGGTTTCAGGCAGATGTGCCCGCCTCCCCCGGCTCAGCGAAGGGCTCGGCGCAGCACCTTGCCGGTGAAGTTCTGAGGGAGTGACTCCACGAAATTCACCTTCTGCGGGCATTTGTAGCGAGCGAGTTGCTCAGCACAGTGCTCGATGACCGCGTCCTCTTCCAACGCGAACCCCGGCTCGGGCACCACGAAAGCCTTGACCGCCTCGCCGGTGTGGGGATGGGGCACCCCGACCACCGCGCACTCGGCAACGCCGGGCATCTCGGCCAAGATCTCCTCGACCTCGGCGGGAAACACGTTGAAACCCGACACGATGATGAGGTCCTTGACCCGGTCAACCAGGTAGATCATCCCCTCCTCGTCGACCAAGGCGACGTCTCCGGTGTGGAGCCAGCCCTCGTCGTCAAGAGCGGCGCGGGTGGCCTCTTCGTCGTTCCAGTAACCCCGGAACACGTTGGGACCTCGCACCCAGATCTCACCCGGATCACCCACCAGGGTGTCTTGGCCGTCGATGTCCACCAGGCGGATCTCGACCCCGTCCACCGCGGCCCCCACCGACCCCGGCCGCCACGGCAGCCCGAAGGAAGTAGTAACTACCGGCGAGGCCTCGGTCAGGCCGTACCCCTCGCCCAGTTCGAGACCGAACCGCTCCCGGATGGCGGTGGCGATCTGGGGATCGAGCGGCGCGGCGCCCGACATGGCGATACCGACCGTGGAGAAGGTGTCAGGTGCCAACTCAGGCATGGCTGCCCACGTTGCCCACATGGTGGGGGCGCCAGCCAGCACGGTCACCCCGTGACGCTGAATGGCCTCGACCGCGGATGAAGGGTCGAATCGCTCCACCAGTACCACCGAGGCACCAGCCCTCAGCGCCGACCCCAGCACGACGTTGAGCCCGAAGATGTGGAACAGGGGGAGGATGCCGAAGCCGACGTCGTTGTGGTTGCCGCCGTCGCCCCGCAACCCGATCACCTGATCGATGTTGTTCAGTAGGTTGCCATGGCTGAGCATGGCCGCCTTGGGGGTTCCAGCGGTGCCACTGGTGAAGATCAGAACCGCTAGGTCGTCGGAGTCACGCGGCACGATCGGTGTCGGCTCGGCGGCCAACAGATCATCGAAATGGACGTCGCCACCGCTGTGACCTTCTCCGTGGATCACGAACTCCAGCGCCGGCAGTCGATCGCGGTTGACGGCGTCCATGGTCGAGCGGCCCGACGGGCCGACCATGATTGCTCGAACACCGACCGAGGCCAGCTCCCGCTCCAGCTCACGCGCCGGGCTCAACGGATTGAGTGGGACTGCGACAGCCCCCGTCCCCAGGATGGCCAAGTAGCTCGTCACGAAGTACCAGTTGTTGGCGCACAGGATCGCCACCCGGTCGCCCGGCTCGATCCCGAGACCCACCAGACCGCCCCGCAGCCCGGCCACCTGGTCACGCAACTCGCCGTAAGTGGTGGTCTGCCCGCGGCTGATCAGCGCTACCGAGTCGGGATCGTGAGGCTCGATGATGCTGGCCAGATTCACGGGGACCTCAGGGGAAGGGAGGGCGGGCTGGCGCCCAAGTCGCCATAGTGCAGCACACATTTGACCCCGCGTGCAGGTCCATAGGTCCCAAACGCGCGCTCACCCGCCATACGCGTACCGCGCGGAAACTGTCACAATGCGTGTCGATGAGCGATCCGGTGCTGAGCTGCGAAGGACTGACCCGGCACTTTCCCAGCGGAACCGCCCTCGACGGACTGACCCTCGACGCCCGCGCCGGCGAGGTCCTGGCCCTGCTGGGGCCCAACGGTGCCGGCAAGACCACCACCATGCGCCTGCTCAACGGCGTCCTCTCCCCGGACGCCGGTACCGCTACCGTCCTGGGGCTGAACCCGTGGCGGCAGGGCGAGGAGCTTCGGGCCCGAACCGGGGTACTCACCGAGAACGCCGGACTCGATGAGCGGCTGACCGCCCTGGAGAACCTGACCTTCGTGGCCCGGGTGCGGGGTATGGATCCCGAGGCCGCCCGACCCCGGGCCATGGAGCTGCTGGAACGATTCGGCATGGCCCACCGGGCCGACGTGAGGGTCCAGGGCTTCTCCACCGGTCAGCGCAAGCGGGTGGCCCTGGCCCGGGCGCTGCTTCACGATCCCGAGTTGCTGTTCCTGGACGAGCCGACCTCGGGCCTGGACCCCGTGGCTACCCGTGACGTGGTGGAGCTGATCGGTTCCCTCGCCGCCGAGCACGGCCGCACCGTGGTGCTGTGCACGCACTTCCTGGGTGAAGCGGGAAGGTTGGCCTCACGGATGGCGGTTCTGTTCAGCGGGCACCTCCACGCCTTCGGGACCCCCGAGGAGCTGGCCGGAGAGTTGTGGAGCGGAGTCGAGGTGCGCCTGGATCTGGGGCACCAGGCCGATGGCGATCTGCTGAGGACCCTGACCGGCCTGACCCATGTGGTCCAGTGCGTGCCGGTGGAACAGGGACTGTTGGCCCGCGTGACCAGCAGGGACGCTGTGCCCTCCCTGGTGGCCGCCTGCGTGGCCGCGGGCAAATCGGTATACGCCGCCGAACCCCGCCAGCCGTCGCTGGAGGACGTCTATTTCGAGATCGAGGCCCGTTCGGCCCGTCTCGGTCCTACCGGAGACCTACCGGGGGTGCACCGATGAACTGGACCGTGATTCGGGCGCTGCTGGCCCGGGATCTGGGCATGATCCGCCGGTCCCGGGCCCTGATGCTGCCGATGCTCTTCCTGCCCACGTTGCTACTGGTGGTGCTCCCCGCCGCCATCGGGCTGTCAGCCCGAGAGCGCACGCTCGACGTCGAGACCTTCGTGAACATGCTCCCCGAGAGCATCGCCGAGCCAGTGCTGAGCGCACCCCCCGAGGAACGCCTGATCATCCTGGTACTGGGCTACATGGTGGCGCCGCTGTTTCTGATCGTGCCACTGATGGTGTCGTCAGTGCTGGCGGCCGACACCTTCGCCGGCGAGAAGGAACGCAAGACCCTCGAGACCCTGCTCCACCTGCCGGTGTCGGATCGTGACCTCTACGTGGCGAAGCTTCTGAGCACGTTCGTGCCCAGCACCGCCGTGGCGTGGGTGGGATTCGTGGTGTTCTGCGTGGTCTCCAACGTGGTGTGTTGGCCGGTCATGGGGCGTGTGTTCATTCCCACCCGGACATGGATGCTGGTGATCTTCTGGCTGGCCCCAGCGGTAGCGGCGCTGGGCTTGGGCGTGATGGTGCGAGTGTCGCTACGAGTGGAGAACACCCAGGAGGCACAGCAACTGGGTGGCGCGGTGGTGCTGCCGATGGTGGTCGTCGCCGTAGGCCAGACCACCGGGCTGCTGCTGGCGGGCCCGGTGGTGACGGTGGTGGTGGGCCTGGTGGTGTGGCTCATCGCCGGCACCCTCAACTGGCGGGGTATGCGCGCCTATCGGCGCAACACCATGGCTGCCCGTCTCTGAAGTGGAACCTGGCCGGCGCCGCCCTTATCGGAGCCGCTCCTCACCGAAACAGAGCCCGCCGTCTCAGGCCAGGAACACCAGCTGAAGGGTGGCGGCCCCAAGGATCAGCAGCAGCAGGATCGCAAGCAGGATGGTGGTGCCCTGACGCATCGCTCTCGACGCTAGCGAGTCTCGGCCAGCCGGTGCCCGTCAGGCTCGAGGCTTCAGACCGAGTTCGACCGGTGTCGCCGTCCCTTGGCTTACCTGAGCGGGGTCCAGGACCAGACGGACCTCGTCGCCGGTGTCGAGCCCCAGCTCCTCGGCAGCTGAACCACGATTCACGGCGATCGACACGAGCCCGTAGGAGTCCACGATCAGACCGATCTCACCCACCTCCACCTCGGCATAGGTGGTGCGCCGGATTCCGGTGCGGGCTCGGGTACCGAAGCGCAGGTCAACCCGCTGACCCAGGTGCTCGATCTCAGCGGGGTCGACGTTCAGTTGGAGGTTTCCGAACCGGTCGGTCCACAAGACCTCGGCCAGCAGTTCGCCTTCGTGTTCCCGGGTGATCGGGATGGTGGCCGGGGTGAGTGCGTAAGGGTCCACCTCGGGGCCCAGATCCTCCAGCGCCACCCCGTTGCAAAGATGGGCGGCCACCGGAGCGAAGATGTCGCGGCCGGCAAAGGTTGGGCCGGCCGCGCCCAGGTGGTACTCGGTGGCGGTCAACTCCACTGCCCTGGTGGCTCCACCCACCATTGCCACCGCCGGAGCCAGCAGACCGTTGTCGGGTCCGACCAGAATCGACTCGCCGTCACCCACCTCGACCGCTATGGCCCGTCGGGCGGTACCGACCGCCGGATCAACCACCGCCAGAACCACACCGGGAGTCAGGTACTGCACCGACCGGGCCAGGGTGAGGCCACCCGATCGGATGTCGTGGGCAGGGACCTCATGGGTGATGTCGATCACCGCGGTGGCCGGTGAGATCTGGCGAATCACCGAGTGGACGACCCCGACGAACTCGTCGACGCGCCCGTAGTCGGACAGGAAGGAGATGGTGTCGAACCCCACAGATCTCCGAGGATAGGACCCCACCTGGGATCAGACCCCAGCCGGGGTGGGGATCAGCCCAGCTCGGCGCTTCGGGTGGTGGCGGCCACCACGGCATCTGCCAGTGCAGCCCTCAGGCCGCCGGCTTCCAGGGCTCGCAGCCCAGCAGCAGTGGTGCCCCCCGGCGAGGTCACATTGGCCCGCAACTCGGCCGCCGGAGTCCCCGACGCCAACAACTCAGCCGCACCCCGCAAGGTCTGCACCGCCAGATCAGTGGCCACCGGGCGCGGGAGGCCCACTAGGACACCGGCATCGATGAGCGCCTCGGCCACCAGGAACACATACGCCGGCCCCGAGCCGGACAATCCGGTGACGGCATCGAGTTGCGCCTCACCGACCCGCACCACGGTGCCCACCGCGCCCAGCACCGACTCGGCCCAGTCGAGGTCCGTGTCGGTGGCCGCAGCCCCTCCGGCGATGGCCGAAGCCGCCGCCCCCACCAGCGCCGGCGTGTTGGGCATGGCCCGTACCACCGCCGTTCCATCAGGCACCTCCGCCTCCATGGTGGCCAGGCGTACCCCAGCGGCGATCGACAGGATGCGTCCCACTCCGGCCTGGCCGAGGGACCGGCACACCTCAGCCACCTGCTGAGGCTTGACGGCCACCACCGCACCAGCGGGGCTGGAAGCCAGCCGTTCGAGCTGCGCGACCAGCACCAGTCCGGGGAACCGCTCGGCCAGTTCGGCCCGGCGAGCCTCGACCGGCTCGACCACGGCGATCTGCTCGGCCGGGGCGAACCCAGATGTCAGAAGGCCTCCGACCAAGGCCTCACCCATTTTCCCGCCACCAACCACCACGAGCGTCGTCATGCCAGCACGCTAGGCGGAACCCGCCCACCACCCGCCCGGTTTGGAGATCGGGGGCGCTGGTGTTCGGTCGGCCGGACACACCTTCCCCGATCTGCCCGGCCGACCGACCAGGCGCAACATACATGGAAAGTGCATGAAACTCAACTAGGGCCTCGGGTGGGGGCGCTGGAGGCCCCGTCGCGTTGGAGACTGTCAGCCAAAACGGGAGGCGAACCCGATTCGCAGAGCAGGTCGGAAACACCGTTCGACGTAGGCGTAGAGCGAACCCACCACCCGGTCGAGTTCTTCCTCGGTCACCGCCCACACCGGCAACTGACCCCTCAGGTAGATGGCATCCTCGTCGCCGATGCAGAAGGCCGCCCCATTGAAGCCACGATTCCTCGCCAGGAGGTGTTCGAAGAACCGGCCATGATTCTCCTCGGGGGCGGGCATCACGTAAGTCTCATAGGAGAGGGTGCGCTGGTCGAGGGTCAACCAGACCGTGGTGTGGTCCTTCTCCTCACCCGCTAGGCGCAGTCGCCAGCGAGCCACGGCCGGTTCGCCCCGCTCGGCCTCCTCCAGCAGCGGGTTCTCGACCCGCTGACGGTCCAGCCAGCCCTCGATCAGCGCCCCGAGGGCGGCAAGTTCGGTCGGCGTCGCGACCCGCTCTCCCGGCTCAGGCGGCACAGGTCACCGGGGCCTTGCGGGCCAGGTCGTGATAGATGCGCCGCAGCCGGGCGGCCGCCACCGACCAGGTGTAGGTACGGGCCCGGGTGGCGGCATTGGCCCCCAACTCACCCGCCAGCCGCCGATCGGCCAGCAGCCGATCGATCACATCGGCGTACGCGCCCGGGTCTCGGTCAGCCACCAGCATCCCGGTCAAACCGTGCACCACCAGGGTGCGTAGCCCGCCCACGGCAGCGGCCACCACGGGCACTCCGCAGGCCGCGGCCTCCAATGCCACCAGACCGAAGGATTCGGACCGGCTGGGAACCACCACGACATCGGCTGCCCGATACCAGGAGGACAGCAGGTGATGCGGCTGCGGTTCACGCCAGTCGATGTGTCCGGCCACCCCCAGCTTCTCGGCCAGGGCCCTTACCCGGCGGGCCTCGGCTGGTCCTTCCGCTCCGCTGGGGCCGCCCACCACCACCAGTCGGGCGGAAGTGTGACCCCGCTCGTGGAGCTGGGCCAGCGCCCCGACCGCCAAGTCCAGCCCCTTGAGAGGCTGGATGCGCCCGACGAACAGCAGAGTCGGAGCGGTCAGGTCCAATCCGAGCGCTCGCCGTGCTCCCCCCTGGTCGCCCGGGGCGAAGAATGCATGGTCCACCCCAGGCGGAACAACCGTGATACGGCTGGGGTCGGCCCTGTACAGGCGCCGCAGCTGGGTGGACTCCTCCAGCGAATTGGCCAGGATCACGTCCGAACAACCGATCACCTCGACCTCAGCGTCGACTCGGCGCTCTGGTTCGAGATCTCCGGTCTCGGCCTTCACCCGAGCCAGGGTGTGGAAGGTGGACACCAGTGGCAGATTCAGCGCGTGCTTGACGCGGTGCCCCGCCAGGCCGGACAACCAGTAGTTGGCATGCACGAGGTCAACCGGGCGGTGCCGAAGATGGTCGAGGAGCGATTCGGTGAACTCACCTACCACCCCAGGTAGGTCCTCCTTGGCCAGATCGGGTGGTCCGGCGTCGAGGTGGACCACCCGGAACCCGGGCTCCACCGCTACCTCAGTTGGCAGGTCCGAGGCCCAGCGACGCACGAAGACGGTGGTTTCAACCCCGGCTTGGGCAAGTGATCCAGCCAGTTCCCGTACGTACACGTTCATTCCGCCGCTGTCGCCCACACCGGGCTGTAACAGCGGTGACGAGTGCAGAGAGACGACGGCCAGTTCTGTCACATGTGTCAGGAACGCCTGACCAGCGCTCCTGATTCCTTCCGGGCGGTGTCGCCGTCTTTGTCACCATCGGTGCCGACATCTGCTGCCGCGGGATCGCCGGCGTCGGCATCGGTCGTCTCGGTCGGACCGAAGCCGGCGGCCACCCGCTCGGCCCGGAACGTCTCGTAGATCTGGACCAGAGTCTTCTTCTGCTCCTCGCTCAACCAAGGGTCGCGCCGGAGCTCATCGACCAGGTCGGTCTCTCCCTCACGGGGCTCGAGGATGCCGGCCCGGACGTAGAGGGTTTCGGAGCTGATCTCCAGGGCCCTGGCGATCTGCTGGAGGATCTCGGCCGACGGCTTGCGCAACCCCCGCTCGATCTGGCTCAGGTAGGGGTTGGAGATTCCCGCCATCTCCGACAACTTCCGCAGCGAGAGGTGGCCCACCCGACGCTGCTCACGGATGAACTCACCGAGATCGCGCCAGCGCTCCTCGAGTTCACTCATGCCCTAAACGGTAGGGCACCCCCGGTGCTGGCCTGAAACCGGCTGCACTCTGCGAGCAGAAGCGCCCACGCCTCGTCAGCCGAGGATCAGTCAGAACCAGCCAGCAGTTCGTCAACCGAGGTCTCACCGTCGCGGTAGCGGCGGGTGAGTTCGGCCTGGAGCGCGTCGATCCGGTCGAACATGGCTCTCCGAAGCGTGGACACCTCGTGCTCGAGCGCTTGGAGTTGCTCGGCCGCCCGGGCAAGGTCACCGTCGGTCACCTGGTCGGGGGCGTCAAGGTTGGCGGCTTCGGTGATGGCATCGAGTTCTCGGTCGAGCCGGCTGTTCAACTCGCCGGGTTCCATCATCACCGGAAGTCTTCCGGGACCCGGAGCGTGGATACGGTCGGCCAGGATCTCGGGCAGGCGCTCGACCAGGTCTGACACGTCGGAAGCCGATCCCCCGTTGCGACGCCGCTCGATCTCGCCGGTGGCGATGTCGTGGCGGCCCTGGACCATGCGTCGCAGGAAGGAGAGCTGGGTCTCGATGGCCTGGCACTCGGCCCGTCTGGCGCGAATATCGGACAGGTCCAGCGACGACAGCTCGGCGAGATAGCCCTCGGCGAGGATCCGTTCCAGCTCCTGATCCATCGGATCCAACTGTAGGGCCGTGTCAGACGTTCTGCTGAAGGTAGAGCCCAACCAGCCCCGCCCAAGCCGGAGCCACTACCAACATAGAGTCCAATCGCCTCAGGGCCGGCGCCCGAGCGGCCGAGGAAGGAAGCATGGCCGAGGCCAGGTACTGACCGGCCGGGCAGGCCAGCATGGCCAGCACCGCGAAGGTCCAGACGTCGGCCCCTCGGAACGGAGGTACCCCGGCCAGAGCCACCAGGCAGGTGACCGCGATCATGAACAAGCCACCAGCGATGGGACCTTCGAACCCGTTGGCTGCCCCGGATCCGATCAGGTAATCGCTGGCGTCATAGACCATGACCAGTAACACCAGGATGATCACGGCTCCGATCTCGTAGTCGGCCAACAACACCAGTGAAGCCGCCGCCCCACCGCAGAGGCCGGCCGCCAGGGTGGTGTGGCCCGCGGCCGCCAGCAAGGGCATCTCACGGTCCTGACGCAACGCCGCGGCCGCAAGCGACACCACGACCAGCCCGATCAATCCGGCACCCAGCCGAGCAGCACCGACGGTTGCCAGCAACGGCAAGGTGCTGGCTCCCAGGGCGGCCATCCAGCGGTCCGGCCCGCTTCGGACCGAGTGCCACGAATCCACCACCTGCATGGCGGCTGCTCCGGCGACCACGGCGTAGAGGGTGGCCAGGCCATAGGGCCGGAGGGGGTGGAACCACAGCGCGAAGGCCACCGCCGCCCCCCAGACAAGCCCCACCCGAACCCGAGGCCCCTGGGTGTCGTAGGTGATGCCGTACCGCCGCCGGAACGCGGTGCGCGGCGAGGGCGGCGGGGGCAGCAACGCCGTGGCGTCGGGCCGGGGGCGCCGTATGGCCCTCAGCCGACCGGTGGCGGTGAGAGCCTCACCCGCGTCGGTCCCCCGGGCTTTCGCCTGGCCCGCTCCACCGGGTTGCTGCCCCTCAGCCGCCTCGGGCAGTCGGCGAAACCTGACGCTGGAAGTGATCGGGCCGGACCTGGGGACCGAGGGTGACTTCCCGCCAGCAGGAACGGTCTTGGGCCTCGCGGTGGTGGGCCCGGCAGCCTTGGTCGAGCTCCGCCCCCGGGCAGAGCTGCTCCCCCTGGCCGAGACTGGTGGACCGGCTGAAGTCGATGATTTCGCGCGGGGCGTACCCGATCGACTGGTCGAGGTGGCCGACTTACTCGGGTCGAGGGACTTGGCCTTGGTTGCAGGAGAACGGCTAGCTGCTCCATCGGCCCGCCTCTGCGAACGCGGCTCGACGGGCTGAGCGGAGGACTGACTACGGCGCCCGCTGGGACTGTCAC
>CAUJFC010000079.1 GCA_963169755.1 Actinomycetota bacterium | reverse complement strand
CTTGTTCTCGGTAGCGGGCAAGACCGTGCTGGTGACCGGGGGTACCAGCGGGATCGGCCGCATGATCGCCGGCGGCTTCGTGGCCGCCGGAGCCGACGTCGTGGTGGCCTCCCGCAAACCTGAGGCGTGCCAGGCCACTGTCGACGCTCTGGCCCCGTACGGGTCCATCGAAGCCATCCCCGCCGATCTGTCCAGTGAGGGTGGCTGTCGAGACCTGGCCGATGCCCTGGCCGCTCGACGGGAGCGCCTGCACGTGTTGGTGAACAATGCCGGTGCCACCTGGGGTGCGCCCCTGGATCAACATGACACCGCCTCGTGGGATCGGGTCCTCAACCTCAACGTGCAAGGGGTGTTCCACACCACAAAGTTCCTGCTCCCCTTGCTCAGGGCGGCTGCCACCATTGATGATCCGGCACGGGTCATCAACATTGGTTCGATCGACGGGATCCACGTTCCGATTCTCGAGACCTACTCGTACTCCTCTTCGAAGGCGGCGGTTCATCAACTGACCCGCCATCTGGCCCGTCATCTGGGTCCCGACATCACCGTTAACGCCGTGGCTCCCGGCCCGTTCCCATCGAAAATGATGCGAGCCACGCTCGACGCCGCAGGCGAGGCCATTGCGGCGGCCACCACCCTCAAGCGCATCGGTCGTGACGATGACATGGCTGGAGTGGCACTGTTCCTGGCGTCTCGAGCCGGCTCGTATCTGACCGGCGCGGTCATCCCCGTTGACGGTGGTATGGCAACAACCCGCTGAGCACCTGCTTCGCTCGAGGCTGACCGTTTCGGCCGCCCCGCCGACACCCATTTCCCTCAACTTCTTCGGAGATTCTGAACCGTGAGTGACGACAACGACCCCACTCGGGCCTGGCGCCCCGAGGACACCGGCGCGTGGGCGCCAGGTTCAGCCGGTCCCGACGCCACGAGGGCCTGGGGACCGTCGGGCTCCACCGCCGACCCAACCCCCACTCCGCCAGCTGGTTACTACGTGCCAGCACCGCCCACCGACTCGGCACCCGCCGCCGCTGGCGTAAGCCATGTCGATGAACGTCCCGCCCAACGGTCAACCGGGAATGGACCGCTGGTGGCGGTGGTCGTTCTGGTGATCCTCATTGCGGTGGTTGCGCTGGCCTTGGTGGCCATCTCCGGCTCTGACAGCGATGCCCCAGCCACCACTACGACCGAGGCCACCACCACGACCGAGGCCATCACTTCCACGACCGAAGCGACGACAACAACGACCGAAGCGACGACCACTACGACCGAGGCCACCACGACCACGACCGAGGCGACGACCACCACGACCGAGGCCACCACGACCACGACCGAGGCGACTACGACGACCGAGGCCTCGACCACCACCACGTCGGGGGAGGTTGAGGCCCCCGACGCCTAGCGGTCGGCCCGGGGCGGGCGCCCCGGATCAGCTTGCGGTGCCGCTCAGTTCTTCGCGGTCGAGAGCGAAGGACTCGTACTCGTCGCTGGTGTCGGTCCAGTCCTCGAACTGGATCACGCCCAACTCTGCGAATCGATGCCGGAGCCATCCGTCTCCGGCATCGAGCAGGCCGAGTTTCTTGCAGTTCGGCACGATCTTCGAGAACAGCATCTGCTGGAACATCTTGCGGCCGGGGTCGTTGAGGGCGAACTGCACCGCCCCCTTCACATCGACATCGAGGCGGTGGAGGACCTCCTGCATGAGGAGCCGGTCTCGCATGCGCACCGCGGCCTCGAAGGCGAACTCCTGACGCTCGCGGATCTCCGGGAGAGTCAACTCCTGGTAGTACTCCTTGAGGGTCAGCACCCCGAAGGCGACGTGGCGGGCCTCATCGCTCATCACATAGCGCAGGAGCTGCTTGAGCAGAGGCTCGGGGGTGGTCATGTGCATGAACCCGAAGGCCGCCAGAGCCAACCCCTCGACCATGATCTGCATACCCAGATAGGTCAGGTCCCAGCGCGAATCCTCGATGATGTCATCGAGCAACAGCCCAAGGTGGGCATTGAGCGGATAGTGACCGTTGAGCTTGGTGTCGAGATAGCGGGCGAACACCTCGACGTGGCGGGCCTCGTCCATCACCTGGGTGGCGGCGTAGTACTTGGCGTCTATCCACGGCACGGTCTCGACGATCTTGGCGGTGCAGATGAGAGCACCCTGTTCGCCGTGCATGAACTGGCTGAGCATCCAGTTGTTGGACTCCAGTGCCAGCTCGTCGAACTGGGCGTCGGACCACTTCTCGAAGGGGGTACCGCGCGTGTTCTCCTTGCGGATCTCGGGGGTCATACCGAACTGGGCTCGTTGCAGCTCAACCAGATCCATTGGGTCGACGGCCGTCTCCCAGGGCAGGTCGGTCTCGCCATTCCACATTGAGACCTTGGCCTTCTCGTACAACTTGTTGAGGGCGGGTCGCCGACCCTTCTCGTAATCCCAGGTGAAGATGGCGTCCGCGTTGTCTCTGACGGCTCGGATGTTGGCTTCGCCGTCCTCGGCGGCGAGGAGCATTACCTCCTCGATCGCCGCAATGTCGTTGATTTCGCTGCGACCGATCAGGTCCTCGGTGGTCGACATGAGGTTCCCCTTGTCCCTTCGGTGAAGAACGACCGAGCCGCCCCCTGACGACTCCGATAACAGACGTTATCGGACCAGAGGCCAGGCGCGACAAAGTTCTCCCGCAGGCCCCCGAACTTCCCCGCCTCCGACAGTCAGCTGGTTCCGGCCTCGCCGAACACCCGGTTGGCGTTCTCACGTAGGAACTTGGCCCACACGTGGTCCTTGAAGGGCACCGTGGGCAGCTCGGCGTGAATCCGATCCAGAGTCAACCCGGCCGCCCAGTAGCCGGCGTGAATGATCTTGTCGGCCCCCCGAGTGTTGGCGAAGTCGACGATGTCCGACGGGTAGTACTTCGGGGCGAACGCCGACGTCGAGTAGTAGAGGTTGGGGTACTTGAGGAGCAGCTTGACCATGAGCTCGGTCCAGGGCTCTCCCCCGTGACGGGTCACGATCTTGAGTTCGGGGAAGAACCAGCAGACCTCGTCGAGAAGGATCGGCAGCTGCGGGGCCATGGGAATCCGAGGGCCCGGCACTCCGACGTACAGCACGATCGGGAGGTTGGCCTCTACGCACTTGGCGTAGATGGGGTACATCTTCTTGTCGTCGATCGCCACTGACGGCTGGAGGGCGGTCCCCCACACGTGCACCGCCTTCAACCGCGATCCCCACTCGTCCACTGCGCGGTCGATGGTGCGCAGCGCCTCCATGCCGGTGTTGGGATCGGCGTTGATCAACCCCCAGAACCGGTCCGGATGCTCACGCAGGGCCCGCTTGCCGAGTTCTCGCTCAGTGACGTTGGTGAGAAACTGGCTGATGCCGAAACGGTCCATCTCGGCCAGTGTCAGCTCCAGAGGGTCATCGATCTCGTCGTAGGACGGGATGTCCTTGAACATGTAGCCCGCCGGCATCTCCATGGTCTGGGTCTCCTTGTCCAGAGACGCCTTACGGATGTAGTCGTAGACCTTGGACTTGGCCTCTTTCACATCGGGAAACGACAGAAAGGTGTCGACGATTCCGCCGGCGCGGGCGTCATCGAATGCAGCGTTACCGGAGGGCTCAGGCATCTGAGCACCCTATCCGCGCAAACGAGAACGAGTTCTAGTCCCCCTCCCGATAGGTCGGCCCGTCCAGCCGGCCGGGCCGCCGTCCTAGCGGAAGGTCTCGTCGAGGATCTGGTTCTGTTCCTGAACGTGGATGGCGTGGCTACCGGTGGCCGGGCTGCCGGACCCGGTCCGTGACACCTGACGGAACTTCGCACCCTCGGGCACGAGGGGGGCCAGCCGTTCGGACACGAACGAGCGGGGCCCCATGTTGTCGGGCTCCTCCTGCAACCAGACGACCTCTTGGGCATTGGGGTAACTGGCCATCAGTTCGGTGATCTGGGCGTAGGGGAACGGATATAGCTGTTCGATTCGAACCACCGCCGCAGAGTGGCTGCGCTCGTCCCGCCTAGCCATGGCGTCATAGGCCACTTTGCCCGAACAGAACACGACCTGGGTGACTGCGGAGCGGTCGGCTACCCCTGGGTCGTCGAGCAGCTCACGGAACGAACCGGCAGTCAGCTCGGTGATCGCAGAGCGGGCCTGCTTGGCCCTCAGCAGTGACTTGGGGGTCATCACCACCAGGGGCTTTCGTACCTCGCGGCGAATCTGGCGGCGTAGCAGATGGAAGTACTGGGCCGAGGTGGTGGCGTTGGCGACCTGGATGTTGTCCTCGGCACAGAGAGTGAGGAATCGCTCGACCCGGCCTGACGAGTGCTCGGGCCCTTGCCCTTCGAGCCCGTGGGGCAGCAACAGCACCAGCCCCGACGTCTGACCCCACTTGTCTTCAGCCGCCACCAGGTACTGGTCGATCACGATCATGGCGCCGTTGACGAAGTCGCCGAACTGAGCCTCCCAGCACACCAGAGCATCCTTGGCGGTCACCGAATAGCCGTACTCGAAGCCCATGGCCGCGTACTCGCTCAGTAACGAGTCATAGATCCAGAACTTGCCTTGATCTGGGCTGAGGTGGGCCAGCGGGATGAACTCGTCACCGGTGTCGAAGTCACTGAGAACAGAGTGGCGTTGTGAGAAGGTCCCACGCCGTGAGTCCTGGCCGGCGAAGCGGATGTTGTTGCCTTCCAGCAGGATCGATCCCATGGCCATGGCTTCGGCCGTGGCCCAGTCGACCTCACCGTCGTTGACCATCTTCGTACGGGTTTCGAACTGCTTGGCCAGCTTGGGATGAACCTGGAACCCATCGGGAACGCTGGACAGCACGCCGTAGATGTGGTCGATGGTCTCGCGTGAGACGCCGGTGTCGATTGGAGGCAGCACCCCGACCGCTGGCGGGACCGGCTTGGCAATGATCTCAGTGGCTGGCTTGGAGTCACGCGTCTCGGTGAGGGCGGTCTGGAGCCGGGCGCTGAAGTCGTCGAGTGCCTGCTCGGCGTCAGCCATGGAGATGTCGCCCCGCTTGACCAGCGCCTCGGTATAGATCTTGCGTACCGAACGACGAGCATCGATGCGCTTGTACATGAGCGGCTGGGTGTAGCTGGGGTCGTCACCCTCGTTGTGGCCGTGCCGGCGATAGCAGACCATGTCGATCACCACGACACGCTTGAAGGTCTGGCGGAACCGATAGGCCAGGCGGGCGACTCGGACGCAGGCCTCGGGGTCGTCACCGTTCACATGGAAGATGGGCGCCTCGATCATCTTGGCC
>CAUJFC010000078.1 GCA_963169755.1 Actinomycetota bacterium | reverse complement strand
TCGTCGGAGCCGTTGATCCTGGTCTGCGCCGCCGGACTGATCGGTTCCAACGCCGACGACGTGGCCAAGGAGGTGGCCATCTACCGGGCCCACAAGGCCACGCCGGTGGTCATCGCCACCGAAGACGAGGACCGGTTCAGCGCCGCCCACCGAGTACTCACCGTTCCGTCGGTCCGACCTGAACTGGCCTTCGTGCTGTCCACCGTGGTCGGTCACCTGTTCGGTTACGAGGCAGCGCTGGCCATCGATGCCCAGGCTCGTCCCCTCCGAGAAGCTCGGGGTGCGATCGAGGATGCGGTGTCGGCCCCGGGAGCCGACGACGCCGATCGGATCTTCGCCCGACTCCGTCCGGTGTTCGAGCCGATTGCCAACCGATTCTTCGATGGTCTGCGATCCGGGGCCTACAACGGCCATCTCGAGGCGGGCACCGCTGTGCGGTTGGCTGCCATCTTCCGTTACGCCACCGGTGTCGCGCCGCTCGACGCCTACCAGGTCGAGTTCGGTCGAGTTGGAACGCCAGGTGGGGTGCTCGACGACCTTACCCATGCGCTCACCGCGGCGATCGAAGAACTGACCAGACCGGTCGACGCCATCAAGCACCAGGCCAAGACCGTGACCGTGGGCATCTCGCGCTCTGATGAGAGCCTGCTGGACGTTCCGTTGGTGGCCGCCACCCTGGCCGCAGGTGCCGCCCGAGACCGACTCAGCTACAAGTCTCTGCGTACCCTGGCGGGTCTCGATGCCGCGGTCGAGGAGGTCGTCGGGTTCACCCGTTACCGGATAGAAGGCGAAGTCGACGATGAGGCTTCGATTGTGGTGGTCGACCGGGGTGGGATCGCCCGGGATCTGCCGCTGCGTACGGAGCGGAGCCCGCTGCTGCGGGGCACCAAGCACCGGGTGGCCACAGAGCGGGAAGTGACGGTGGCGGTGGGGCGCAGCGACGGTCGCACCCTGGTGTTGGTACCTGAGGTCAAAGGCAACCACTGCACCGGCATCACGTTGTTGCACGTGCGCTACCACCCACGTCTGGCTGCCGCTCGGATGCGGTCGGTCCTGGAGTCCTATCGCGGTCGTTACGCCGCGCTGAAGGATGCGGTGACCGAAACCGAACCCACCTTCCGGGACGATCTTCTCGGAGACTTCCCACCCATCGAACTACTGACCGTACCGGTCAACGTGCTGGCTGACCGTTGGCGTTCAGGCGAGACGCCCGGGCTCTGAGCCCACCAGACCATGGCCATACGCGGACTGGGAGTGGATCTGGTCGACGTCGACAAGATGCGTCGGTCTCTGGCGAGGACGCCGTCGTTGGTGGATCGGCTCTTCACCCCGGCCGAGGTGGCCTACGCCAGCCAGGCGGCCGACCCATCGGAACGGTTCGCGGCCCGGTTCGCCGCCAAGGAGGCGGTGATGAAGGCCCTGGGGGTGGGGATCGGAGCCATTGGTTGGCACGACGTCGAGGTGGTCCACTCCGAGACCGGCGCACCACAACTACAGGTGACCGGTCGGGCGGCCGAGCTGGCGGCCGAGAAGGGGATCGGGCAGTGGCTGGTGACCATCTCCCATACGGAGATCACCGCTGAGGCCGTGGTGGTGGCCGAGTCCCCTCCGCTCAGCCAGGGCTGACGAGGCGGTGGTTGCAGGCCACCGGCGACATCACCGCTGGGTGGTCAGTTGTTCGAGGATGGCTGTCCACCGGGTCATCGCCACCAGGTGACCGGCCTCGGGTTCCACCCGGAGATGTCCGTGGAGAAGTCGGTCAACCCACCAGCGGCCGAAACTCACCGGGGCGGTGGTGTCCCGGCTGCCGTACCAGAGGTCCACGGGGCTCGTGACTGCATCCCAGCTGAGATCAGGACTCTCCACCTGGAGCTCGAGATCGCGGATCAGTCCGTCCAGGCCACCACTGACTGCATCCACCAGCCCTTCGGCCATGACCCGGGTCACCCCGGGTACCGACTCCAGTTCGGTGAGACGGAGGGCATCGGCATTCTCCGTGACGTGCTCCATCGCCAGGGTCAGATCGCAGGGGAACGGCGCCAGCATCGGAGCGGCCATCTCGGCCAGCCCGGCTGGACCCAGCTCGGCACCCAACTCGGCAATCATGTGACGCCCCGCATCGGCGTCATCGAGAATCCCGGGACAGGAGTAGGCCTCGAACGGCACCAGCCCAGCCGCCACCGCCACCCGGCTCACCCGCTCGGGGTGACATGCCGCCACCGCCAGCGCAAACGGACCACCCGCCGACCATCCGAAAGGGTGCCAGGTGTCGACCTCCAGCTCATCGGCCAAGGCGATCACATCGTCGGCAAAGCTGCCGAGCGTTGCCGTCCTGTGAGAGGTGGACAACCCGAACCCTGGTCGGTCCACCGACACGAGCCGGACGCCCATAGCAGTGGCCAGAGAGTCATCGGGGTGACGCGAGCGGCGAGAGTCGGGTGATCCGTGCACGAACAGCACTGGAACCCCGGTGGGGTCACCGACGTCATCGAATCCCAGCTGTCGACCATCGGTCAGTGAAATCTGGCGGGCCAGAGGCATCGGGCGAAGATACCGGTCTTGTCGGGTGGTCGGGGAGGCAGGATGACGGGATGCATGCCGTGGTCACTCCCGTCGAGATGGCAGCCATCGATGCCGCCGCCCCCGAGCCGGTCGAGGTACTGATCAGACGGGCGGGAGCGGCAGTGGCCCGGTCGGCCATCGATCTTCTCGGTGGGACCTATGGACGCCGGGTGGTGGTGGTGGCCGGAAAGGGCAACAACGGAAATGACGGCCGCGAGGCAGCCCGCCGGTTGGAAGCCCGAGGGGTGCGGTGCCAGGTGCTGGAGGCCATCAACACACCCCCCGTCCTGCCCCGTGCCGACCTGGTCATCGACGCCGCCTTCGGCACCGGCTTCAGAGGGTCCTTCAATGCCCCAGGCCTGCCCGATCCCGCTCCGGCGGTGCTGGCGGTGGACATTCCCTCCGGGGTGGACGGCCTGACCGGGCAGGCCTCTGGTCGGGTGATACCAGCCGATGTGACAGTGTCGTTCGCGGCTCTCAAACCGGGGCTGGTGCTGGGGGAGGGCCCGGACCTGGCCGGCAGGGTTGAGGTGGCCGACATCGGTCTGGATGTCAGCGGTGCCACCGCCTGGCTGATCGATGACGCGACCGTGGCCAAGTGGCTCCCCACCCGGAGTCGGGAGCACCACAAATGGCGGTCAGCGGTACGGCTCGTGGCG
>CAUJFC010000077.1 GCA_963169755.1 Actinomycetota bacterium | reverse complement strand
TAGATGCCCGACGGCGACGAGGTGGTGATCATACGTCCCTTCACCTCTCCGCCGGCCGTCACCGTGTCACTCCACCACGCCTCCGCGGGGTGTGATGGCCCGGAGGGGCCCGTGAGGTGCACGGCGATCACCGCGTCCCACTCGGCTTCGGTCATGTTGGTCAGCATCCGGTCGCGCAAGATGCCGGCGTTGTTGATGACCACGTCGAGGGTTCCGTAGGTGTCGATGGCCTGGGTCACCAGGCGCTCGGCACCGTCCCAGGTCGAAACGTCGTCACCGTTGACCACGGCCTGCCCGCCGGCGGCTTCGATCTCGGCCACCACGTCGTGGGCGGGACCGGCCGAGTGGCCGCCACCGTGGACATCGGCACCCAGGTCGTTGACCACCACCTTGGCCCCGTGGGCGGCCAGCATCAGGGCATGTTCTCGGCCGATGCCCCTTCCGGCGCCGGTGACGATGCAGACCCGACCTTCGCAGATTCCCATGGGCTGGCACCTTACGGGCCTGACCGACCGGCGGGGTGCACCGGCGCGGGGGTCGCCGTCTGCCACTCTGGACGGTATGCGTCGTCCCTCGCCTCGGGTCTGGTTTGCCCTGGGCACTCCCCTACTTGTGATCATCCTCCTGCTGACCGCCTTCGGCGTCGACAACGCCTCGGCCGGGTCTCGGGTTCCCCGTAACGTCACCCTGGCGGGGCGTGACATCGGCAAGCTGCCCGAGGATCAATTGGCAGTAGTGGTGTCAGACGTCGCCCGCCACTACCTGACCACCAAGATCGATATCCGCACCACCGAGCGCACCATCAAGAACTCGGGTGGATACCTGGGCCTGCGGTTGGACGAGGCCGCCACCACCCGGGCTGCTCTCGACATCAACGACGACGTGTCGTTCTGGCGGCGACCGGTGGTGTGGCTGGGCGGGTTCCTCGACCAGCGCACCGCTCCCCTGGCGTTCACCCTCGATTCGCAAGCCATGGAGGCCGCCCTGGCCAGCGCAGCCGGGGACGCTGCGGCCACCGAACCCCGCCTGGTGTCCAGCGGCAATGCCATCACCATGATCAGCGGGTCGCCGGGTACCCGTATCAACCCGAAGGGGGTGGCCGAGCAGATTCTGGAACGGGCCCGCTCTGGTGAGGAGCCGATGGTGGTGACCACCGAAGTGATGAGCACGCCTCCCACCGTCCCCGACGCCCAGGTGAAGGACCTGGCGGCCCGGCTCACCGCCAGCACCGCCAATGGCCTGACGGTGACCTCGGGTGAGCATCGCGCGGTGATTCCTGCGGCCACGGTGCGATCGTGGATCGGGTCCAAGGTGGTCAACGGCGCGGTCGAGCCCACCGTGGACACGGCGGCCGCGGTCGAGGCCATCAAGGCCGCCATGCCGGCCGCCACCGAACCAACCGATGCCCGTATCACGCTGGAGGGCGGGTCACCTCGGGTGATTCCCAGTGCTAACGGTTACGTGTGCTGCGCCGATGACACCGCTGATCGGGTGCTGGCCACCATCATTTCGGGTGGCGCCGAGGTGGCCATCGACATGTCGGCGACCGAGCCCGATTTCACTACCGCCGATGCCGAGGCCCTGAAGGTGGTGGAGCCGGTGGGTACCACCACCGAGTGGAAGGGTCAGCCTCAGGTGAAGAGCTTCACCACCTATCACGCCTGTTGTGAGGCCAGGGTGACCAACATCCACCGCATCGCCGACATGGTGCGCGGCACTCTGGTGAAGCCGGGCGAGACCTTCTCGATGAACGCCGTGGTGGGTCAGCGCACCCGCGAGAAGGGTTTCGTCGAGGCCGGTGCCATCGCCAACGGTGTGCACGTGAACGAGGTGGGCGGCGGGGTGAGCCAGTTCGCCACCACCATGTTCAACGCCGTGTTCTTCGCGGGCCTGCCCTTCGAGGAGTACCAGGCTCACTCCGAACACTTCAGCCGCTACCCCTACGGCCGTGAGGCCACCATGGGCTGGCAGCATCCTGATCTGCGCTGGACCAACAACACCCCCTACGGGATCCTGGTGTGGACCAGCTACACCGACACGTCGGTGACGGTGACGCTGTGGTCCACCCAGTACGCGTGGGGTGAGCAGACCAACCAGACCACCGGCCGGTCGGGCAACTGCACCACGGTCCGCACCGAGCGCACCATCCATCACGCCGACGGATCTACGTCCACCGACTCGGTGAGCGCCCGCTACCGCGACCGGGGTGCCACCCGCTGCTGAGGTTGACCGAAGCCGATGCGTCGGGGACGGGACCGACGCTTGGCAGGTGAGCGGACCCAGGCCGTACCCTGCACGGCTGTGAGCCAGCCAGCGGGAACTGCCAGCGCCGTCGACGCGCCCCCGCGGTCGATCGATTCACCCGAGGCGCCCGGCTCGCCCGACGCGGCGGATGACCTGGCGGCCGACACGGTGGCCGACATCGTGGCCGACGTGGTGGTGGTGGGTGCCGGGCCGGCGGGTGCGGCGGCCGCCATCACTCTGGCGCGTGCCGGCCGGCGGGTGGTGGTGGTCGACAAGGCCCGCTTTCCGCGAGACAAGATCTGCGGCGACGGTCTGACCACCGGCGCCCTGCGCCTGCTGGAAGAACTGGGTGTGTACCCGGCGTCGGTGGATTCGTGGCAGCCGGTGCACGACATTCACGTGGGTGGACCCAAGGGTCACACCGTCACCTTCCCGCTGCCCCGTGACCGGGGCCAGTACGCGGTTGTGGCCCCCAGAACCGAGGTGGACGACGCCCTGGTGCGCCGGGTGAAGGCCGAAGGCGTGACGGTGATCGAGCAGGCGTCGGTGACCGCCGTCGACGACGCGCCGGGCCACGTCACGGTGACGGTGTCGGTCGAGACCGACAGCGACCTCGAAGCGGATGGCAGCGACGGGGCGAGCCCGCTGACCCGCACGATTCGGGCCCGGTATCTGGTGGCGGCCGACGGCATGTGGTCTCCCACCCGCAAGCTGCTGGGGGCCACCGAGCCCGGGTACCTGGGAGAGTGGCACGCCTTCCGCCAGTACTTCTCCAACGTCGGGCCGCTGGCCCGGGACCTGTGGGTGTGGTTCGAGGCCGACCTGTTGCCCGGCTACTTCTGGGTGTTCCCGCTGCCCGACGGGCGAGCCAACGTGGGCTTCGGGATCCAGCGGGGCGGCAAGGTGGCCACCAAGGAAATGAAGGCGTTGTGGCCCGAACTGTTGGCCCGCCCCCACATCGCCCGGGTGTTGGGGCCCGACGCCCAGCCCGAGGGTCGCCATCAGGCCTGGCCCATTCCGGCCCGGGTCAATGACATGGAACTGAGCGCCGGGCGGGTGTTGTGGGTGGGTGACGCGGCGGCGGCCACCGACCCGATGACCGGTGAGGGCATCGGCCAGGCCCTGTTGACCGGGGTGCTGGCGGCTCGAGCGATCGTGGCCCGTTCGCCGGGGGTGTCGGGTCGGTCGGGTCCGTCACCGTTGGCCGGGTCGACTCCGGCCGAGGCCGCCGCGGTGCGCGAGTTCTACGAACGGTCGGTGCAGCGTGAGCTGGTGGCCGACCATCACATGTCGACCCTGTTGGTGCGGGCGCTCAAACACCGCAAGGGAGCGCGGGCCGCCATCCGGGTGGCTGGCCTGACCGACTGGACCCGCCGCAACTTCGCCCGCTGGCTGTTCGAGGACGAACCCCGGGCCGTGGTGCTGACCCCCCGCCGCTGGCACCGCCGCTTCCTCAACCGCGACGGCGCCTACTTGAGCGACCGCTGAGCTACCGGGCGGTCTTCGGCCCGCCAGCGGTCAGGCGTCCGCTAACCCGGTCAGCCCAGACGGGCCAGGGCGGCTTCGGCTTCGGCCACGAAACAGCCAACCAGTTCTCCGGCGGGCACCAGTTCGGTGATGGCGCCACCGCCCTGTCCGGCGGGCATGAACTCGCGGTCGGGGTCCACGTCGGGGGTGTCGAGGTCTCCGCCCAGGTGGTTGGCTCCGTCCTGGAGTGACTTGATGTACTGGCCGGGGAACGGTTTGGCCTGCTCGCCCGAGGCTTCGAACTCGTTGGTGTAGTCGTTGCGCAGAACCCGGCAGGTCTTACCGGTGTAGGCCCGGGTGACCACGGTGTCGTCTTCGCGCATGGCCAGGATCTTCTCCTTGTAGCCAATGACCGAGCGGGCCTCGGGGGTGGCGATGAAGCGGGTGCCCACCCACACGCCGTCGGCGCCCAGAGTGAGCGCTGCGGCCAGGTGACGGCCGTCGTAGATACCACCGGCAGCCACCACCGGGACCCGCTCGCCCACGGCGTCGACGATCTGGGGGACCAGGGCGAAGGTGGCCACGGTGCCGGTGTGGCCGCCGGCTTCGGTGCCCTGGGCCACCACGATGTCGCAACCCGCTTCGACGGCGGCGATGGCGTGACGGACCTTGCCACACATGTTGACCACCAACATGTTGCGGCGGTGGCACAGGTCGATCACGTCGCGGGGAACGCCCAGGCCGGCCACGAACACGGTGGCTCCCCGGTCGGCCATGGCGTTGACGTCACGGGTCATGTCGCCGGGTGCCGCAGTCAGCAGGTCGACGCCGAAGGGCTTGTCGGTGGCGGCTCGCACCTTGTCGATCTCGGCCACCATCACGTCGTGGCCCATGGCCGATGCGCCGAGACAGCCGAAGCCGCCAGCTTCGCTGACGGCGGTGACCACCTCGGCGTAGGACACGCCGCCCATGCCGGCGAGCATCACGGGGTGTTCGATGTCGAGGATCTCGGTGAGTCGGGTGCGCATGGCGCCGGATGGTAGCCACCCATCTTGACCAATGGGTCAAGATCTGCCCCTGGCGGCACAGGTTTGAGCACCCACCAGGCTGGGACCGAGGGCGGCCACCTGCGAGACTGGCGCCCATGACCGACGTGGGCGTACGCCCCGATCAAGACATCCGCACCACCGAGGACGGCGACCACGAGCGGTTCGCCCACGTGGTGGTGCCGGCCAGCGCGGTGACCGAGGCCTACATCACCGGCAACCCGGTCACCGCCCTGTGCGGCAAGACCTGGGTTCCCAGCCGCGACCCCGGCCGCTACCCGGTCTGTCCCACCTGCAAAGAGATCCTCGACGCCGCCCGCGCCATGCGCGGCGGTGGCGGATCATCGGGCGCCGGCTGAGCTGCCCGACCCGCGCCAGCCCGGAGGTGGCTCCCCGGGCGATCTGATCGGAGCCACGGCGGTGTCGGACCACCCGCCTCACCAAAACCGAGGACGTCCCCGTGACCCCCAACTCA
>CAUJFC010000076.1 GCA_963169755.1 Actinomycetota bacterium | reverse complement strand
CTCAACGCCATGGTCGGGCTGGCCCGTCCCGGACGATTCGGCGCCGATGTCTCGCACCTCAACCTCCACAAGACGTTCTGTATCCCCCATGGTGGCGGTGGTCCGGGCATCGGTCCGGTGGCCGTAGGTGCCCACCTCACTCCCCACCTGCCCAACCACCCCTTGGTGGCCGAGGCAGGACCGGCCAGCGGGCCGGGTCCGATCTCGGCCGCGCCCTGGGGCTCGGCGGGAATCCTGCCCATCCCGTGGGCTTACATCGCACTCATGGGCGGCGAGGGCCTGACGCGGGCCACCCAGGTGGCCATCCTCAACGCCAACTACATCGCGCAGCGGCTCCAGCCCCACTACCCGGTGCTCTACGCCGGTCGTGGCGGTCTGGTGGCCCACGAGTGCATCATCGACCTTCGACCCTTGTCCAAGGAGAGCGGGGTCAGTGTCGACGACGTGGCCAAACGCCTGATCGACTTCGGGTTCCACGCTCCCACCATGTCCTTCCCGGTGGCCGGCACCCTCATGATCGAACCGACCGAGTCCGAGGACCTGGCCGAGATCGAACGGTTCTGTGACGCCATGATCGCCATCCGGGCCGAGATCGACCAGGTTAGGTCGGGGGCGTGGCCCGCCGATGACAACCCGCTGGCCAATGCTCCCCACACCGTGGACTGCCTGACCGGCGAGTGGGAGCACCCCTACAGCCGGGAGCAGGCCGCCTTCCCCGGAACCGGTACCCGGGGCGACCGCTACTGGCCGCCGGTGCGCCGCATCGACGGGGGCTACGGAGACCGCAACCTGGTCTGTTCGTGCCCCCCGATCGAAGACCTGGCCGACTGAGGGGTTCGAGCCGGCAGGGTTGTCGAGGTCAGGCGGAGGTGACGAAGGGAGGCTTGACCACGGTGGCGGGTACCGCCTCGCCCCGTTGGTCTATGGCCACGACATCTCCCACTTCGACCGAGGGAGGAACGAAGGCCAGAGCAATTCCGTGACCCAGTACCGGTGAGAAGTTACCGCTGGTCACCTCGCCGACCGCCTCACCGTTGACCAGCACCGGTTGGCCAGCACGGGGTGGCCGACGACCCTCCACCGTGAGGGCCCGGAGCCGGCGCGCCACTCCCCTGTCCTTCTCTGCCATCAGGGCGTCTCGGCCCCGGAAGCCTTCGGGCTTGTCCCAGGCCACCACCCACCCCAGACCGGCCTGTAGCGGGGTGATGCCGGGGCCGAGTTCGTGACCGTGGAGAGGCAGAGCGGCTTCCAGGCGGAGGGTGTCGCGGGCGCCGAGGCCGGCCGGTTCGAACCCGGCCGATACCAGGGCATCCCAGAACGAGGAGGCCTGGGCTGAGGCTATGGCGATCTCCACGCCGTCCTCTCCGGTGTAGCCGGTACCGGCCACCGTGCAGCGGACCCCGTTCCAGTCGAGTACCTCGACCCGGAATCGTCCCACCTGGGCGGCTTCGGGGAACACTCCGGCCAGTACCGAACGAGCCTTGGGGCCCTGGAGGGCGATGACCGCCCGGCCACTGGTCACGTCCACAGCGTGAGGGCCGAGGGCTTCGACCACTCCCTCGGTGTTGGAGGCATTCGGCATGATGTCGAACACTTCGTCGGCCACCCACCACACGATGATGTCGTCAATGACCGAGGCGTCGGACTCGTCGAGGAGATGGGTGTACTGAGCCCGCCCGGGCTCGACCTTGTTGAGATCGTTGGTGAATGCGGCCTGGATGCGGGCCAGCGCGTCTGATCCGCTGAGGCGGACCGTACCCAGGTGACTCACGTCGAACATCACCGCCTCGTTGCGGCACGCCAGGTGCTCGGCGACGGTGCCCGCCGGGTAGCTCAGCGGCATCTCCCAGCCGCCGAAGGGAACCATCTTGGCGCCAAGGGCTCGATGGCTGGCGTCCAGGGGCGAGAACCGGAGAGTCACACCCCCGATGGTAGGCGGTGGAGGTTCAGTGGCCCGAGGCCGCCGACTTCACTATCGGTGCTGCTGCCGCTACCGATGGCGAGGAGTCGGTGCTCTGGCTGGTGTTCTCGGCGCCGGGGTCGGCGGGGAACAGATGCACGATGGCATCGTCGACCTCACGTTGCACGGTGCCCAGCGACAGCACGCTGGTCATCACCGTCTGACCGGCCTTGAGTACGTCGATCAGCTCGTTGTCGTCACGAACCAGGATGGCTGATCCGCCACTGATGATGAGCTGAGCCGAGGCGACGTCTTCACCCAACTGGTTTCGCAGGTAGGTGAAGGCCTGGCGAACCGACTCGAGCTTGATGCCAGCATCTAGCAGGGTCTTGATCACCTTCAGCTCCAGCAGATCCCGGTAGCTGTAGCGACGGCGGCTACCACTGCCCGAGGCGTCGGCCACCGACGGACGTACCAGATCGGTGCGGGCCCAGTAGTCGAGCTGGCGATAGCTGATACCGACGATCTCGGCAGCCTTCTTACCGCTGAAGTGATCAGCCACGCTGGCCTGCTCTCTAGGTGGTGTGGGTCGGGTCTCGGGACCACAGCGCTGAAACTACGTGGCTGTGGTCTCTCAACGATAGGTTCAGGCCAACCTCGGGTCAACCGGTTGTTCACGGCGAGATTGGAGTCTCGACCGGTGGTTCAGACCGCGAAGTCCTCGGGGTCGACAGAGTTGATGAACTCCTTGAACTGCTCGACCACTTCTTCCTGGCCTTCCTGCTCGTCCATCGGTTCTTCGATGTAGGCGGCTTCGGCCAGGACCTCCTCGGCGGCGTAGATGGGAGAGCCGGTGCGGGCGGCCAGTGCCAAGGCATCGGAAGGACGGGACGAAACGGTGTGGACTCCGTCGCGGGCGTTCAGCTCCAGTTCGGCATAGAACACACCCTCGCGCAGGTCAGTGACGGTGACGCGCTCGAGGCTCACCCCCAGATCGTCGAGCACAGACTGAATCAGGTCGTGCGTCATTGGCCTCGGGGTCACAACCTCCTCGAGGGCGAAGGCTATGGCGGTGGCTTCTGGGGCCCCGATGAAGATCGGCAGGATCCGTTGGCCGCCGCCCACTTCACGCAGCAGTGCTATCGGTGAGCTGCTGGGCATTTCGACCCGGACTCCGACCAGCTCCATCTCGATCACGATCCGAGCCTACCGTCGCGATGCCCGGTCGTGCCGGGCGCCGGCCAGACGGCGCTGTCAGGCTCGGTCCAGGTGGCGACGGAGATTGGCCCGCAACAGCGCGGCCCGCAGATCGTGACCATGATCGGCCAACTCCTCGACCAACCTCACCGCTTGACGGCGGGCATCGGGGTTGCGCTGCTTCAGCAGTGGCATGGCGAGCTGCTCGAGGAACCCGGCCTCGCGTTCGGCCGCCACCTTGAACATGCGGAGGTGCCGAGCCTCGATGCCGTGGCCCAGGAAGGCGGCGGCTTTGCGGGCGATGATCAGGGCATCGGCGTCGAAATAGGTGTCGTCGCCCATCGAGCGGCCGGTGATCAACCCGAAGCGCACCAGATCACGGACCGTGTCTGCTGACAACTCGGCGGCGGCTGCCAGCTCGGTGGCGGTGAGACTTACATCGCTGGGGCCGTCGTCGAGGGTCACGGTGGGACGGGGCCGAGACGGTGCTGATGCTGGTGTGGTCTCACGCTCACGGGCCAGGTCTGCCATCCAGATCGGCTGTGGTGCCGGATCAGCGGGAAGCTCTCCGGCGGGCATAGAGGAGCGAACGGTGGGCTGAGTGGGGGCCTCGACCTCGCCTTGAGACTCAGGTGAACTGTCGATCACAGGGTCAGGGGCAAAGGTGAGGGGGCCCTCCGCTCTCGAACCGACGTCGGGATCCTCGGCCAGGCGGTCCTTGATCACCTTCAAGGGCAAGAAGTTCTCGCGCTGCTGGGTGAGGATCCAGCGGAGCCGGTCGATGTCGCCTCGGTAGAACTTTCGGTAGCCCGAGGGTGTGCGCTCGGGGTCGATCAGTCCCTGGCTCTCCAGGAATCGGATCTTGGAGATGGTGACGTCAGGAAACTCGTCTTGGAGCAGGCTCAAGACCTCACCAATCGACAGGTGCTGTTCTGCCATTCAGTTCGCGCTCCCCGCGATGAAAACCAGCTTGAACCGCCCGATCTGAAGTTCGTCGCCGTTGACCAGCGGCCGGTCTCCCTCGATCAGTTGCTGATTGAGGTAAGTGCCATTGAGCGAGCCCACGTCGCGGACTACATACCCAGAGGAAGTCAACTCGATCTCGACGTGACGGCGCGACACGGTTATGTCGTCGAGGAAGATATCGGAGTCGGGGTGCCGGCCGGCCGTGGTGATCACGTGCTCGACCGCGAACTCCGAGCCGGCATTGGGCCCACGGGTGGCGACCAGTAGACCCCCGGTTGGAACCTCCTGGCGGTCCACAGTCACCTCGTCGAGGCCGCCGGCTCCGTCGAGAGCGAAGGTAATTGTCTGTGGGTCATCGACCTGGCGGGGCAGCATCTGCCCGCACGACGAGCAGAAGTTGGCGTCGGTCTGGTTCTGGTGACCGCAGTTGGCGCAGAAGATGTAGACCACTTCCCCGGGAGGGCTCAGTCCTCGACCAGTGCCCGGTAGCCGGCGCTGTCGAGCAGGTCGTCGAGGGCTGCCGGGTTGGCAACCTCGATGGTGCAGATCCAGCCGTCTCCGTAGGGGTCGGCGTTGAGGCGTTGGGGTTCGGCCTCGAGCTCGTCGTTGACCGCTGTCACCGTTCCGGCCACTGGGGCGTAGATGTCCGACACTGACTTGGTGGACTCGACTTCGGCGATTCCTTGTCCGGCGGCCACCTCGGCACCGATCTCTGGTAGCTGAACGAAGACCACGTCCCCCAGGGCATCCTGGGCGTAGTCGGTGATGCCGATGCGGATGGTGGTTCCCTCGGCCCGGACCCACTCGTGGTCGGATGAGTACCGGAGGTCATCGGGGATGTTCATGGGGGGCGAGGCTATCCCACGCGTGCGGGTCAACTGCCTCCTGTCCGGGTCGGAACGGCCTGATCGGTCAGCGGAGGCTCTGGCGGATCCGGCGGGTGTACTCCTGAGCCAGGGCTTGGGCCCCCGCAGCGTCGCGACCCTCGGCCCAGATGTGGGTCACCGGTTCTTCGGGGTCGGGCAGGGCCAGGACCCAGCCGTCGTCGTGGAGCACCTTCACCCCGTCTATCAACTCCAGCCGCCGATCCTTGCTCAGCTCGACCAGCGTCCGCATGACCAGGCCCTTTTGTTCCCAGGGTGTGACCACCGTCTGGTGGGCCAGATGGGTGCGGGGCAGGTCATGGCGGACCGCCGACAGAGTCGTGTGCTCCTTGGCCAGCAGTTCGAGCATCTTGATGAGAGCGGCCGCGGCGTCAAAGGCAGGTAGGAATCCGGGCAGTATGAATCCGCCGTCACCGCTGGCTGCGAAACCGACCCCTGGTTCGCTGGCCGCCGCCATCAGAGCGGCAGTGGAGGTCTTGGTGCGTTGGATGGTCACCCCGTGAGGTGCCGCCAGGTCCTCGGTGACCGAACTGACGTTGACCGGCAGGGCGATGCGGTCACCCAGCAGGTAGCCAGCTACCAGCTTCACAAATGACAGACGCGACTCTTCGGCGCTCAGCACGACGCCGGTGTCATCGACCAGGGTGAGGTGTTCGCCGTCGGCGTCGATCAAGGCCCCGAGGTGGGCTCCCGAGGCGATCACCAGGCGTGACACGTTGGCCTCTCGCTCGGCCCGGTCCATGGTGATGCGGTGGCCGGTGGACGCGAAGGGGTTGACGCCCAGTACCTCGGCCCCGAGTTTGGCCAGCACCGAGGGCATGACGAAGGCGGTGGCGCCGTAGCCGTAGTCGACTACCAGCTTGAATCCAGCCTCCTGCACGGCGTTCAGGTCGACGGTGGCTCCCAGGGCCTCGGTGTAGTGCTCGAGGGCTCGCGACGGAAAGGTGATGTCTCCTATCTCTCCGGCCAGCACCCGGCGGAAGTCCTCACGACCCACGAGACGCTCGATCTTGCGCTGCGCGTCCTCGGTTATGTCGATGCCATGTCCGTCGAAGAACCGGATCACCACTGACTGGAGATCGACCTCATCGAGGCGAATGGTCACTCCGGCAACCTTGCCGGGCTGGCGAGCCAGATACCGGGTGACCGGAACGCTGGCCATCTCCAGATCGACCACGTTGACCCCGCTGGCGTTGAGCCCAGCGATGAAGGCTCGCTTGAGCATCCGCGCCGCACGCGACGAGTCGCGTGAGATGGCCACGGTGGAGTCTTTGCGAAGGGTCGATGCAAAGGCCATGGCCACCCGGGCGGCCAGCTCAGGACTGATGTCGACGTTGGCCAGGCCCGAAACCCCGACTCGGCCGAACAGGCTACGAGAGCCCTTGGACTCCCACACGATCGAGGAGTTCACGGTGGCCCCGGCCTCTACCGTCTTGAACGGGTAGACCTTCACACCCTGGCCCACGTGGGCGTTCTCACCCACGAAGCACTCGTCGCCCAAGACGGATCCGTCGTCACAGCGAGCCTTGCGGCGCAGGTCCGACGAGCGGCCGATCACCGCGCCCCTCAGCCGTACCCCATCGGCCAGGTAGGTGTTGTCGTGGACCACGCTGCGTTCCAGGTCGGCGTCGGCCTGGACCCGGACGTTGCGGCCCAGCACGGTGTAGTCGCCCAACCGGGTGCCAGCCTCGACCCGGCAGTTCTCGCCCACGATGGCGAACCCGTCGATGGTGGCGTCGGGGTGAATGTCGGCCCCCTCCCCCAGCCAGACCCCCGGACCGACCGCGAACCCCGGTACGTCCACCTCGACCCGGCCGTCCATGACGTCCTTGTGGGCCGATACGTAGGCCTCGAGTGTTCCCACGTCCTCCCAGTAGCCGGTGGCGACCGCCCCGAACAGGGGGAGTTGCTGATCCAACAGAGCCGGGAACACTTCACCTGAGAAGTCGACGCTGCGACCCTCGGGAATGTGGTCGAAGATCTCGGGTTCGAGCACGAAAATCCCGGTGTTGATGGTGTCGCTGAACACCTGGCCCCACGTGGGTTTCTCGAGGAACCGTTCAATCGAGCCGTCTTCGCGGGTGATGACTATGCCGAACTCCAGCGGATTGGGTACCGACACCAACCCGATGGTGGCCAACGCCCCCCGCTGTTCATGGGTAGCCATGATCTGGGTCAGGTCGATGTCGGTGAGGACGTCGCCCGAGATCACCAGGAACCGCTCGGTCAGTTCGTCCATGGCATTGCGCACCGAACCGGCGGTGCCCAGAGGCTGGTCTTCGGTGGCGTACACCATCCGCACCCCGAACTCGGACCCGTCTCCGAAGTAGGTGCGGATCTGGTTGGCCAGATAGGCCACTGTCACCACGATCTCGGTGATCCCGTGGCGGCGGAGCAGATCGACGATGTGCTCCATCATCGGCCGGTTGGCCAGGGGCAGCATCGGTTTGGGGCAGTTCGATGTGAGCGGCCGGAGCCGTGTTCCCTCGCCGCCGGCCATGATCACGGCCTTCATGGCCCCTCAACCTACTGGCTGGTGGCGGTGGCGTGGGCGGCCCGGCGATCGGCTCGACCGTCCCGCAGGGCCCGGATGGCCAGCGGGGCGTACATGGCCCAGGCGATGTAGCTGAGGATCAGGCCCGGGATACCCGCCACCCAGGCCAGAAGCCCGGCGGTCTGGTGCCAGCTCAGGGTGGATTCGGATGCCAGGAACAGGGGGAAGGCCACCATCAGCCCGAAGGTCCCGGCCTTGCCGAACCAGGTGACGTCGATTCGTCGGGCCCCCAACAGGGCGATGACCACCGTGGTGGCCCCCACCACTCCCTCGCGTACCAGCACCGCCCAGGCAAACCAGGCAGGCACCGATCCGTCGATGAGGATCCCCCCGACCCCCACGAAGAACAGCAGCCGGTCGGCCACTGGGTCGAGGATCTTGCCCAGATCTGAGACCTGATTGAAGTGCCGTGCTATGTACCCGTCGACCCAATCGGTAGCGCCCAAGCCGCCGAGTAGCCAGGCGGCAGCGGCTCGGTCCTCGCGTGCGAACAGCAACCACCAGAACAGCGGGAGGCAGCTCAGCCGGATCAGCGAGATCAGGTTGGGAAGGGTGAGGATCCGGGAGGCCGTCGGCTCGGGGCGGGAGTCGGCGCCGGACATGGGGCCGGATCCTACCTAGCGCCTGTTCCTAGGATCACCACCATGGCCAGCCTCTTCACCCGAATCATCGACGGCGAACTTCCAGGGCGCTTCGTCCATTCCGACGACCGATGCGTGGCGTTTCTCACCATCGCGCCCCTCCGACCCGGCCACACCCTGGTGGTACCTCGGCTCGAGGTGGATCACTGGATCGACCTGGACGAGGAGTCAGCCGCCCACCTGATGGTGGTGGCCCACCGGATCGGTCGGGCTCAGGTCCGGGCGTTCTCGCCCGCCCGGGTGGGGATGATCATCGCCGGCATGGAGGTTCCACACACCCACCTGCACGTGGTACCCATCGAGAGCGAAGCCGACCTGAACTTCGCCAACGCCGACCACAACGCCTCGGCAGCGGCACTCGACGCCGCGGCCGAGGCCCTGCGGGCTGCCCTGGCCTGAGGACCCGACCGGCAAAGGAGCTCGCCGTTCAGGAGGCTGACAGCAGGATCACACCCCTGTCGCGGGCCTCCACCTCGAACCCGACCCGCCTGAGTCGTGACAGCACCACTGCCACGTCCACCGGGCGCCACTCGGGATCACCGCTACGGGGATCGAGCACCGAGGTGTCGAGCAATACCCACTCCACCGCTCCTTCCAGGGTCTCGATCCGTTCGGGGCCGAGATCGCCCGGTGTTGGCGGTAGTTCCACCACTATCGGCCGGCGGGCCACCAGGGCAGTGGCCGACGGTGATGTGGCGATGGACGCCAGCGGTGGGACCCGGCCGGCGAGCCGGTCCCGAACCTGGGCCTGGTATCCCCGCCCGCCCCAGTCCCAGGGGCGGTGGTAGGGGGCAGAGGGCGAGTCGACGAGAAAGAACAGGCTGGTTGCACACAGCAGGGCCACCAGTACCCGTCGGTCGACGTTGACCTTCACGACGCTGCGGATCCCGATGCGTTCCAAGGTGCACACCAGAGCTACGAAGGTGAAGGCCAGCGCCGGCGAAACGTGAGCAGCGGCGGGAGCCAGATCCAGCACTCTGGTGCTGGCGCTGCGAGCCACCGGCCGGTCGGCCATCATCGCCAGCGCCAGGACGGCCAGGGCCGGTGCGAATCGCCGTAGCGACACCAGCGGCATGAACAGCACTGGGGCCAGAACCACCACCAGGAACCGCAAGCTGGGCTGGCTGACCAGCCCGGTCAGCTCGCCCCAAGGGTCGCTGGTGAGGGCCGACAACGCCCCGAGCGGACCTACGGCCCGGGCCACGAACTCCCCGGCCGGGGTCAGTTCGGTGGCGGGTGCCGAAGCGGAGACCCACAGATGGGCGGCACTCAGCCAGCCCGTCGCCACCAGGGCGGTAGCTGTGCCCTGGCGACGATTGAACTGAATCGCCACCACCACGCCCATGACCGCCACCACTGCCGCCACATCACCTCGGGAGGCTAGGGCCAGCACCACTAACAGCCAGTAGCCGGTCCACCGGCCCCTGGTGGCGTTCAGCCAGGCACCGAGCAGAGCAGGAACCGCCACCAGCTCGGGATGGAAAGGGGTGAGAGCGGCTTGGTGGAGGGTGGGTGCCAGGCCGTAGGCCACCACCACCACGGTGGTGGCGCCCACTCGCAGCGAAGCCTGCTGGCGGGCCAGCCTCCAAAGGGGGATGACCGCCAGAGCAATGGCTGCCGACTGGATGAGAGTGAACACCGCGGTGTCGGGAACCAGTCGGCTGGCGTGGGAGGCCAGCTCGCCGACGACCGAAGCACCCCCGAGCGAGGG
Organism: Actinomycetota bacterium; assembly: GCA_963169755.1. Lineage (GTDB taxonomy): Bacteria > Actinomycetota > Acidimicrobiia > Acidimicrobiales > Iamiaceae > Aquihabitans. The sequence continues at coordinate 15,711 of CAUJFC010000076.1, read as the reverse complement.
GTCGACACCTCCCACCGGCTGAACGCCAGTTCCGGTGCGGCGCGACCACGCCGCTTGAATCCATGGACCCAGACCGCCGCCGGCGGTACCGGAGCGGATGGCGGCAGCAGTGAGACCGACGTGCAGGCAGAACACCACCGCCGCGGCCACCCAGGGCAGGGCCCGGTCGGCGGCCTCGCCGTCGAGGCGGGCATGGATACGCAGCCACCGACGATCGAGTCGACGCCGCAGGTCAGCGGTGCCGGGGCCGAGGCTCACTGACCCTCGAGCTCAGAAAGGCCGGGAGGCAAGGGGTCGATGAGATGGGGACCCTTGTTGGAGACCTTTCCCACCTCTGGCCCCACGGCGTGCATCACCAGCAGGGCTGGTGGCGCCGGTACCAACAGGCGGCCCAGGGTGTCGAGGTCCTGGTTGTGTGGGTCGAGCCATTCCTCCCACGCCGATGGCGGCAGGATCACCGGCATTCGGTCATGTACTGGGGCCATGGTCTCATTGGCAGTGGTAGTGATGATGGTGGCAGAGCGCAGCCGTTGATCGCCGGAACGGTCCGGTCCCCGCCACTCCTCCCACAGCCCGGCGAAGGCCAGAGGCTCGTCGTCTCGTCGGTGAATGAAATATGGCTGCTTGCGCTTGGCCCCCGGCTGAGCCTTCCACTCGTAGAACCCGTCTACCGGCACGATGCAACGCCGTTTGCGGTAGGCGTGCTTGAAGGCGTTCTTGTCTGCCAGGGTCTCGGCCCGGGCGTTGATCATCTTGTTGCCGGCTGCCGGGCTCTTGGCCCAGACCGGCACCAACCCCCAGTGATGGGCGGCCACCTGCCTCACTCCCCCGTCAACGGTGACCACATAGACGTCATTGGTCGGTGCCACGTTCCACGACGGTTCCAGCACGGCTTCGGCCGGCGGTGGAGCGGCATCGAAGTAGGCGGCTATCTCATCAGGTGTCGACGAGGACACGAAACGACCGCACACCTCAGATCCTGCCCACCAGGAGAAGGAGCATCGGCTGGAGCATCTGGCAGAGGTGGGTCACACCTGATCAACCTAGACCCGAGCGATGTGATGGTGGTCGAGACACCGCGGCCACTACCGTGCCGGTCGGGTTCACGGTCACCCGAGACCGTCATCATGGATCCCGGTCGTGACTTGCGGCCCACGGAACCAAGCGCCAGCGAGCGCACCACCCAGACTGGAGTCGCAATCATGCTGTTCATCGCAATCATCGTGTGGGGTGTGGCAGCCGGTTGGGTGGCGAACCTGATTCTCGGCGGTGGCTCTCGTCCGGCCGACTGGGGGCCACTCATGGTGGCTGGCTTCTCCGGTTCGTTCGTGGGCGGCTTGCTGCTGAGCCTGATCAGTGGAGAGGGATTCAGCCTGCGCCCCAGCGGCATCATTGGCACCGTGCTGGGTGCCGTGGTTGTTCTGGCCATCTATCAAGCAGTGCAGGGCCGCAAGTCCTGATCTGCTACGGAAAGAGCCGGTCCTTTCGGACCGGCTCTGACCTGGTGTTTTTCCGTCGGGCTGAGAGGATTCGAACCTCCGACCTCTTGACCCCCAGTCAAGCGCGCTAACCAAGCTGCGCCACAGCCCGTGGCGAGAGATCACGTTAGCCGCCCGGTCCAGGGCTCCAGAACTCCGGCTGGCCCAAGTTGGCCAGCGCGACACGGGATGTCAGGGCCAGTCCCCGGTGATCAGCCAGATCACGACTTCGACAAGGCGCCAGCCCAGATAGAGCACCAGAGCCGCCACCAGCACCCAGAAATGCCAGGGGATCTTGGTGTCGTCGGTGTCATCGGCCGGATCGGCGATGAAGCGGCCGCAGGTGGTGCAGGTGCCATCGGGAGCCAGCGACCGAGGGTTGTAGAAGCGGTTGCAGGTCTCACACCAAGGCACGGTGGTCCAGCATCCCCGGCCGGGGCCGCCCTCTCCAAACGGGAGTCAGGCCTGGTGACCCTGGCGGGGGCCGTGGTGGGCCACTCCGCTGGGGACCGGACGGCCGACCAGATCCTCCACCAGTGCCGCCGCTGCTACCAGGGCGTGGACGTCAACGCCCGAGCGCACTCCCATGTCATCGAGGGTGGCCACCAGGGTCTCGGTGGCCAGGTTCCCACCGGCCCCGTGAGCGAACGGTGAACCACCCAGCCCCCCGATTGCAGTGTCGAAGCGGGTGATACCTCGCTCCAGCGCCGCCAGGGCGTTGGCCAGGGCGGTGCCCCGGGTGTCGTGCAGGTGGAGACCCACGTCTTGCATCCACGCGTCGGCTGGCCCTTGCCCATTCCTTGACCGGTCGGCGAAGTGGGTCTCCAGGGCGTCGACCAGGTCATGGATGCGACGCGGAGTGGCCATCCCCGTGGTGTCGGCGAAGGTCATCGCGGTCACTCCCCGATCGGCCAGTCGCTGGGCCAGAGCCACCACCTCGGGCGGATCGGCGTTTCCCTCATAGGGGGATCCGAACGAACACGACACCACGGCATCCACCGGCACTCCGCAGCTATCGGCGACCTCGACTATTCCGCTGATCACCGTCTCGGACTCCTCCACCGTCATCTTCACGTTGCGCTGGTTGTAGGTGGGTGAGAACGAGATGGTCACGGTCAGCTCGTCGACCCCAGCCGACAGGGCCAGTTCGGCCCCCCGCAGGTTGGGCACCAGGGCTGTGTAGCGAACCGAGGGGTCACGGGTGAGACCAGCCAACACCTCCCCTGCTCCGGCCATGGCCGGTACTGCTGTGGGGGATACGAACGCCACCGCCTCGATCCGTTTCAGCCCGGCCTCCACCAGGGCCTCGATGAGTCGAATCCGATCGGCCACCGACACCGGTTCCTCCGGCTGGAGGCCATCGCGGGGCCCGACATCGCGGATGGTTACCTCGGGCGGAAGGGTCGGACGGTGCGAGGAGATGAGGGAGGAGATCATTTCCGAGGTAGGGCTCTCACACCGGTGGCACGCCGTGGCGGCGGTCCGAGAAGTGGCGATCCTTGCCCTCGGCCAGGGCGAAGCGGCGGATGATCTCGGCTCGCAGGTACTCGGGCTCCACGATGGCGTCGACCACCAACTCCGACGCCAGGCGCAAGATGTCGACGTCCTCTTCATAGATACGGCGCTGCTCGGCCACAAACGCCTCGGCCTCGGCCGGGTCCTCGAAGGCGGCAATGCGGTTGGCGAACACGGCGTTGACCGCCGCCTCCGGCCCCATGACCGCGATCTTGGCGGTGGGCAGGGCGATGGTGGCCTCGGGCTCGAAGGCCGGGCCGGCCATGGCGTAGAGCCCGGCCCCGTAGGCCTTGCGTAGGACCACGCACAGCTTGGGCACGGTGGCCTCGGAGATGGCGGTGACCATCTTGGCGCCGTGACGGATGATGCCCTGGCGTTCCACCTCGGTACCGATCATGAACCCCGGGACGTCGGCCAGGAAGACCAGCGGGATGTTGAAGGCGTCGCAGCACCACACGAAGCGGGCGGCCTTGTCAGCCGAGTCCACGAACAGCACCCCGCCCTTGACCTGGGGGTTGTTGGCTACGAACCCCACCGGGCGGCCATCTACCAGGCCGATGCCGCACACCAGTTCGGGGGCGAACAGGGGCTTGATCTCGAAGAAGCTCTCGGCGTCGACCAGGCCGTCGATCACGGTGCGCACGTCGTAAGCGGCCTTGTCGTCGTCGGGAACCGATGTGGCGGTTAGCGGGTGGGCGGGCGCGGTGGGCTCGTAGCGGGGCGGGTCGTGACGCCAGTTGACCGGGAAGTAGGTGAACCAGGCCTTGGCCTGCTCCAAGGCGTCCTCGTCGTCGATCGCCAGGTTGTCGCCGCAGCCCGACACCGTGGCGTGCATGCGGGCGCCGCCGGTCTCCTCCAGGGTGGCCTTCTCGCCGATGACCATCTCGGCCATGCGGGGCGACCCGAGGTACATGGAGGCGTTGCCCTCCACCATGATGATGATGTCGCAGAAGCTCGGGATGTAGGCCCCGCCGGCCGCCGACGGCCCGAACAGGCAGCAGATCTGGGGCACCCGGCCCGACAGGCGCACCTGGTTGTAGAAGATGCGGCCCGCTCCCCGCCGGCCCGGGAACAGCTCGACCTGGTCGGTGATGCGGGCTCCGGCCGAGTCGACCAGCCAGAACACCGGCACCTCGTGCTTGAGGGCGTACTCGGTGAGCCGCACGATCTTCTCGACGGTGCGCGCCCCCCACGACCCGGCTTTCACGGTGGGGTCGTTGGCCATGACACACACCGGGCGGCCGTCGATGGTGCCGACCCCGGTGACCACGCCGTCCGCGGGCAGGTCGGTGGCCGACGTGTTGGCCAGCAGGGCGTCCTCCACGAAGGAGCCGGGGTCCAACAGCAGGTCCAGGCGGTCGCGCACGAACAGCTTGCCCTGCTGAGCCAGCTTGTCGCCCCCCTTGGCCAGGTTCCCGGCCAGCGCCCGCTCGGCGGCGGCGGCCACCCGCGCCGCGGTGGTCGGTTCGGAAACGGATGGCAGCTCGCTCACGGCGTGAGCCTACCGACGACCTCGGGGCGCTTCGGGACCTGGCGAGCCCCTGGGGTGTGACAGTCAGCCGCGGCGGATGGCCAGGATGGCGATGTCGTCGTCGTTGGGTTCGCGGGCGAAGTCGCGGGCGGCCTCCAGTAGCGACTTCACCATCACCGCCGGCGAGGCGCCGGGGTCACGTCGCAGGGTGTTGGCGATGCGCTCCTCGCCGAAGAGCTGGTCGCCGGCCCGCGACTCCGACAGGCCGTCGGTGTACAGCAGCACCATGTCGCCCAGATCCAGTGGCAGCTCGCGGCTGTGGAACATCGCCCGGGGATCGAGCATGAGGAGCGGGCCGGTGGCCCGTAGCGGACGGACGTCGCGCTCGTGCCACAACCAGGCTGGCGGGTGGCCAGCCGAGGCATAGCGGAGAGTCTCAGCCTCCAGATCGAACACCACCACACACAACGAGATCATCTCCTCGTTGCGTCCCAGCCCCGACATGATCACGTTCAGCTCCTCGAGAGCCTGGGCCGGGTCGCGGTACTGGAGCAGGAACACCCTCAACAGGTACTTGGCTTGGAAGGCGGTGATGGACGGTTCGATCCCGTGACCGGTGACATCACCGATGACTGCCGCCACCCGGGAAGGTCCCACCGGGAAAAGGTCGTAGAAGTCACCCGCCATCAGCCCGGTACCGGGCTGGTACACCCGGCCGATCTCGAACCCTGCCACATCCGGAAGGTGCTCGGGGGCCAGCCGCTCGGCCCACCGGCGGGGGGCCAGGTCTTCCTGAGAGAGGATCTCCTCGGCCCGTCGCTCCAAGGCGAAGCGACTCTCGGCCAGCCGCGAGTCACGTACGAAGTCCCGTCCGAAGCCGATCGACACCGCGACTGGTACCAGCACCAGGGCGAACAGCCAGCCGGCGTCGTCGACGTAGGAGCCCACACCGGCCGCCACCGCCAGTACCCCGTAGAGGATCGCCGAGTGCACGTCCTTACGGAAGGCCGACCGGGCCACAGTGGCAGCATCCGATGTCCGGCCGAACTGGCGCTCGGTCCGGCCGGCCACCACGTTCAGCCTCAGCGCCGACCGCAGCCAGACCCCCGCCGCGATGGCGCAGGCCGCCGCGACCACGAGCAGCAATGACAGGCGCATGGTGCCCGGATGCTACCCAGCGTCGACAGGGCTCGGACGGTGGTCGTGGCCGTTGAGCTGGGCCGCCCTTCGACCTATCAACTCCACCGCCGCCGCCCCGGCGGCACCGATGGCCAGAGCCTGGGGCAGGATCGGTGCCGGCACATCCAGCTCGAACAGGTCGCGCACCGGGGGTATCGCCACCGCGGCGGCGGCGATACCGGCCATGGTGGCCACCAACGCCAGCTTCCACGCCTTCACCGGGCGGGCCAGCACTCCGAGGATCCACAGAGCCACCACCAAGGCGGCGATGGTGGCGGCGGTTCGGCGCTCGTCAGGATTGGCGTGCTCGAACTCGGCCAGCAGGTAGGCGGCGAACACCGACAGGGCCACAATTGCCCCCGAGGGCACCGCGAAGTTCAGGACCCGGCGCAAGAAGCCGGGCCGATAGCGAGCCGGGTTGGGTCCCAGCGCCAGGAAGAAGGCCGGTATCCCGATCGTCACCGAACTGATCAGGGTCAGGTGGCGGGGCAGAAACGGATAGGGCAGGCCCACGATGGTGACCAGGATGACCAGCAGGAAGGAGTAGGTGTTCTTGGACACGAACAGGCTGGACACCCGTTCGATGTTGCCGATGACCCGGCGTCCTTCCGCGAGCACCTTGGGCATCCGGGAGAACTCGCCGTCGAGAAGTACCAGCTGGGCGGCCGCCTTGGTGGCCTGAGCGGCGTTGCCCATGGCCACCCCGATGTCGGCGTCCTTGAGAGCCATGGCGTCGTTCACTCCGTCGCCGGTCATGGCCACGGTGTGGCCCTGAGCCTGTAGGGCCCGCACCATCGAACGCTTCTGGTGGGGACTGACACGGCCGAACACCACCCGGTCAGCCACGGCGTCAGCCAGGTCGTCGGGTTCTTCACCCAGTTCCCTGGCATCGACTGGATCTCCCACCTCCAGACCCAGTTCGGTGGCGATGGCCGCCACGGTGGCGGGGTTGTCGCCCGAGATCACCCGGATCTGCACACCCTGATCCTGGAAGTAGCTCAGAGTCTCGGCGGCGTCGGGTCGGATCTTCTCCGACAGCGTCACCAGTGCTTCAGAAACCCGGTCGGTCGGCAGGGCTTCGGCGGTGACCGGTGAGTTGGTGGACTGCACCAGCAGGACCCGGCGGCCTTGGGCCGCCAGCTGAGCCACGGTGGCCCGTTCGGGCGCGTCGGCTGCCAGCAGCACGTCGGGCGCCCCCAGGATCCACCAGCCGTGCTCCCCGAAGGCCACCGCGCTCCATTTGCGAGCCGAAGAGAACGGCACTCCCCCGTCCGCGGTCCAGCCGGCGGGGGCGGGAAAGGCTTCGCCCAGGGCGGCGAGGCTGGCGTTGGCATCGGGGGAATCGGCCATGGCCCCCAAAGCCGATGCCACCCGGCTTCCATCGCTGTGGGCGGCGGCACCTACCGGGATCAGCTGGTCGAACTCGATGTCGCCCAGCGTGAGGGTGCCGGTCTTGTCCAGGCAGACCACGTCGACTCGGGCCAGGCCCTCCACTGCTGGAAGCTCCTGAACCAGCACCCGCCGTCGGGTCAGGTCCAGGGCTGCCAAGAAGAACGAGATGGAGGTGAGTAGCACCAGTCCTTCGGGAATCATCCCCACCAGGGCGGCCACCGTGGCGGTGACCGGCTCTCGCCAGTCGCCGGTCTCGTCGATGCGGAACTGCGACCACACCAACAGGGGTGTGATCCCCACGATCACCCAGGTGATGTAGCGGAGCAGGGTGTTGATCCCCTCCTGCAACTCGGATCGGGCCCGGGTGAACACCTTCACCTCGGCTGCCAGGCGTCGGGCGTAGGCGTCGGCGCCCACCGCCGTGGCCTGGAACCGACCCGTGCCGGCCAGTACCACCGTGCCCGACAGGACGCCCTCACCTGGCCCCTTGGGTACCGGGTCGGACTCGCCGGTCAGCGCCGACTCGTCGATCTCCAGGCCGGAGGCACTGAGCAGCACTCCGTCGGCGGGGACCTGATCACCCCCCTGGAGTTCGAGCAGGTCATCGAGTACCACCTTGGCTACCGGAAGCTCGCTCACTCGGGCGTCGCGCACCACCCGGGCGGTCGGGGCGTGGAGCAGCGCCAAACGATCAAGGGTGCGCTTGGCTCGCACCTCTTGGCCGATTCCAATGAGGGCGTTCAGCACCAGGACGACCGCGAACATGGCGTCGCCGAAGCGTCCGGTGGCCAGCACCGCGACCGCCAGTACCGACAAGATGGCGTTGAACCGGGTGAGCACATTGGCTCGTACGATCTCGCCCACCGTGCGAGAGGTGGTTTCCTCAACCGCATTGGTCTGGCCGGCGTCCAGCCGTTGGCGGACCTCAGAGGCCGTCAGGCCGGACTCGCTGGTGACGGTGGCGGGCGGGGCGACGTCGGTGGCGGCCACGGTTCAGTTTGAACGCTGACGGACGCGCAGCTTGATCGGAGTGGCTCCCAAGTCGAAAGCCTCGCGGAGCTTGCGCTCGATGTAGCGCAGGTATGTGGCTGGCAGTTCCTTGTTGGCGAACAGTGTGAACGTGGGGGGATCAGTGGCGCCTTGGGTGGCGTAGAGGATGCGGGCTCCGTGGGGAGCGGGCTGGGCGGACTGGGCCAGCGACACCACCTCGTTCACCCGGCGGGTGGGCACCCGGCGGTGATAGGCGGTGATGGCATCAGCGAGGGCAGGCATCAACCGGTGGACGTTCTTGCCGGTGAGAGCCGAGATCCGGATGACCTCGCTCTCACCCAGGAACGCCAACTTCTGTCCCACTTCGTAGGTGACGGCGGTGCGGGCATCGGTGTCGAGCAGTTCCCACTTGTTCAGCAGCACCACGATGGGACAGCCCGCGGCGTCGATTCGTTCGGCCAAACGCTGGTCCTGATGGGTGACCCCTTCGGTGGCGTCGATCACCAGAAGGGCCACGTCGGAGTTGTCCACCGCCTGGAGGGCCCGCACGAACGAGTAGTACTCGGTGCCCTCCTCGATGCGGGCCTTGCGGCGCATACCGGCGGTGTCCACGAACCGGATGGGGCCGTCGTCGGTCTCGATCACGGTGTCGATGGCGTCGCGCGTGGTCCCTGGCATGTCGTGCACCACCGAGCGGTCCTCACCGATCAGGCGGTTGAACAACGTGGACTTACCCACGTTGGGGCGGCCCACCAGTGCGACCGAGAACACCTTGTCTTCTCCGGTGGCTCCCGCCACGAGGTCATCGGCGTTGGTGGCGTCACCCTCAGGTTCGGGAAGGGCTGCCACCAGTTCATCGAGCAGGTCGCCGGTTCCCAGGCCGTGGAGGGCGGTGACCGGCCACGGGTTGCCAAGTCCAAGCGACAGGAACTCCCAGATCAGCGCCTCGTGGCTGGCGTCGTCGACCTTGTTGGCCACCACCAACACCGGCTTGGGGGAACCTCGCAGCAGCTCGGCTACCCGAGCGTCCTCCTCGGTGACCCCGGTGGTGACATCGACCACCATGATGACGGCGTCGGCCTCGGCGATGGCCTTCTCGGATTGGCGGCTGACCTTCTCGTCCAAGGCGTCGCCGCCGGGCATCCAACCACCGGTGTCGACCAAGCGGAACGACCGACCCTGCCAGTCGGCCACCACCTCCTTGCGGTCTCGGGTGACACCTGGCTTCTCTTCGACGATCGCCTCGCGGCGTCCCACGATTCGGTTGAGCAGCGTCGATTTGCCGACGTTGGGCCGGCCGATGATGGCCACCATGGGCAGTTCGAGCGGTTCTTGTGACGTCATGCGCTGGTCAACTCCAGAGCACGGCGTAGAGCCGCGCCATCGGTGGGGATCACCTCGACTGGGCGAGGTAGATCGGACGGGGTGAGCCCGTCCAGAAATCGTCCACCCGACAGGCAGACGTCGGGCAGAAGGTAGCGGTGGCCTTCGGGTTGGTCAGCGAGCACCCTGCTGAGGTCGGCGCCCACCATCAGGCCGGTGACCGAAGTGGTGCCACCGAAGAAATCATTGGCCACTGGTACCACCCTCACATCCGGACGGCCCAGGGTCGCAACCACCGGTTTTATGACGGCCGCTCCGGCAGTGCCGGTGAGGATTCCCACCGGGGCATCCCGGCGGGGCCGGATCTGGACCGTCACTCCCGAGCGGTTCCCGGGCCTGTCGGCACCCGACCCCAGATCGGAGTTCGAGACCGTCATGGCCACCGAACCCTCCGATTCAGGCGAGGCTGAGCGGATGGCCCGATAGCCCTCCGGTGGCGCCCCCAGGTCGCCAGCCGCCTCGTAGCGCCGGCCGGGAGGGGCGGCCTCGACCGTGGAGTGATCGGCCCAGGCGAAAAAGCCTTCCCGAGGCCGTGTCACATCGGCGGTACGACCGGTGAACTCGGCCTCGAAGGTGCGGGCCATGCCGACCCCGTCCTCGTACATGGGAAACCCCTCGTAGGTCTCCGCCGGTGGGAAGGGCAGCCCGGCGAGCACGTAGTACTCGTCGGCCACGAACGCCAGACGGTGCCCGAGGATCTCCAAGAAGATCTCCTGCCATTCTTCGACGATCCGTACGACAGTGCGGGCCTCGGCCACGGTGGTGGGCCTCATCCGTGGCTCGGTGTTGTAGCGGCTCACCCCCAGCGGCACGATGCACAGGCTGGCCAACTCGGGGAACCGGTCCAACACCCCCATCAGGGTCTGCTCCAGTACAGCCCCGTCGTTGAGCCCCGGGCAGCAAACCACCTGACCGTGGATCTCCACCCCGTGGTCCAACAGGGCCCGCAGCCAGCGCAGCGACGGTCCACCCCGCCGGTTGCGGAGCAGGTCGTTGCGAACATCGGGATCGGTGGCGTGGATTGACACGTTGAGCGGGGAGAGACCTTCGGTCACCACTCGTTCGAAGTCGGCCTCGGTGAAGCGGGTGAGGGTGGTGAAGTTTCCGTACAGGAAGCTCAACCGGTAGTCGTCGTCCTTCAGATACAGGCTCTTACGCATCCCCGGCGGCAGCTGGTAGATGAAACAGAACTCGCAGTGGTTGTCACAGGTACGCAGCTGGTCGAACAGTGCCGAGTGGACGTCCACCCCCAGCTTCTGGCCGGCAGCCTTGGGGACCTCAACGGTGATCTCAAGGCCCCCGCGGCGAACCTCGAGCACCGGATCGGCCTCGTCGGTGAGCCATGTCCAGCGGATCACATCGCGAGGAGCCTCACCGTCAACGGTGAGGATCTCGTCACCCACCATCAGGCCGGCCGCAGCGGCTGGCGACCCGGGGGTGACCGCAAGCACTCGGGGCGCGGACATGGTCATCGGATCCTACCGGCCGTCGATGGGTCCCCCGATGGTGGGTTCGGTCCTCAACACGACGGAAACTGGATGATGTTCTCCTAGGGTGGACAGCGATGGCTGTTGACCGTGTGCTGCTTGCCGCCCCCCGGGGGTTCTGCGCCGGCGTCGAGATGGCGATCAAGGCCCTGGCCTGGATGGTCAAGGCGTTCGATCCGCCCGTGTACTGCTACCACGAGATCGTCCACAACCAGGCGGTGGTCCGCCGGTTCCAGGAACAGGGTGTGATCTTCGTGGACGACATCTCCGAGGTACCCCACGGTCGACCCCTGATGTTGTCGGCCCACGGCTCGGCCCCCGAGGTGGTCGAAGCCGCCCGGGCCAACGGCGGATATGTCGTGGACGCCGTCTGCCCCTTGGTCACCAAGGTCCATCACGAGGTGAAGGTACGGGCCGGCAAGGGATACCAGATCGTCTACATCGGCCATGAAGGCCACGAGGAAGCGGTGGGCACCATGGCGGTAGCGCCCGATGCCATCCACCGGGTGGAGAGCGTGGAGGAGGTGGCCGACCTGCCCGAGTTCGACGCCCCGGTGGCCATGCTGGCCCAGACCACCCTCAGTCACCGGGACTGGGAGGGTGTGATGGAAGCCGCCCGCGACCGGTGGCCCGAGATGTGGACCCCGGGCCGGTCCGACCTGTGCTTTGCCACCACCAACCGCCAGGGCGCTCTGGGCCAGATCGCGTCACGCTGTGATGCCGTGGTGGTGATCGGCTCGGCCAACTCGTCCAACACCCTGGCGCTGGAGAAGCTGGCCCGCCAGGCGGGAACTGCCCGGGTTCTACGTATCAACTCGGCGGCCGAGCTACCCGATGACCTATGTGGTGTCGTGGGAGTGACTGCTGGGGCGTCGGCGCCCGACTCGCTGGTCGAGGAGGTACTGGCGATCCTGGCGCCAGTGAACGGAGTCGAGGAGGTCCGCCTCACCGAGGAGGACGAATACTTCCCCCCGCCCCGTAACCTGCGTGATCTGCTGGGCGCCATCGATCTGGCGGCCACCGTTACGCTCGGCGGACCGACTGCTAACCGCCCAGCGGTACAGGAGCGGGCCATCCGCGCCGCCGACGTTCTGTCATCTCTCTGAGAGGCGCCGCACGGCGGTGACCAATGACACCACCGGCCTGACTTGGGGTCAGATGAACCGCTGTGATGGGCTGCGGACCAATGGTTCCCTTCGACATCCACCTGATCCGACTGTTCCTTCACGTACTGGCGGCCACGATCTGGGTGGGAGGGCAGTTCACCCTGGCGGCGCAACTGTCCACGGTGCGCGCCCTAGGCGACACCGCGACCAAGGACGTGGCCCGAGCCTTCAACCGGCTCGCCTGGCCGGCGTACGGCGTTCTGCTGGCCACCGGGATCTGGAACCTGCTGGAGGTGTCGGTCGGTGACCGTCCCACCTCGTATCACGTTCTCCTGTCGGTAAAGCTGTTGGCGGTGGCTGCCTCGGGTATAGGTGCCGCCAGCCACGTGGTGTCACGATCCAAGATCGCCCTGGCCATCGGGGGAACGCTCAGCGCACTCGGTGCGATCACCGCGGTATTCACCGGCGTCTGGCTGCACGGCTGAACAGCTCATGGAGATCCGGTCCGGCCGGTGGCCCCAGGGTTGGATCAAGCTGGTCGGTTGGGAGTTCCTGCCTGTTCTTGGGCTCGGTCGAAGAGGTCCTGGACCACCTCGTGCAGTTCGGCCGTCCGAGCCCGGACCGCGGCGCGCCGAGCCTTGGACCCCTGGGTAGGTACCGCTGGCAACGGGCGGCCCACCACTAGCCGTATGGGCCGGGGCTTGATGACCTTGGAGCCCTTGGGCATGGCGGTCTCGGAGCCACCGATCCCGACCGGGACGATGTCCACACCGGTACGGCTCTGAACGTAGGCGGGCCCATCGAACAGTGGCTGTACCACGGGCCCGTGCTGGCGTGTGCCTTCTGGGAACATGACCACCGGTTCGCCGGCCTCGAGCACCTCGATACAGGTTCTCAGGGCCTCTCGGTCCGCTGACCCCCGAGCGACCGGGATACCCCCAAGGGCCGTGAACAACCGACCCCAGAACCCCTTCCACAGGGTGTCCTTGGCAAGGAATCGCAACCGCCGTCGGGTGAGGATCAGGACCAGCATGAAGTCCAGGTTCGAGCGGTGGACCGGGGCCACGATGTAGGCGCCGGTGGCCGGGACGTTCTCCAGACCTGATGCTCGAACCCGGAACCAGACACGAGCGAATCCCACCAACGCGCCTCGCACCACCCGGTACAGCCACATTTCTCCCGGGGTGGCTGCCCAGGGGTTGCCGTGCCGACCCGCGTCGCCACCTCGGGCCAGATCGGCCGCCATCGGGTGTGCCGGACGATGGCGGCCTCTGTCCAGGCGTGAAGCCAGGTCGGTCACGATCTCATCGACGCTCAGATCGCTGGTATCCACCAGTAGGGCATCACCGGCCTGGGTGAGCGGGCTGGCCTCGCGACCTTGGTCGAGAGCATCGCGGCGGGCGATGTCAGCGGCCACCGTCTGGAAATCGAGGTCGGGCACCTCGGCGGTCCGCCGGCGGGCTCGAACCTCGGGTGAAGCCGTCAGATAGACCTTGAGTGCAGCATCGGGGAACACCACGGTGCCGATGTCTCGGCCCTCGAGTACTCCGCCACCCCGCGAGCGCGCCCAGTCGCGTTGGCGTTGCACCATCAGTTCGCGTACCGCCGGGTTGGCGGCGACCGCGCTGACTGCCCGGGTCACCTCGGGGCCACGGATGTCGGCGGTGGCATCGACCCCGTCGACGGTGAGTATCCCCCCCTCCAGGCTCAGCTCAACCTCTCGGGCCAGGGTCGCGACCGCCGGTGCGTCGGCGGGATCGAGGCCAGCTCGGAGCACGGCGAAGGTCACTCCTCGGTACATGGCTCCGGTATCCAGATATTCCAGGCCCAGCCGGTCGGCCAGCGCCCGGCCCACCGTGGACTTGCCTGATCCCGCGGGGCCGTCGATGGCCACGATCCTCAACGGGCTGGACGCTGGGGCATCGTCAGAGTGGTCAACCACGGCCCGCCACCCTACCGAGAAGGTCCCAATATCCTGGGAACGTCTTGGCCACACAACCCGGGTCGGAGATGGCGATGCCCTCGGCCGCCAGTCCCAGAAGGGCGAAGCTCATGGCCATGCGGTGATCCTCGTAGGTGTGCACCACCGTTGGTCGGGGCCGACCCGGAGCGATGGTCCATCCGTCGGTGTCCACCGTGACATCTATGCCGCAGCGGGTCAGTTCGGTGGCCACCGCCGCTATGCGATCGGTCTCCTTGCGGCGTATGAAGCCGATCCCGGTCACGGTGACAGGCGACGATGCGAACGGAGCCACCACGGCAAGGGTTTGGGCGGTGTCGGAGAAGTGGGTCAGATCGAAGGTGCCGCCCCGGAGGCCACCGGCCACGGCCCGCACCTCGGTTCCGTCGGAGTCGACGGTGACGTCGGCTCCCATGGTGGCCAGTACCCCGGCGAAGGCCACATCGCCCTGGATGGCGGGTGTCACCAGTCCCTCGACCCGAACCCGTCCCCCGCAGATCGCGGCCGCCGCCAACGGGTACGAAGCGGCGCTCGCGTCGGGCTCCACCCGGTACCGGGTGGGTTGGTAGGAGCCCGGCTCGACCACGAAGGTGCGGGGGTCGGGGCGGTGCACCCGAGCCCCGAACGCCTCCATCACCGCCACGGTCATGTCCACGTAGGGACGTGACACCAGTTCGGTGGTCAGTTCCAACCTCAGCCCTTCGGGCAGGCAGGGACCGATCATCAAGAGCCCCGACAGGAACTGGCTGGAGCTGTCGCCCGGGAGCCGGATGAGCTGAGATCGCAACTCACCGCCGGTGACAATGGCCGGGAGGTGGCCGGATACAGCCAGCGCCTCGACGTCAGCTCCCAGGGAGCGGATGGCGTCGAAGGAGGTGGTCATCGGCCGAGCCTGCATCTGGGGGTGGGCAGTGACGCGGTACGAGCCCGAGCCCAGGGCCAGCAGGGGCAGGGTGAATCGGGCGGTGGTTCCCGACTGGCGCACGTCGAGGTGGTCGGCGGTGGCCGGCACCTTCCCCGAGCAGCCGGTGACGGTGATGTTCGATCGGTCCGTATCGGTCACCACGTCGAGCCCGAGCCGTTCGAGCACTCCGACCATGGCGAGGGTGTCATCGGCGAACAGGGCGCCTTCGAGCACGGACGTGCCCGACGAGAGCGCCGCACACACCAGGGCGCGGTTGGTGATGGACTTGGATCCCGGCACCTCGACGGTGGCGTCCAGTGGTCCACCGACCGGAACTATGGGTAGAGGGTCGGCCAGGGACGTCAGCGGGGACGGTGGGGGTTGGCTGGTCATGACAGTGGACGAACCGACGGTCGGTATCCGCTGGACACCAGAGCCTGCCGGTAGTTGTCGGCGTCGTCACGATCGACCAACACGATGAGTACCCCGCGGTCGCCCTCGCTGGAGTGGGCGATCTCGAAGTCGGCAATGTTGATACCCAGCTGGCTGGCCAGGGTGGCGACGGTGGCGATGGCGCCATCTCGGTCGGGAACCGGAATACGGATCTCGGCGAGAGACTCGGGCTGCACCACTCGCCCCGGGAGGTTGCGGCGAGCCCGGTGGGCGACCTCGAGGGTTTCGATCAGATCGGTCCGCTCCCCTCTGTCCACCAGGTCACGGATTCTGATCAGCTCGTCCACCAGTTGGTCCATGACCCCGACGATGGCGGTGCGATTCTGTTCACAGATGTCGGGCCAGATGGCAGGGGTACCGGCGGCGATACGGGTCATGTCCCGGAAGCCACCC
>CAUJFC010000075.1 GCA_963169755.1 Actinomycetota bacterium | reverse complement strand
CCGCCGGTGAGCTGGTCTGGCAGCTTCCGCTCCACCAGCCCTATCGCCGCGAGCTCGAGTCTCTGACCGCCGACCTCATGAACTGCGCTCCGATCGGCAAACCCGACGCCATCATCGCCTCGCTGTACCTCTCGCACTTCGTGCGTGACACCCCGTGGGCCCACATCGACATGTGCGGTCCCGCCCAGGCCGACTCGGACCGGGGCGTGGCCGTGCCCGGTTGCAGCGGCTGGGGCGCCCGCCTGCTGGCCCACGCTGCGGTGGCCTTCACTCCTCCCGCCACCAGCTGACATCCCCAGGCCGAGCCTCCGCGTGGATCCCTGGGGGGGGGAGCGGAGGCCGGAGGCCGGGTGCTGGCTTCCCGTAACCAGCACCCGGCCGAGGGATGGTCCCACGGTGGACCAGACTGACAACCGATGTCGGCGACCCATCGGTTCACGTCCCCGCGAACAGCGCTCAGCAGGCCCATCGGTCCACTGCCGCGGGCAGTGACCGCAGGCGCGCTCATAGCTCTCAGCCTGCCGCCCTGGGGATGGTGGCCGCTGGCCTTCGCGGGATTGGCGATGATCGACCGGCTGCTGGCCGGTACCACCGCAACTCAGCGATTGGGGCGGGGCACGTTGGTGGGCCTGGCTCTGTTCGTACCCACCATCTCGTGGATAAGTCAGCTCACCCTTCCGGGCTATCTGATCGCGGCGGGGGCCTACGCCTTGATGCTGGGCGTGTTCATGGTGTGCGTTCCGCCCGGTCCCGGGCGTTGGCCGGCTCTGGCCGGTGCCTGGGTGCTGTGTGAATCTCTGCGCAGCGCGTGGCCCTTCGGAGGTGTTCCCCTCTCGTTGCTGGCGGTGGGTCAGGTCGGAGGTCCTCTGGCGGCGGTGGCCCGGGTGGGCGGGGTGCTGCTGGTCGGTCTCATCACTGTGGCGGTGGGCCTGGCGGTGTCGGGCCTGTCAGAGGGCGGGGTCCAGCGTCGTAGCGGTGCGGTGGCGCTGGCCCTGGCCGGGCTGGTGCTGGGTGGCGCCCTGGTGGCTCCCCGAGGTGCCGACACCGGTCGAGCCATCGATGTTGCCTACGTGCAAGGCGGTGGCCCCCAGGGCACTAGGGCCATCAACACCGATGAGCGCAAGGTGTTCGAACGCCACCTCGAGGCCAGCGCCAAGGTTCCACCGGGGCTGGATCTGGTGCTGTGGCCCGAGGATGTGGTCGACACCGACGGTCCGGTGCAGGACGCCGAGGAGGGCCGCGAGCTCGAGGAGTTGGCCGCTCGCCTCGACACCACCCTGGTGGTGGGCACGGTGGAGGGGGTGAGCGAAACCCACTGGCGCAACTCGTCGCAGGTGGTGACTCGCGACGGCGAGTGGACCGACCGCTACGTGAAGGTGCAGCGGGTCCCCTTCGGTGAGTTCGTTCCCATGCGCTCGTTCATCGAACGGTTCGCCCCCGACACCTTGGCGTCGCGCGACGCCACCGTCTCCCACGAGTCAGGGCTGTTGGAGACCCCTGCCGCCCGGCTGGCCACTGTGATCTCGTGGGAGGTGTTCTTCGGGCATCGAGCCCGTTCGGGGGTAGCCGCCGGTGGCGAACTGCTCTACAACCCCACCAACGGTGCCACCTACACCGGAACCCTGGTCCAGACCCAACAGGTGGCGTCCACCCGGCTGCGAGCGTTGGAAACCGGGCGCTGGGCAGTCCAGGTGTCTCCCACCGGCTTCAGCGCCTTCGTCAGCCCGTCCGGTGAGGTCTTCCAGCGCAGTAGCCAGGTCGAGGCCCGAGTCGAGGTCCGCCGGGCAGTTCCGCTGAGGAGCGGCCACACGCTCTATGTGCGCTGGGGCGACTTACCGATACGAGTGGTAGCGCTGTTGATGGTGGTGGTGGGCTGGGTACTGCACGTTCGCAGCCGCCGGGCGATCTCAGCCCCAGAGGGCAGCACCGGCCGCGACCGCGTTGCCCACCGCCACCAGAACCAGTAGCGAGGCGAAGGCCCGCAACGAGGCGGCCGGCGGCAACCGGTGGGCCACACGGGATCCCACATAGCTGCCCACCACCATGGTGGCGGTGAAGGGCAGGGCCAGCTCCCAGTCGACGGCGTCCAGGCCCCGGAAGCCCAGCGCCACCAGGGCGTTGCCCACGATCACCACCAGCGAGGTTGCGATGGCCTGGGCCATGTTCAACCCCAACGCCAAGGTCAGGGCGGGCACGATCACGAAGCCCCCACCCACTCCGAACAGGCCGGTGATGAACCCCACCAGGGTGCCGGTGAGCACCACCCGCACAACACCGGTCAGACCGGGGTCACGCCGATCAGGTTCGCCGTCAGCGGCCAGAGCCTCCTCTTCACCCACCCGGGTACAGCTGGGGCAGGCGGTGAGCATGCGGTGGGCAGCCAGTAGCACCAGACCCGAGAAGGCGAGCAACAGCACGTCTCCGTCCAGCCGGTCACCGAGGGTGGTACCAGCCCACGAACCAGCCACCCCGGTAGCCACGAAGGCGGCGGCCGCCCCCCATCGCACATGCCCTTCGCGAGCGTGACCCAGCGAGCCCACCGCGGCGGACACCCCCACCGCCACCAACGATGTGGCGGTGGCGGCACCGGCGGTTTGGCCGGCCAGGTGGGCCAGAACCGGGACCGCCAGGATCGATCCGCCTCCTCCCAGCGATCCCAGGGCCAGACCGATCAACAGCCCGAGGACGACGGCGAGACCCACGCTGGTCAGTTTGGTTGGCAGGTCGCGGCCACGCCCAAGGCGTTGGCACCGCCGAGCACGTCAGACACATCACTGAACCCCAGGGAGCGCAGCAGGCTGTTGGCGATGAGCGACCGGGCACCACCGGCGCACACCAGTGCCACCGGCCGGTCGGGATCCAGTGACGCGGCCTCGTCGCGCAGTCGTGCCAGGGGGATGTTGCGGGCACCGGGGAGTGGGGCGCTGGCGATTTCACCAGGGTTGCGGACGTCCACGAACTGGAGGTCATCGCCCAGTTCGAGCTGTCGACCGGTCAAGTCGCTGGCGGTGAGGCGTGAGAGACGCGATGCCCGCTCCGGGTGATCGGTGAGGACCGCCTCGGGGCGGCTGAGCACCCCCACCACCCGGTCGTAGCCGATGCGAGCCAGCCGCACCTTGGCTTCCAGGGCGGTCTCGGCGCTGGCGACCAGCACCAGCGGCGTTCCCACCGGCACCACACTGCCCACCTGTTCAGAGAACCTGCCGGCCAGGCTGACACTCAGTGATCCGGCCAGGTGGGCCGACGCGAAGTCCTCGGCACTACGGCAATCGAGTACCACCGCCCCGTCTGCCACCGCGGCGTCGAGTCCCGACAAGTCCAGCTCCATGGGCGGCTGGTGCTCATCGAGCAGGGCCCGCTCGGCGCGGTTCAGCGAGGCGTCGTAGCCGAAGTAGCCCGGCGCGGTGGGTTGGCCCTCGGTGACCAGGTCGATGAAGCGTTGGCGCGACATCGGCTGGGCGGCGTAGTTGGTGCGGCGCTGTTCGCCGATGGTCGAGATGGTCTCGGTCGACAAGGCCTTGCCGCAGGCTGACCCGGCCCCATGGGCGGGAAGCACCAGGGTCTCATCGGGGAGTTCCAGCAGGCGTCTCACCGAGTCGTACAGGCTGGATGCCAGGTCGGTGGCACTGACCCCGACCGACGCCAGCAGGTCGGGACGGCCGACGTCACCGATGAACAGGGCGTCTCCGGTGAGCACCGCCACCGGCGCATCATCCCGGGCAGGTCGGACCACCAGTGACACCGATTCGGGAGTGTGACCGGGCGTGTGGAGCACCTCCACCACCACACCCCCCAGGTCGAGCAGTTCACCGTCGGCCAATGGATGAGACTCGTATTCGGTGGTGCCGGCAGCGCCGATACCGATGGTGGCGCCGGTAGCGGCGGCCAGCTCCAGGTGGCCCGAGAGGAAGTCGGCGTGGAAGTGGGTTTCGATCACCCATTCGATGTGCAGACCGTCTTCGGCGGCGGCATCCAACATCTCCTCGATGTCGCGACGGGGATCCACCGCTACGGCGCGACCGGTGGAGAGGTCACCCACCAGGTACGACGCCTGCGACAGGCAGCCCAGGTAGAACTGGTGGATCACGAGGTTGTCGGGTAGTCCGGCTACCCGGGTGGTGGTGGTCATGGACTCCATCCTAAATACCCCCACCGGTATATGCTACCAGTCATGCGATTTCCCGACGATGTGTCCGACGACGTGCTCAACCGGCTGCGCCGAGCCGAGGGCCAGGTTCGGGGGGTGCAGCGGCTGCTGGAGGAGGGCGCAGACTGCAAGGCGGTGATCACCCAGCTCACCGCCGCCCAGGCCGCCTTGCACCGGGCCGGCC
>CAUJFC010000074.1 GCA_963169755.1 Actinomycetota bacterium | reverse complement strand
CGGGTCCGTCACGGGCCCGGCCTGATCTTTTCCCGAGATGATTGCGGTGATCGGGCGGCGTCGACGCGGATCAGGGAGGACATAGGTGCTGCCCCTTGTGGAAGCCGAGCCCGGGGGGTACCGTCAATCACGGAACGTGGGGGTTTTCCGGTGTTCAACACTCAGGGTGATATCCAGACCCCGCTTCGGTGCCGCCATCGGGCAGCGCGGGCCGCCACGCTGCTGGTCTTTCTCACAGTCGTGGCCCTCGGACTGACGGGCTGCGACCCCACCGGTGACATCCGTTTCAATGCCACTCCCCGCGCCGTGGACCGGGTGGATGGGGTGGGTTGGGCGGTCTCGCTCACCCCCTCTCGCATCTACCTGGGCGGGACCTTCACCACCGTGCGCAGCCCGGGTGGTCAGAGCCGGGGATCGTGGGCCAACCTGGCCGCCTTCGATCGCAACACCGGTGCGGTGATCACCGGTTTCCGGGCCGACACCAACGGCATTGTGCGCACCTTGGCGGTGTCAGGGAACACCTTGTACCTGGGGGGAGACTTCACCACCGTCAACGGCCAGCCCCGAGCCCGGGTGGCCGCGGTCGACCTCGACACCGGAGCGGTCAAGGCCTTCCGTGCCGACACCAACCGGGTCAACAAGGTCGTGGTGGCCGGCGACCGGCTGTATGTGGCCGGCACCTTCAGCACCATCGGCGGCGTGACCCGCAACCGGGTAGCCGCTCTCGACCTGACCACCGGAGCGGTCGACCCCACCTTCAACCCCGATGTGAATGCCAGTGTCAACACCATCGCCGCCCACCCCGACCGCTCACGGGTCTACATCGGCGGCCTGTACACGTCGGTTCACGGCACTTCCACCACTCGCCTCACCGCTCTCGACGGCCACACCGGGGCGGTGGTGGCTCCCACATTCAGTGACGTCTCGGGCGAGGCACTCGATCTCGACTTGAGCCCATCTGGTACCCGCCTAGCGGCAGCCCTGGGCGAGTACGGCAACCAGGGGGCGGTGTTCAACACCACCACCGGCTCCAAGGGGTTCCGCCAACGCTGCGGCGGCGACGCCCAGGCGGTGGTCATCGTCGGCGACAACTGGTACACCGGCAACCACGAGGAATGCGAGGGTGACGACACCATCCGCCTGGTCGGCAACTCCATGCTCACCGGAGCCCGCCAGACCGACTGGCTGCCCGCCTTCGACCGGTTCTGGGGCGTGAGGGACCTGGCCTCCGACGGCCAGATCCTGGTGGCGGCCGGAGACTTCACCTCGGTAGCCGGGGTGGCAGCCCAGGGGTTGGCGGTGTTCGACGCCGCCCCGCCACCCCCACCGGCCCCGGTGACCCTGAATGCGGATGCCACCTGGCGCTACCTCGACACCGGCACCATGCCCAACGACTGGTACCTCCCGTCCTTCGATGACAGCGCCTGGCCCCAGGGTGGCGCCCAACTGGGCTACGGCGACGGAGACGAGTCCACCGTCATCGGGTGGGGCCCGAACTCCGGCCAGAAGTACGTGACGTCATGGTTCCGAACGAAGTTCCTGGCCACCGCGGTACCCGCCACCCTCACCCTGGACCTGGTGGCCGACGACGGGGCGGTGGTCTACGTCAACGGGGTCGAGGTGGTCCGCGACAACATGCCAGGCGGAGCTGACGTGGCCAGCCTGCGGGCCTCCAGCGGCCGGTCGGGCAGTGCCGAGAACGCGGTTCGCTCGTTCACGGTTCCGCCCGAGCTGGTTCAAGTCGGTATCAACGACATCGCGGTCTCGGTCCACCAGGACTCCCCCGGGTCGTCGGACATCAGCTTCTCGGCCGCCCTGCACTCCACTGCCGCACCCTGACCGCGACCCGCTAGCGACGCCACCGTCGTAACGTGCCGCACATGACACAGCCGAGGTTCTCGCGCCGCCAGGTTCTGGGTGGCTTGGTCAGCGCCCCGCTGATGGCCGCACTCTACGGATGCAGCAGCGACGACTCCCCCGACCGCGCCACATCATCCACGTCGGGCGCCGACACCACCGAAAACCCCACCACCTCTACGGCCTCGACCGAACCGACCACCACCGATGCCGCCATCGGCGACGGCCAGTGGGCGTCGGGGACAACCCAGCTGATCACCGTCGACTACCCCGACACCTCGATTTTCACCAGCGCTGCCACCTGTGTGCTGTCGCTGACCCCCGGCCTGATGGAAGGGCCCTGCTACTTCCAGACCGACACCGTCGACGACATCTCAGCCGGCAAGGCCGGCCTGCCGATGCAGCTGTGCCTGCAACTGGTCGACGGCCAGTGCGAGCCGCTGAAGGACTACACCTTGGAGGTGTGGCACTGCGACACCCGAGGCATCTACTCGGGCGACACCTCGGCCAGCGCTGACGCCGCCCGCTTCGCCGGAGCGTTCTGTACCGAGGACGACGCCGAGGCCCAGTCCAGCACCTACATGCGCGGCCAGGGCACCACCGACGCCGACGGCCGGGTCAACTTCAAGACCCTGTTCCCGGGTTGGTACCGGGGGCGGACGATTCACATCCACTTCGCGGTCACCGACCCGCAGGGAACCACCAGGATCATCTCTCAGTGGTGCTACCCCGACGAGCTGGCCGACCAGATCTGCACCACCCACGACCAGTACTCCGACCGCGGCGTACAGGACACGCCCCTGGCTCAGGACACGGTGTTTCCCCCCGATTCATCTCCGTTCGTACTCAGCACCCGGGCCAACACTGATGGCACCATGCTCAGCTACGGGGTCATCCAGATCGACCCGACCGCAGTCGCCGCCGACACCTCCTCGACCGGTGGCATGCCTGGCGGGGGTGGGCCGGGAGGTGGGATGCCCCAAGCACCCGGCGGGGTCTGACAACCACCAGTCCGGTGCTCCCGGCCCGGTGTGTTCGCATACCCTCCGGTGATGGCAACCAGCCGAGGCACCAACCGCAGCTCGACCGACCCGACAGATTCGCACCGACCGGATGGTCGACACCTCCCAGGCTCGCCATCTGGTCACAGGAGCGAACGGAGCACCGTGGGTCGGCTGGTCACGATGGCGATCTTGGTGCTCGCCCTGGGAGCGGCGGGCTGTTCGGGCGACTCCGACGACAGCGGCTCCCCCTCCACCGCCGCGCCGGTCAGCGGGTCCCCCACCAGCACGACTGCGAACTCTGACTCCGCGGGATCGTCCGACACGGGCCGCCCTCTGGAACGCTACGCCGACCACCAGAGTCAGAACTACGACGACCCAGCGCACTGGGTGTGTCGACCCGATACCGACGACATCTGCGACTCGAACCTGGACGCCACCGTGGTGGCCGCCGACGGAAAGACCAGCGTCGAACCGTTCGAGGCGGCCGCCAATCCCCCCATCGACTGCTTCTACGTGTACCCCACCATCTCCCGTGACAAGACCATGTTCAGCGACTGGGAAGCCTCGAAGGACGAAGAGGGCTTCGTGACCCTCAACCAGGCAGCACGCCTCCAGTCGCAGTGCCGCCTGTTCGCACCCGTCTACCGCCAGCGCACCCTGACCGGTCTGACAGCAGCGTTGACCGGCGGCGAGGTGGCACCCGGTGAAACCGTCGACCCCTACGCCGACGTGGTCGATGCCTGGCGCACGTACATGGCCAACGACAACCGCGGCCGGGGCGTGGTGCTGATCGGACATTCCCAGGGTTCGGCCATGCTCAGCCGACTGATCGCCGAGGAGATCGACCCCAACGATGACGTGCGAGCCCTGCTGGTGTCGGCTTACCTGGCAGGCTGGTCGGTGACGGTCCCCGCCGGCGAGGACGTGGGTGCTCAGTTCGAGAACGTGGGGGTCTGCAAGTCCGACACCCAGGTTGGCTGCGTAGTGAGCTGGGCGTCGTTCAGGGCTTCCTCTCCGCCACCGGCCAACTCGTTCTTCGGTGGCCCGGTGGCCGGCAGCACCGCCGAGCGGGGTGAGCAGCCCGAGAGGCAGGACGCAGTGTGCGCCAACCCCGCAGATCTCGCCGGCGGCGTAAACGGTGAAATGGTCGAACTGGATTCGTACTTCCCGGCCAACCGAGAGGCCTCGATCCTGGGCGACCTGGGACTGTCA
This sequence comes from Actinomycetota bacterium, assembly GCA_963169755.1. Lineage (GTDB taxonomy): Bacteria > Actinomycetota > Acidimicrobiia > Acidimicrobiales > Iamiaceae > Aquihabitans. The sequence goes on along the minus strand of CAUJFC010000074.1, from coordinate 13,240 downwards.
ACCACTGCCGCCGGCTGGCTGGATTCCTCCGCTGGCCAGATCACCACTCCGTTCGTGGCGGTGCCAGGTCTGGTGAAGGGCCGGTGCGTGCGTGAAGGTGGGTTCAGCTACCTGGCGGTCGAGCCCCAACCGGACCCCGGTCCCCGCGCCGACGACATCCCCGGCGACCTCACGCCCGAATGGGGCCTGCACCTGATCGACGTGAACCTGGTGATGGGCGACGTGGTGGATCTGGTCGCCCGGCAGGCAAAGGCTTACAGCCAAGGCTGAGCCTGCTGTCAGGCCCGTCACCCGCTTGTGCGATCTTGCACAAAGTCCGCATGACGTAGTAGCGAAGGGCGGTCTGTTCGGGGTTTCGCGCCCTTCGTGACCCCGCTGCGCCCGGCCCATGGCCAGCGCTCCCCCGCCGTCCAGCACTACGAGGATCACCGGTGTACCTGCTCGCAGCCGAAGGTGGCTACCAGGCCTTCAACCTCGGAGGGACCGACAAGGCCCTCCTCTTCCTGTCGCTCGGAGTGGCCCTGGCCGCCCTGGCGGTGGGCTACGTCCTCATGCAGGGCGTCCTCAAGTCTGACGACGGCACCCCCGAGATGCAGGAGATCGCCGGCGCGGTGCAGGTCGGGGCCATGGCCTACATCACCCGCCAGTTCCGTACCATCGGAATGATCGTGATCCCGCTGGCGGTGGTGGTGTTCCTCACCTCGTCCAAGATCGTCGATCCCGATGGTGAAGTGGCCCTGGGCTTCGTGCAGTCAGGGCTGTTCCGCACGGTGGCCTTCATCGTGGGAGGCGCCGCGTCGGGCTCGATCGGCTTCCTGGGCATGTGGCTGGCCACCCGCGGCAACATCCGCACCACCGCAGCCGCCACCCGCAGCGACTTCCCCGCCGCTCTCCAGGTGGCCATCCGCACCGGCGGATCGGTGGGCCTGGCCACCGCCGGCCTGGGCCTGCTGGGTGCCACCACCATCATCTTGATCTTCCAGAACACCAGCTCGGCCATCTTGGTGGGCTTCGGCTTCGGCGGCTCTCTCCTGGCGCTGTTCCTGCGGGTCGGTGGCGGCATCTTCACCAAGGCGGCCGACGTGGGCGCCGACCTGGTGGGCAAGGTCGAAGCCGGCATTCCCGAGGACGATCCCCGCAACCCCGCCACCATCGCCGACAACGTGGGCGACAACGTGGGCGACTGCGCCGGAATGGCTTCGGACCTGTTCGAGAGCTTCGGTGTGACGCTGGTGGCCTCGATCATCCTGGGCGTGTCGGCCATGAGCGCCATCGGTGTGGGCCCCGACCAGGCAGCCCGCGGCCTCATCTTCCCGGTGGCGGTCATGGCCATCGGTCTGGTGGCCTCGATCGTGGGCATCTTCATGGTCAAGGCCCGTCCCGGCGAGAGCGACGCCCTCAAGTGCATCGACCGGGGCATCTACATCGCCCAGGGCATCTCGATTGTGGGGGCCGCCGCCCTGGCCTTCGGCTACGTCGGCAACCCCACCGCCGCCAACGGTGATGAGTTGCTGGTGAGCCAGCCCGGGGCCCGCATGTTCGGCGCCATCGTGCTCGGCGTGGCCCTCGGCTTCGCCGCCTCCAAGATCACCGCCTACTTCACCTCCACCACCACCAAGCCGGTGCAGGACATCGCCGCCGCCACCCGGACCGGCCCCGCCACCACCGTGCTGGAGGGCATCAGCTCGGGCCTGGAGTCGGCGGTGTGGGCCCTGATCGCGGTGGCCGTCGCCATCGGAGGCGCCATCGCCCTGGGCGGTGGTTCGTTCAAGTTCTCGGTGTACCTGGTGGCCCTGGCCGGTATCGGCATGTTGTCGACCACCGGCATCATCGTGGCCGAGGACACCTTCGGCCCGGTGGCCGACAACGCCGCGGGCATCGCCGAGATGTCGGGCAACTTCGAGGGCGAGCCCGAGCGCATCATGGTGAGCCTCGATGCCGTGGGTAACACCACCAAGGCGGTCACCAAGGGCTTCGCCATCGGCTCGGCGGTGATCGCCGCCGTGGCCCTGTTCGCCTCCTACGGCGAGACCATCCTCGAGCAGATCGGCCTGGGAGAGGCTGCCGGCGACCAGGGCTACATCATCAACGTGGCTGACCCCAAGGTGTTCATCGGCCTGCTGGTTGGTGGCTCCATCGCCTTCATCTTCTCGTCGCTGGCCATTCGGGCCGTGTCCCGCACCGCCGGTGTGGTGGTGCAGGAGGTCCGTCGCCAGTTCGCCGACGGCAAGATCATGAGCGGCGAGAAGAAGCCCGACTACGGCCCCGCCATCGACATCTGCACCGCCGCCTCGCTGCGTGAGCTGGCCACCCCGGCCCTCATCGCCGTGCTGGCTCCGGTCATCATCGGCTTCGGCCTGGGCCCCATCAGCCTGGGGGCGTTCCTGGCCAGCGTGATCGTGGTGGGCCAGCTCATGGCCAACTTCTTGTCCAACGCCGGCGGCGCCTGGGACAACGCCAAGAAGTACATCGAAGACGGTGCCGAAGGCGGCAAGGGCTCCGAGAGCCACAAGGCCGCCGTGATCGGTGACACCGTGGGTGACCCGTTCAAGGACACCGCCGGCCCGGCTCTCAACCCGTTGATCAAGGTGATGAACCTGGTGTCGCTGTTGATCCTGCCGGCCATCATCAAGCTGTACGACAACGACAAGCTGGCCAGCCTCAAGCAAGAGCCCAAGGTGGCCGCCATTGTCGTCGCGTTGGCCGCCGCCGTGGTGGTGGTTGCCGCCATCAACTTCTCCAAGAAGGCCGGCGACAAGGCCGTCAACGCCCTGGCCAACGGCTGACACCACACGGGTCCCAACCCTGGCCACCGACATCTGAGCAACCGGATTCGGGGAGAGTCTGCGCCGCTGCGGCGGTGAGGACACTCCCCGACTTCCTATGGTGGGGCAGTGATCAACCCACCGAAGTTTCGGAGCCACCTCCGACTGGCCGATCGGACTCTCGACCTGAACCGCCCGGTTCTGATGGGGGTGGTCAACGCCAACCCCGACTCGTTCTCCGACCCCGGGGATCGGCCGCTCGAGGCCCAGATGGCCCAGGTTCGGGCCCTGGTCTCCGACGGGGCGGGTGTGATCGATGTGGGCGGCCAGTCGGGCATAACCAACGTGGCCGAGGTACACCCCGACGTGGAGACCGCCCGGGTCGAGCCCCTGGTCAGAGCCATAGTGGCCGAGCTTCCCGATGTGGTGGTGTCAGTCGACACCTACAAGCCGCCGGTGGTCGAAGCGGTGCTGGAGGCGGGGGCTCACATCATCAATGACGTCAGTGGTCTGCGGGCCCCGGAACTGGCCCCGCTGGTGGCCCGTCACCGGGCCGCTCTGGTGGTCATGCACACCGCTGCACCCCCCAAGACCCGCCTCCAAGAGACCGACTTGTACGGGAACGTGGTCGCCGAGGTGGGTGCCTTCCTGACCGACAAGGTCGCCGAGGCAGTGGCGGCCGGGGTCGACCCCGAGTCGATCCTGGTGGACCCCGGGCCCGACTTCACCAAGACCCCGGCCCAGACGGTGGAGGTCCTGCGTCATCTGCCGAGCCTGAATCCCGACGGTCTCCCGGTTCTGTTGGCCATCTCCCGCAAGGACTTCATCGGCGCTCTCACCCGGACCCGGCCCCGCGAACGCCTGGCCGGTACCCTGGCGGCAGTGGCGGCGGTGGGCAGCGGAACCGGCGTGGTACTGCGGGTCCACGACGTGGGTGAGGTCCGCCGGTTCCTGACGGTGCTCGACGTGTTGGGCGGCACCGACCCCGTCGACCCCGAACTGCGCCTGAGCGACGACCTGCGCTGGGCCGCGGGACGCCCCGACGGAACCGTCGCCATCCCCTGACCTCGCTGGTGGCGTCTGGGGGTGCCTACGGCGGCACCGGTAGCCTCAGGGGCCATGAGCGATCAGCCAGCCTCCCGGCCAGCCACCGCATCGTCGGCTGATCCGGTACTGGAACGACGGGCCCGGATCGGCCAGTTGGTGAAGGCCGGCAAACGGGTGGGTTACGGGCTGTTCCTGGTGGCCACCGTGTTGTTCTTCGTGGGTCTGTTCACCGAGATTCGCGACTGGATGGTCACCGTGATCATCGGTTCGTTGGTGATCGGCTCGATCGTGCTGGCCCCGGCCATCGTGTTCGGATACGGCATCAAGGCCGCCATCCGCGACGACCGTGCCCACGGCCGACCGGTGGCCTGACCCGCTGCCGCTGGTCCCCACCCGCGTCGACTTGACCGCGCGGTCAAGATAGGGTCACGGGCCGTTGGGCCGGAGGACATCTCCGGCATCGCCGCCCCGAAGGGACCCACCATGAAGGCAGCCGTACTCCCCGCGTTCGACACCCCGATCGAAACCCGCGACGACGTCGAGATCGCCCCGCCCGGGCCCGGCGAGGTCCGGGTCAAAGTGGTGGCTTCGGGGGTGTGCCACTCGGACCTCTCAGTCCAGAACGGCACCATCCCCCTGCCCACCCCCATCGTGTTGGGCCACGAAGGGGCCGGGATCGTCGAAGAGGTCGGCCCCGGTGTCAGCCGGGTGGCGGTGGGCGACCACGTGGTGCTGTCGTTCGTGCCGGCCTGCGGTGAGTGCTACACCTGCACGCACGGCCAGCCCTACCTGTGTGAGAAGTCGGCCGCCCAGGCGGCGGGTGGCCTGCTGGACGGCACCACCCGGCTCACCAGTGGCGGAGCCCCGCTGCACCAGATGGCCTGCCTGGGCACCTACGGCCCCTACGCCATCGTTCCCGAGATCTCGGCGGTGAAGATCCCCGACGATGTACCCCTCGATGTGGCGGCCCTGATCGGCTGCGGGGTGCTCACCGGTGTGGGGGCCGCCCTCAACACCGCCGACATCGCCCCCGGCGATTCGGTGGCGGTGATCGGCTGCGGCGGAGTGGGACTCAACGTCATCCAGGGAGCCCGCATCGCCGGGGCCACCACCATCATCGCGGTGGACCGCTTCGAGTCGAAGCTGGAGATGGCCCGCACCTTCGGTGCCACCCACACGGTTCTGGTGGAGGAGGGCCACGACCCGGTGGGTGCAACAATGGCCGCCAACGATGGCCGAGGCGTCGACGTGGCCTTCGAGGTGATCGGCCTCGGCCCCACCATCGAGCAGGCCATCAACTCGGTCCGCCCCGGCGGCCAGGTGATCCTGGTCGGCGTGCCCCGCATGGACGTGATGGTCAATCTGAACGCCGCCTTCACCTGGCTGTACCTGGCCAAGACCATCAAGGGCTGCTGGTACGGCTCGTCCGACGTGTACCGCGACGTCCCCCGCCTGCTCGAACTGTGGAAGCAGGGCGACCTGAAGCTGGAAGAGCTGATCTCCAAGGAGATCAGCGTCGACCAGGTCAACGAGGCCTTCGCCGACATGCAGGCCGGCACCGTGGCCCGTTCGGTCATCCGCCACCAGCACTGACCCGGCGAGCCCTCCGGGCTCACCGATACCAGGCTCGACCAGCACCGACGCCTAGGTTGGGGGTTCACCCGAGCCCCCAACCTCCATGACTGACCAGCACAATCCTCAACTCAGCTCTACAACCGACCGGAGTGCGGAGCGGGGCAACGGAACCACCCGACTACCCGCGGCCGCCCGACGTCGCCAGATTCTGGACGTGGCGCTCGAGGTGTTCGCCGACAAGGGGTTCTACGGCACCTCCATGAACGAGGTGGCCGAGGCGGCCGGGGTCACCAAGCCGGTGCTGTACCAGCACTTCCGGTCCAAGGAGGCCATGTACCGGGAGCTGGTCGAAGAGATGGGGGCCCAGCTCGAACGGGCCATCGTGGCCGGAGTGGCCGATGCCCCCGGCCCCCGCCAGCAGGTCGAGTACGGCTTCCGGGCCTACTTCGGATGGGCCGCCAGTCAGGGTTCGGCCTTTTCCGTGTTGTTCTCTGAGCACAACCGCGCCGACCCCGAGTTGGCGGCCGCCATCGACAAGGTCGAGTCGGCCATCGCCGAACTGGTGGCCGGCTTCATCGAGATCGAAGGGCTCAGCGCCGACGAGCGGCGAGTGCTGGGCCATGGTGTGGTGGGGCTGGCCGAGTCCACCACCCGTCACTGGCTGAAGCTGGGGCTGGCCTCGGGCACCAACGCCGACGCCTTCGCCGACCAGGTCGCGCAACTCGCCTGGTCGGGCCTGCGGGGCGTACGACGCCAGACCAGCGGCTCCCCCGCCTGAGTCACCATAACCAGCCGGGCTCGAGACGTACTCGAACCCTCCCGGTATCCCGCCTCGCCGGTCGAGCACAACCGGTCCTCCGCAGCATGGGAGCATGGGCCGGTGACAGCATCAGATGATCTCCGGGACCTGTGCGAGCGCTACTGGGAGTACCGCCTGACGGTCAGCCCGCTGTTCGCCAGCTTCCTAGGCGACCACCGTTTCGATGACCGGGCCGACGACCTGTCCGAGCCCGCCGAGGACGCCCACCGCCAGCGCCTGGTCGAGTTCGGTACCGAGCTGGGTGCCATCGAGGTCTCAGAACTCGATTGCCCCCACCCCACCACCCAAGAACTGCTGTGCGGAGAGCTGACCGAGGCGATCCAGGGAATCGACGCTCGGCTGAGCGAACTGATGAGCGACCAGATGCAGGGGGTGCACGCCGACCTGCTGACCATGGTCGGCCAACTCTCGATACCCGAAGCCGAACTGGCACCAGCCGCCCTCACCCGGATTTCGGCCCTCGCCGCCATGTTGGATCAGGCGACCGATCGGTTCCGATCCGGTCTGGCCCGGGGTCGCACCCCAGCCCGCATCAACATCGACCGCTCGATCAACCAGATCGACGGTTACCTGGCGTCATCGCTCGAGCACGACCCGTTCGCCAACATCACCGCCCCCACCGACTGGGACGGAGAAGATGCCTGGCGACGGGCCATGGCCGACGAGGTTCGCACCGTGCTACGACCGGCGTTCGAGCGCTACCGACAGGTCCTGGCAGCCGAACTGGCCCCGGTGGCCCGCCCTGACGAGCAGGCCGGGCTGTGCTGGATACCCGGTGGCTACGACCTCTACCGGACCCTGATCCGGCTACACACCGGACTGGACCTCGACCCCGATGAGCTGCATCAACGGGGTCTGCACGAGGTGACCGAGGTGCTCCCCGACCAGTACCGCGAAGCCGCCGAAGAGGCCTGGGGTATCACCGACCTCCGAGCGATCTTCGACCGGCTGCTCGGCGACCCCGACCTGCGCTACCGCGACGGGCAGGAGATCTTGGACCACGCCCAGCAGTGCCTGGACGATGCCACCGCCGCCATGGACGACTGGTTCGGGATCCTGCCGGTAGCCCCCTGCCAGCTCACGCCGGTCCCCGACTTCCTGGCGGCCGACGCCCCCGCCGCCTACTACACCCCGCCCGCCCCCGACGGCAGCCGCCCGGGCGAGTACCACGTCAACCTGCACAACCCCACCGAACGGGGCCGAGCCGAAACTGCCTCGATCGCCTTTCACGAGGCCATCCCCGGCCATCACCTGCAACTGGCGATCGCCGCCGAACGCCCCGACCTGCCCGCCTTCCGGCGACTGTCATGGGGTCACACCGCCTTCGTGGAGGGCTGGGCGCTGTACACCGAGCGTCTGGCCGACGAGATGGGGTTGTACCGCAGCCCCATCGACCGGTTGGGCATGCTGGCCAGTGACTCGTGGCGGGCCTGTCGGCTGGTGGTCGACACCGGTCTGCATGCCATGGGCTGGTCACGCCAACGGGCCATCGACTTCATGGTCGAACATGCCCCGGTCAGCCGTGACGAGATCGAGACCGAGGTGGACCGCTACATCGGCATGCCCGGCCAGGCTCTGGCCTACAAGGTCGGCCAGCACGAGATCCTGCGGCTGCGAGCCGAGGCCGAGGCCCGCCTGGGAGAGCGGTTCTCGCTCCCAGGTTTCCACGACATCGTGCTGGGGGGTGCCACCGTCAGCCTGGCGGTGCTGGATCGCCGGGTTCAGGCCTGGACCGGCGGCTGATTCAGGCCGACACCGGTGTGGTCAGGCTGCCACCGGTGTGGTCAGCCCCCCACCGGAGTACCCAGCAGGAAAGTGCCGCTCAACCCCGTTCCCCAGGTAGCCATGTCGGGGATGGCCGGCAGCCCCAGAGACCGCAACTCGTCGGCCACCACGCCCGAACCCAGCTCGATCTCGACAGAGGCGGGGTCGATGAAGCCGGTACCCAGGTCCAGCGACAGCGGGGTCTGGTAAGCCACCCCGTCCAGGTACGAGTAGCTGACCGACTCGACCCGGGTGCGCTCACCGCTGCCGTCAACCGAGGGGAACGACACCCGCAACTCGACCTCACCGTCGACCCGCATGGTGAAGGTGGTGCGGCCGCTGCCCTTGGAGCGTTCGAGATCCTCGACGGTCTTGGGGAAACCCATGACGCGGTTGCCAGCCTCGCAAGTGAACGCCTGATCCACCGGCATCCGGTAGATGAAAGACCCAATCACGTCGTCGGACGCACCTCGGGGGCGGGCCAGGAACCCCAGGTTGATCTCGAGGTAGTCACCCCAGGGGTTGTCCAGGTAGTCGACCAGGGCGATGACCATCTGGGCGGTGCCCTCGGCTACTTCGATCACCTCGAAGGCGTCTCCCGGCAACAGGGCCTGAGCCGCCTGCGCCGGCACGCTGAACAACAGGGTGGCGGCGTCCAGCACCGGCACCTCCATCGGGAACGTGATGGTGCGTCCCTGGATCTCTCCCCATACGGTGGGCTCGTCGGCCACGGCGGTCTCGGTCATCTGTTTCCCCTGACTGGAAGCTGAGATCGATAGTGAACCACGGCCGCTAGCCTCGCGGCGGCCCACTCCGACCGGGTGGCCACCGAGGGGACCAACATGACCGACATCGCCGCGGGGCCCAGGGACTGGGCCACCGAGTTCGACCACACCCGCGAGGATTACGCAGCCGCCGCTCCTGCCATCTGGGACGAGCTGCGCGAGCGCTGTCCGGTGGCCCACAGCCCCGCCCACGGCGGCGTGTGGCTGCCGGTGCGCCACGCCGATGTCACCGCCATCGCCAACGACACCGAGAACTTCTCCTCGGAGGGCGTGATCGTCAACGCCTTCAAACCCGAGGACCTGGCCCCCAAGGGCTACGCCCCGCCCATCACGTCGGATCCCCCGTTCCATGCCGGCGCCCGGCGGCTGTTGCTGCCGGCTTTCTCCCCCCGTCAGGTCGAGCGCTGGGAGGAGGCCACCCGGGCTGCCTGTCGCGAACTGATCGACGACATCCTTCAACGCCCCGACGGTCTGGCCGACGCCGCCGTCGACTACGCCCAACACATTCCGGTTCGCGTCATCGCCGAGATGTTGGGGCTGCCCCGTGAAGACGGCGACCGCTTCCGGACGTTCATCCACCGCATCATCGAGACCCCCGGCCAGCACGCCGACCTTCCCTACGAGGAGACGCTGGTCCACTACCTGAGCCAGGTGATCATCCAACGGCGGCGTGAGCCCCACCGAGACGACCTCATCGGGTTCCTGCTCCAGGCCGAGATGGACGGTCAACCCCTGACCGACGAACACGTCTTCGGCACCATCGCCCTGCTGATCGTGGCGGGTATCGACACCACCTGGTCCGCACTGGGGGCCAGCCTCTGGCACCTCGCCCAGCATCCCGAGGACCGTCACCGCCTCGTCGAGGACCCCGAGGTGGCGCCGTTCGCACTGGAGGAGTTCCTGCGCTTCTACTCACCGGTGACCATGGCCCGCATCACCGCCAACGACACCGAGATCGGCGGCTGTCCGGTTCCAGCCCGAGACTGGGTGCTGTTGGCCTTCCCGGCCGCCAACCGGGACCCCGAGGCCTTCGAGCGGGCCGACGAGTTCGTGATCGACCGTCAGCGCAACCGACACCTGGCCTTCGGTCTGGGCATCCACCGTTGCCTGGGCTCGAACCTGGCCCGCATGGAGCTGCGGGTGGCCCTGGAGGAGTGGCTGGCCCGCATCCCCGACTACGAGCTGGCCGATCCCGATGGCGTTCGGTGGTCCACCGGTCAGGTGCGAGGACCACGAACCCTTCCCATCCGCATCACAAGCCCCCAGGAGGTCTGATGCGCATCGCTCTCGACTCCCAAGCCTGTCAGGGCCACGGACGCTGCTACAGCCTGGCCCCAGAGTTGTTCGACTCCGACGACGAGGGCTACGCCGTTCTGCTGGTTGACGGCGACGTCCCCGCCGACCTGGAGGAATCCGCCCGACTGGCAGCCGACAACTGCCCCGAGTTCGCCATCACCTGCCAGAGCTGAATCCGAGCCCTGGCACCCTCGGACACCGCGCAACGTGGCCGAGGGCGCACTCGACGTCAGGTAGCAACGACCCTCCGCTCTGGTGACCTTGGTCCCTGTGAACTGAGCTGAACGCAGGCCAGGCTGGACTGCATGGATTCCCGCGCCCCGTCCGCCCCGGTGATCGTGGGGGTGGACGGCTCGGCCGCCTCACTCCGGGCAGCGCGATGGGCAGCAGCCGAGGCCCGGGCCTGGGACACCACCTTGCACCTGACCAACGCCTGGTCGGTGCCCCTCCCCGACTGGCCGCTCCCGGTGGGTATGGCCGCGGTCGACCCCGAGTCCATGCGCACCGCGTCCGAGGCCATCGTCGACGAGGTGGCCGAGACCCTCAAGGCCGAACTGGCTGGTGACACTCCCGACCTGGAGAGGCGATCAGTACCGGGCCACCCGGTGCACACCCTGGTGACCCAAGCCGAGGGCAGCCGAGCTCTGGTGTTGGGAACCAGAGGCTACGGGGGTTTTGCCGGCATGCTGCTGGGGGCAGTCACCGGAGCGTGCTTCCACCAGGCCCGCAGCCCGGTGGTGGCCGTCGGCGGACATCTGGTCATGCCCGGCACCGCCCCGGTGGTGGTGGGAATCGACGGCTCTGATGGTGCCAGGGTCGCGCTTCGCTGGGCCGCTCAGGAGGCGGCCCGACACGGCGTGCTACTGCGGGTGGTTCACGGTTGGGACCCCTCGGTCATCTCATCGAGTGCCACCACCAACGGCGCGATGAACGACGATCAATTGGCGATGGCCGCCGACCAGTTCCTCACCCGATTCGTCGAGGATGTGCTGGGGCCACTCCAACCCGAAGTGGAGTGCCTGGCGGTACCGGCCCCCGCGGCCGAAGCGCTGCTGTGGGAGGCCCGGGATGCCGCGCTGTTGGTAGTGGGTTCACGAGGGCGGGGAGGGTTCGCCGGACTGCTGTTGGGCTCGGTCAGCCGACAGTGCGTGAACCACGCCCCCTGCCCGGTAGCGGTGGTGCCTGCCATCACCGCCTGACCGGCTCGGTTGCCAACCCCCTCGAACAACCGATCGACCAGTCCGACCCACCCCAGGCGGGGTCTCGATCACCGGTCCGGTACCACCTCCCGAGGGGCAGCATCCACCGATGCACCAGTGGCAGCCCGACCGGCGGAGGAGGGCGAGGGCGGGCCGAGGCTCACGATGTCGACCTGAGGGGTGCCGGCGGGCACTTCGCCTCGTGCCGTCCTCAGAGCAGTGTCCACGTCGGGCAGGACTGGTGCCCTCCGACAGACTGAGCGCAGTACTCGACGGACCTCGAGGCGGGTGTCGACCAACCGGAAGCGATGCCAGTGGGGGGCCGCCTCGAAGCGCAGTACCAACCAGGCCAACTCGTCGGGGGCTACATCCACCAGGCTCAGGTCCACGATCACCGGGCCAGCCGGCGGTACCGAACTCAACAACCGGTCGGCCAGGTCGTGGACTTCGCCAGCGGAGGCGACCGCACCGGTCACCCTCACCACCGCCACCTGACTCTCGACGGAAACCACGATGTCCACTCCCGTGGCCTGCTCCCCCATCTGTCCATGGTGCGCTCCCGAGCGCTGTTGCGCCAGGGACCTAGGTCACCCTCACGCCGGGTCCTGGGACGGTTGCGGAGCGGGGCGATCACGACCATCCTGGGGGCATGACCGATGAGTTCGACGATGAGTGGTCCGATTCAGACGACGAGTCCGACGAGGGGGCCCTGGGTGGTCCGATCTCGGCGGCGGGAGCACTCCCCATCGCAACTCTCATCGGTGGGCCGATCACATCCACCACCCCCGATGCCTCCCTCTATGAGGTGGCCGCCCTGCTGGCCGCTGGCGACATCGGCGCGCTGGTGGTGGACGACGGCGGCGACGGAGAGGACATCGCTACTGCCATCGTCACCGAGCGCGATGTGATCCGGGCCCTGGCCGATCTGGCCGACCCCTCAGAGGTTCGGGTTCACAGCGTGGCCAGCACCGACCTGGTGTGGTGTGACGCCTCGGCCACGGTGGCCGAGGTGGCCGAGCTCATGAGCGAGCGCTACCTGCGCCACGTACTGGTCGAAGAAGAGGGCGAGTTGGTGGGCATCATCTCGGCCCGTGATCTCCTTGGGGTCTACGCCGCCTCCGAGGACCTCGACGACTGAGCTGGTGGCCGTTCTCATCGGCCCAGCGCGCAAAGCCACCAACGTCGAGCTCCGATGGGGCAGGATCCGGAGATGACCGACGATCCGGGCGCCACCGACGATCCGGAAGTCAACTCATCGAGGTCTCAGTGGTGGGAGCTGGCGGCCGCGGTGATCCTCAGCTTGGCCACCGTGTCCTCAGCCTGGTCCAGCTATCAGGCGGCGCGTTGGAGCGGCGACACCACCGTTTCGAATCGAGCCGCCACCACCGCCAGGTTTGACGCCACCAAACTGTCGAACGTGGTCAACCGTCGGGCCACCACCGACGTCACCAGCTTCGCGGTGTGGCTCGAAGCCACGATACGCGGCGATCATGAGCTGGCCGATGCCCTCGCTGATCGGTTCCAACCCGAGTTGAGTCGGTCGTTCGAGGCCTGGCGATCCGCCAGCAACGATCAGGTTCCCCCTGGCACACCCTTCGACCGGCCGGACTACGTGCTCAACGGCACCGCCGAGATCGACGCCCTGTTGAACCAGGCCGAGGACCACGCCAAGCAGGCCGACGAAGCGACCAGCACCGTTGACCGATACGTGTTGACCGCGGTCTTGTACGCCTCGGTGCTGTTCTTCGCGGGAATCGCCAGCAAGCTCACCTCGACCACGGCATCACACCTGGCCGTGATGTTGAGTGGCGCCATGTTCGTGATAGCCACGGGAGTGGTGATCAGCCTCCCGATGAACACCTGAGGCCTTCGAGACGCGGAGGTGGGCCCCCCCCGCGGGGGGGGGCCCCCCGCCGGGCCCCCCGCAAAGGCCGCGGGGGGGGGACGACGGGGGGCGACCCCAGCAGGGGCGGGGGGTGCCCGGGGGCG
>CAUJFC010000073.1 GCA_963169755.1 Actinomycetota bacterium | reverse complement strand
GGCCGGTCGGGAGGTGGGCGGCGCCAAGAGGGCGACGGCCGGAGCACTGGTGCCAGGTCAGGTGCGGGGGGCTCTGGTCGGAAAGGCAAGGGCGCTGGTGCCAAGGACTCCGTCCGGCGGGGAGGCGATGGCGAGAGGGGGTCGGGTAGAGCTGGCTCAGAGGGCCGGGGTACGTCGAAAGGCAGAGGTGCAGTCGCTGGGGGGCGACGAGGGGACGGCCCAGCCCGTTCCGGTGGCTCGCGATCACATGGTCGGTCCGAGAGCCCGCGTCCAGTGGATGAAAGGGGGCGCGAGGTTGCCGGTCCGCGCAAGTGGGGGAGTCTCGGACGGCGCGGCGCAGCCCGGCTGGCCGAGGATCGGGTAGACGCCCGGGGCGCAGCCGGCGCCGAGGGCCGTGATCTGCGTCCTGATCCGGGGAATGAACGGGTGGTCTGGGAGCGTGTCGACGGTGAGTCGGTACGGGGTGAGGCGACGCGCGCTGTGGGACGGAGTCGGAGCGGTGCTGGTGGTCGTGAATCATCCGGTACCAGAGGGCGTGGTGACAGTGGTCGGTCAACGGCCTCTGGCGCTCGGAGCTCGTCGTCTGAGGGTCGCAAACGGCCTCCCCGTAGTGAGGACGGGCTTGATCCCAAAGAACGTCGAGGCCGGGCTGCCCGATCCGCTGGCGCGGGGAGCGGCGGAGCAGATGCCCGTGAGGAGCTGGTGAGGGCGCTGGGTGCCAGCCGGGGCGAGAAGGCCAATCTCCGCCTTCGAGATGCCGCCCATGCATTCGAACGCGAGCGGTTCGAAGAGGCCCGTGCCCTGCTGAAGCCGATAGCAGAGGCTGCTCCGCAAGCGGCCTCGGTACGAGAGCTGCTGGGCTTGTCCTACTACCGCCTCGGCAAGTGGTCCGATGCCATTCGTGAACTGAGTGCTTTTCGCGACCTGGTGCGCACGACCGAGCAGCACCCAGTGCTGGCCGACTGCCACCGCGCTCTGAATCGCCATCGGGAGGTGGAGGAGCTGTGGGATGAACTCCGCGACGAGTCTCCTGCCCCCGACCTCGTGGCCGAGGGTCGGATCGTGATGGCGGGCTCGTTGGCCGACAGGGGTCGACTGGCCGATGCCATCGGGTTGCTCAGTCGTAGCCAGCGCTCGGTCAAACACCCCCAGGTTCACCATCTGAGACAGGCCTATGTGCTGGCTGATCTCTACGAGCAGGCAGGCGACATGGCAAGAGCGCGGGAGATGTTCCGCTGGGTGATGGCCGCCGACTCGGGGTTCGCTGACGCCGCCGAGCGGGCGGCCTCCCTGACCTGACCACGATGCTGGGTGGCCGGGTCGCCTCGCCCTCGGCCAGACTGGGGAGGATCAGTTCGCCTTCCAGTCAAAGGGACGGATACTCAGAACCATGAACCAGGAACAGCTCGCCAAGGTCCGTGCCGGACAGGGCTTCATTGCCGCCCTCGACCAGAGCGGAGGCAGCACGCCCAAGGCCCTCAAGCTCTACGGAATCGATGAGAGCCAGTACAGCGGCGATGCCGAGATGTTCGACCTGATCCACCAGATGAGGTCCCGAATCATCACCAGCCCCAGCTTCGGTGGGGACCGGGTGCTCGGGGCGATCCTCTTCGAGCAGACCATGGACCGTCAGATCGACGGTGTCGACACCGCGGAGTTCCTGTGGGCCAACAAGGGTGTCGTCCCGTTCCTGAAGGTGGACAAGGGCCTCGAAGCCGAGGTCAACGGTGCCCAGGTGATGAAGCCGATCGACGGTCTGGCTGACCTGCTGACCAGAGCCAAGGCCAAGGGCGTGTTCGGTACCAAGATGCGCTCGGTGATCAAGCTCGCCGATCCCGCCGGGGTGAAGGCAGTCGTTGATCAGCAGTTCGACATCGGTCGCGAGATTGTGGCCGCCGGTCTGGTGCCGATCATCGAGCCCGAGATCGACATCAACAGTCCTCAGAAGGCCGAAGCCGAGGAACTCCTGAAGGCGGCGATCCTCGAACAGCTCAACTCGCTGGGCGATGGTGAATCGGTCATGTTGAAGCTCACGCTTCCTGAGACCGACGGCTTCTACCAGGAACTGGTCGATCACCCGAATGTGGCTCGGGTCGTGGCGCTGTCGGGCGGATACTCACGCGAAGAGGCCAACGACCGGCTGGCCCGGAACCCCGGCGTAGTGGCCAGTTTCTCTCGTGCCCTCACGGAGGGACTGAGCGCACAGCAGAGCGACGACGAGTTCAACGCTGCTCTCGACAGCTCGGTCAAGTCGATCTATGAGGCGTCCATCGCCTGACTCCACAAGGATTCGAATCTGGTCGTGGCGGTTGGCGCTCCATGGGGTGCGCCGGCCGCCACGCATCCAGGTACTGCACCAGGAACGTCGGTGAATTGACGGCACGACCGACGTAGCTGGATAGGGTTCACTCGGACGGGACGAACGGTCCCACTGACACCGGGAGGCAACGTGGCCGACCCAGCAGAAACCATCGATGCCGACCGGTCCCCGGTCGAAGTGGATCGGGTGATCATCCGCTTCGCCGGTGACTCCGGCGACGGCATGCAGCTGACGGGAGACCGATTCACAGCGGCTAGCGCCGTGTTCGGAAACGACCTGTCGACACTGCCGGAGTACCCCGCTGAGATCCGGGCACCAGCTGGCACCCTGGCGGGCGTCTCGGCATTCCAGGTGCACATCTCTGACCACGAGATCACCACGCCTGGCGATGCCCCCAACGTCTTGGTGGCAATGAACCCCGCCGCGCTGCGCTCCGAACTGAAGCGCCTGGTCGACGGTGGCACCGTGCTCGTCAACACTGACGCCTTCACCGAGCGCAATCTCGAGAAGGCCGGCTACGAGGTGAACCCTCTGACCGATGGGACCCTTGACCATGTGACCGTCTATGAGGTCCCGATGACCAGCCTCACCAAGGAGGCAGTCGCGCCGCTGGGAGTCAAGCCCCGCGATGCCGAACGATCCAAGAACTTCTTCGCTCTGGGTCTCATCAGCTGGATGTACACCCGCCCCGAGGGCCCCACCCTCACCTGGATCGATCAGCACTTCGCCAGCAAGCCGCAGGTAGCCGCCGCCAACCGGGCGGCGTTCATGGCCGGCCATGCCTTCGGCGAGACCGCGGAGCTGTTCGACCATCCCTACGCCGTACGCCCTGCGGTACGCCCGCCCGGGACCTACACCAACATCACCGGCAATGTCGCGCTGGCCTGGGGCTTGGTGGCGGCGGGTCGTCAGTCCGGGCTACCGATCTTCCTGGGCAGCTATCCGATCACCCCGGCGTCGGACATCCTGCACGAGCTGTCCAAGTACAAGAGTTTCGGTATCCGCACCTTCCAGGCCGAAGACGAGATCGCCGGTATCGGATCGGCTATCGGGGCTGCATTTGGCGGACACCTGGCGGTGACAACCACCAGCGGACCCGGGGTGGCGCTCAAGGGCGAAGCCATGGGGTTGGCGGTGAGTCTCGAGCTACCGCTGGTGATCGTGGACATTCAGCGCGGTGGCCCATCCACCGGGCTACCAACCAAGACCGAGCAGGCGGATCTGTTCCAGGCAATGTACGGACGCCATGGGGAGTCGCCGCTTCCGATCGTGGCCGCCCACAGCCCGGCCGCCTGCTTCGACGCCGCCATCGAGGCGGCTCGGATCGCACTCAAATACCGCACTCCGGTGATGCTTCTCTCTGACGGGTATCTGGCCAACGGTTCCGAGCCATGGCGGATTCCGGACGTCAGTGACCTACCGGACATATCGGTGGAGTTCGCCACCGAGCCGAATCACACCGATCCCGATGGCAATGCCGTCTTTTGGCCTTACAAACGCGACCCGCTGACCCTGGCCAGACCGTGGGCGGTACCGGGTACTCCCGGTCTCGAACACCGGATCGGCGGCATCGAGAAGGCCGACGGTACCGGGAACATCTCCTATGACCCCGCCAACCATGAGCGCATGGTGCACCTGAGGGCCGACAAGATCGCCGGAATCGCCAACGACATCCCACCGGTGGAGTTGACCGGTGACACCGATGGTGCCGAGTTGTTGGTGGTGGGATGGGGGTCGACGTGGGGAGCGATCGATGGTGCGGCCAATCGGGTCCGGGCACGAGGTCGCCGCGTTGCCCATGCCCACCTGACCCACCTGAATCCCTTCCCGCCCAACTTGGGCGAGATCCTCGCTCGCCATGACCGCGTCGTGGTGCCCGAGCTGAACCTTGGACAGCTCTCGCGGTTGCTGAGGGCCGAGTTCTTGGTCGATGCCCACTCGATCACCAAGGTCCAGGGGGTTCCGTTCACTGCCGGCGAGCTCGAGGCCGCTTTCCTCAAGGAGTTGGGAGCATGAGCAGCACCATCACCACCCCCCAGGATTGGGCTAGTGACCAGGAGGTCCGTTGGTGCCCGGGCTGCGGTGACTACAGCATTCTCAAGGCGGTACAGCTCCTGATGCCGGAGTTGGGTGGCACCCCGGCCAACACCGTCTTCATTTCCGGTATCGGTTGCTCATCACGGTTTCCGTACTACCTGGACACCTACGGAATGCACAGCATCCATGGCCGAGCCCCGGCTATCGCCACCGGTTTGGCCGTAGCCCGCGAAGACCTCGACGTGTGGGTGGTGGGCGGCGACGGGGACATGCTCTCCATCGGCGGAAACCACCTGATCCACGCGCTACGCCGCAACGTGAACCTCACGATCCTGTTGTTCAACAATCAGATCTACGGGCTCACCAAGGGTCAATACTCACCGACCAGTGAGGTTGGCAAAGTCACCAAGTCCACTCCGTTCGGTTCGCTGGACCATCCGTTCAATCCCGTCAGCGTGGCCCTCGGGGCCGAAGCATCGTTCGTTGCCCGCACCCATGACATGGACCGGGGACACATGATGGAGATGTTCCGGCGGGCGCGTGAGCACCGCGGGGCCGCACTGGTCGAGATCTATCAGAACTGCAACGTGTTCAACGACGGAGCGTTCGAATCCATAACCTCGCGTTCAGCCCGCGATGACATGCTCATTCCTCTGGTCCACGGAGAGCCGGTTCGCTTCGGAGCCGACAAGCAGAAGGGCGTGACAATCGACGGGCAGGGCAGGGCGCAGATCGTGAACGTGGCCGATGTCGGTGAGGAAGCCATCCTCGTTCACGACGAGTCCCGGCCCGATCCGGGGCTGGCGTTCATGCTGTCTCGGCTGGCGTCAGGTCCCGACGAGCCGACCCCCATCGGGGTGTTCAGGGCTGTTGACCGCCCCGACTACGGCAGCCAGGTGACAGCCCAACTCGAAGCGGCCACAGAGCGCGGTGGTCCCGGTGACCTTGACGCCCTGCTCCACAGCCGCCCCAGTTGGGAAGTGGCGCCAGCCTGAAGCGGCCTCTCGTTCATTGCTCGACTCGACGGGCGTGGCGCTCCAACGCGTCGCTCATACGATCGGCGTGATCGCTGTACAGGCCATCTATACCCATCCGCAGTAGTCCGTCGAGGATCCGCTCGAACTGGGCATCCCATCCAAAGGCGTAGCGACCGAAGCGGTGGAAGAGCGTGGTCAGCCCTCCAGTCCAGTCACTGTGATGCAGGTTGACGGCGTCGATGGACCGTTCGCGCATCTGAGCCGCCAGACGTTCAGGGCCGGCCTTCATGCGCTTCAAGCGCGTTGACATGACCAGGCGGACCTCGCCTGACTCATCCCTCCACCTCGACAGTCGGTCCAGGTCATCGTCACACAGCCAGAGCCTTTCGCTCAGAGTCGGATCTGCTGCCAGCGCGGCATGGATGATCGGAAGACCGGCGTCGGGGTCCTTGACATCCAGCGACAGTTCGAAGCTGGTACCCACCGTCGTGAACAGGTCGGTCAGGGCAGGAATGTGCTCGGGAAGTTCAGACCGGGTGAGCGCGGAGATGGGCTTACGGCGGACCCGACCCACCACGCCGTCGTGGTCGAGAACTGGAACCCCGTCGGCGGTCAGCCAGACGTCGCTTTCCAGCCCGGTGGCACCGAGGCGAAGGGCCAAGGCGAAGGCCTCAAGGGTGTTCTCGCGCACCTGAGCACGCGCTCCCCGGTGGGCAAATCCGATCGGGGGCACTCGGAGTGACGAAACCAGGGCTCCCACCCCCTCAATAATGCCTGAATACCACGCTCCGTGGCCATGCGAGATATTGGGCCAAAAGACCTGCTCAACCCGTAGCCGAATCGCGCCGATGACGCTCCCAGACCTGTTTCAGGAGGCCCCCCATGGCGACAATTCGAGCCAACTGCGATCACTGCGGAGATATCGAGATGACCTCCCGCGACCTGACGGTGCGGGTCTGTCGAGACAACGGGGTGGGCACCTACTGCTTCTCCTGTCCGCTGTGCCGTCAGATCGGAGTGCGCGAGGTGGAGCCGCGGGTGGTGGAGCTGTTGGTCTCTTCGGGAGTGCGGCTCGAGACTTGGTCGCTGCCGGCCGAGCTGGGCGAGGAACACTGCACCGTGCCAATCACCCACGATGACCTGCTGGACTTCCACGCTCTGCTCCAGACCGATGACTGGATGGCCGAGCTCGAGGAACTCACTCGCGGCCTTCTCGGCTGACGGGTCCGCAGCGGCGGTCACGGCTACCATCTGAGCCATGGACTTGACCTGGCTTGCGCCGATCATCGTGGTGATGGCTGGGATTCTGGGCACCTTGGCGTTGGCACGCCTGCTCGGGTTGGCAACAGCCGAGTTGACCGCTGCCCAACGTCGGCTGGGCCAGTTGGAGAGGGCGCTGATCCCGGTTCGGGTGCAGACTCGGCGTACCCGCGGATCGGTGGATTCATTCACCCGTAGGTAGGATCGCCCCGTGTTCAATGTGGGCGGTCCAGAAATCCTGGTGGTGTTGCTGGTCGCCCTAGTGGTGCTGGGACCCGAGGAGTTGCCGAAGGCCATGAAGACCTTCGGGAACATCATGGGCCAGGTCCGGAAGCTGTCCAGTGGCTTCCAGGCTGAGATGCGTAGTGCCATGAACACGATGGATGTGACCAACGTGGCCAAACAGGCCATGAACCCCAGCAGCGATACCAGCGGATCATCGCCTTCAACATCCAACCCCGCATCGGGCGCTGAGCCATCTTCAGGTTCGAGCACGCCGGTATCCCCCACCAGTGGGACCGGGCCTGTCAGCGGTGTGTCATCGGCTGACCGGGCGGCCGGCTGACGCCGGTAGGCGACGAGACGAATGGCCGGAGCCGTGACCGAGAGAGAACTGGGCGGCCACATGTCGCTCATGGAGCACCTGATCGAGCTCAGGAGCCGCCTGATCAAGTGCTTCATAGCGGTGGCGGTAGGCGCCGTTGCCGGCTGGCTGCTCTACAAGCCGGTCCTTTCCTTGCTCACCGATCCCCTCCGCCAGCTTGCGGACGATCCAGATATCTCGAAGACCTTCATCTCGCTCGACCCGCTCGAGCAGTTCATGCTGCGTATCAAGATGTCGACCTATCTCGGCATCGCTCTGGCCATGCCCGTCCTGCTGTGGCAACTCTGGGCTTTCATCGCGCCGGGCCTGTACCAGAACGAACGCCGATACGCCGGACTGTTCGTGGGGTCGGCATCGGTGCTGTTCGTGATGGGTGCCTCCATCGCCTACTTCACGCTGCCTCAGGCGCTGGGATTCCTTCAGTCGGTAGGTGGTGATGATGTGCAGTACCAGTACACCACCGAGAGCTACATCACACTGATCCTGTACATGATGTTGGCGTTCGGGGTGGGCTTCCAGTTTCCGATCGTGGTGGTCTTCCTTCAGATAATCGGCTTGGTGGAGCCGGCTCAGCTGGCCAGGTTCCGACGATTCGCGGTGGTGATCATCTTCATCGTCGCCGCCGTGATCACCCCCAGTGCCGATCCGATCAGCCTGGTGGCCCTCGCCATTCCCATGGTGGTGTTCTACGAGATTTCTATTCTCATCGGTCGGCTGGTCCTTCGCCGACGGAGGCGGTCCGCTGCCTGAGGAGACCGGTACAGCATCGGTGAGAGGCAAGCCACTGGTGCTCGACCCCTTTCAGGTCGAGGCGATGGCCGCCGTGGACCGGGGTGAGAACGTACTGGTGGCGGCCCCGACCGGGGCTGGAAAAACCGTGGTCGCCGAACATGCCGTCGCCCGGGCTCTGACCGATGGCGGTCGAGCGTTCTACACAACGCCGATCAAGGCGCTCTCCAACCAGAAGTTCGCCGACCTGCGACAGCGTCACGGGGCTGACCAGGTGGGTCTCCTCACCGGCGACAATGCCGTGAATCCCGGGGCACCGGTGGTGGTGATGACCACCGAGGTTTTGCGCAACATGGTCTACGCCGACTCGTCGGCGTTGGCTGATCTGCAATGGGTGGTACTCGACGAGGTCCACTACCTCCAGGACAACTACCGAGGTCCGGTGTGGGAAGAGGTTCTCATCCACACTCCCGTCGGAGTCCGATTCGTGTGTCTTTCGGCCACGGTCTCCAACGCCGAGGAGTTGGCCGGTTGGATCGCGGCCCAACGGGGTCCGACCACGACCGTGGTGGAACACGAGCGGCCAGTGGAGCTCGTCAACCACTACCTGGTGGCCGATCGCATCAGCGGGGACCTGGTTCGTCTCCCCACCCTGGTCGACGGTCGCCCCAACCTAGAAGGGCGACGCTTCGACCCGGCCTCGGCCCCGAGCGGTCCGAGAGGCCCGAAGGGGCCCCGCCATCGGGGTCGAGCTCGTTGGGGTACCCCCCGACGAGTGGATGTGGTCTCACACCTCGAAGGCAGCGCTCTGCTGCCGGCCATTGTTTTCATTTTCTCTCGAGCGGCGTGCGACGACGCGGTCCGGGCCGTGATCGAGGCCGGCATTCGGCTCACCACCAGCGAGGAGGCGCGAGAGATTCGCCGGATCGTCAATGCCCATGTAGCTCACATCGATCCCAGCGATGCGGCTGCGCTCGAACGCGATCGCTGGCAGCGAAGCCTGGAGGCCGGGGTCGGGGCTCATCACGCCGGCATGGTGCCCCCCTTCAAGGAGGCAGTGGAGGAGTGCTTCACACGCGGGCTTCTCAAGGTGGTGTTCGCCACGGAGACGCTGGCACTGGGCATCAACATGCCGGCGCGATCGGTGGTGGTTGAGAGCCTGTCCAAATTCACTGGCGACCACCATGAGGATCTGACCCCGTCGCAGTACACCCAACTCACCGGGCGAGCCGGTCGGCGAGGTCTGGACCCGGTGGGACACGCCTTGGTTCTCTGGTCTCCATGGTCGAGCTTCGATCAGGTGGCGGCGTTGGCCAGCAGCCGTGAGTACGTGCTGCGGTCGGCTTTCCGTCCCACCTACAACATGGTGGTGAACCTCATTCGGCGTCACGACCGTCAGCAAGCTCATGACCTGCTCGGTCGGTCGTTCGCTCAGTTCCAGGCCGACCGTTCTATTGCGCGTCTCACCTCGCGTCGGTCCCGGCGGGCCGAGGCACTCACGCGGGCGGAGGAGGCGGCTCGCTGCGAACTGGGTGACGTGGATGAATACCGGGCCCACAAGGCCGTAGAACGGGAGGAGCGACGACTCCGTCGGGCACAGATGTCCGATCAGATGGAGCGGGCGCTCGCGGCCCTCAGTCCCGGTGACGTCTTGGAGGTTCGTGGTCACCGGCTGGCGGTCTTATCGGTTTCGCACCGACGCGTCGGAGTCAGGATCCGCACCGTTGATGCCGAGGCCCGAGTGGAGACCTTGGAGGCCTCGGAGTTCGACCAGCCACCGCTCCCGCTGGGCAAGGTCACTTTGCCCCGCGGGTTTGATCCTCGTGATCGGGCGACCCCACGACGGGTGAGCGCGATGCTGCGCCGCGTGGACATCGGGCGCGCCAAGGTCGGCACCCGTCCGAAGGATCAACTCCCGAGTTCCCGCCCGGCATCGGCCACGCATCCAGTGGCGAGCTGTCCCGACCTGGCTCGTCACCTCGAGGCCGCGGCCGATCGAGACCGTTTGATCCGTCAGATCGCCGAGGATGATCGCAGGATCTCCGATCGGGCGGGAGGGTTGACACGCCGACTGGATGGGATCCTGGGGCTGCTGGAGCGTTGGAATGTGGTCGACGGCTGGACTCTGACCGCCATCGGCGTGACCCTCACCCGCATATTCCACGAGTCCGACCTGTTGGCGGCGCTGTGCCTGCACGAAGGGCTCCTGGACGGGCTGACCCCGGCCGAGATGGCTGGTGTGGCATCGATGTTCACCTACGAGCACCGCTCGAAGGATCGTCCCCCGGCTCCCTGGCACCCAACTCAGGTCATGGCCGATCGCGCCCGAGCCATTGGCCGAGTTGGTGCTCGCTTGGCAGCCGACGAGGACCGGGCCGGCCTTGGATCGTCACCGCTACCGGACCCGACCGTCGCCGGTCTGATGTACGTCTGGGCCAGCGGCGGCGACCTGGCGTCGGTACTCGACGAGGAGATCCTCTCCGGGGGAGACTTCGTACGGAACGTGAAGGCCCTGATCGATCTCTTGCGCCAGATCTCCATGGTTGCTCCAGATCCGGTGACCGGCTCGGTGGCGGCCGCGGCCGCAGATGCGCTCCACCGCGGCGTGGTGGCCTCGACCGATGTGGTCGGCGGCGAGGTCCGGGAGCGGGAGGGGCCGTGACGATCCGCAAGGGTGAACCGTGGGGGAGCAGTGGACCACTAGCCCGCGATGGGATCGTGGCCGCGTCGGACCGCGAGGTACGGGCCATGGTGGAGGCGGCCCGTCGAGATGGTCGGTCACCGACCGAGGTCGGCCTGCTCGGTGGCGACCTGTGTCGCACGGTGGGAGGCCGAGGTGACGGCGCCCGACTGAAGGACGAGTGGGCCACCCGGCTTCCGGTGGACGTGGCATCGGTGACGATCGACGGCGAGCGGTACTGGTTCGTGGCCCATCTGGTGGCTCGTCGATCGTGGTGGAGGGGACGAGTTGTGGCGGTGATGAATGCCCAATGGCTCGGCCGGTGGGATGTCGCTCCCCGGTCGCATCCCAATGATGGGCTGCTCGACCTGTTCGACGCTGACCTGTCTTTCGACGACCGATGGAAGGCCCGTTCTCGTCTGGTGACGGGTACCCACGTTCCTCACCCTGGCATCGAGCAGAAGAGGGCTCCGAGCATGACTCTGGAGTTCGAACGTCCGCTGGACATCTACCTCGACGGAGATCGGGTGGCCCGGGGTAGCAGCCTGGAGATAAGCGTCGAGCCCGATGCCGTGGTGTGCGTCGTCTGAGCGAAGGTCGGCACGGTACCCTCCGGATCCATGCAGGCCTGGATTCTCGACCAGTCACCCGGCTCCTACCGGTTCGGGTCAGTGGAGGCTCCTCCGGTCGGCCCAACTGATGTGCGGGTACGTCCAGTGGCCAGTGCCCTCAATCACATGGACCTGTGGCTGACCCGTGCCCGTCCGCGACCCCATCTGCCCCACGTTCCCGGTTGCGACGTGGCAGGCGTCATCGACTCTCTGGGGGTCGACGTCAGCGGGTTCGAGATCGGTCAGGAGGTTGTGATCAATCCGGCGGTGTGTCCGCTCGACATGGTGGTGGCCCACGGTGATGACGCCCCCATGTACCCGGGGCTGGAGATCGTGGGGGAGCAGCGCTGGGGCGGTCACGGTGAACTGGTGACCGTTCCCGCCCGCAACGTGGTGCCCCGTCCGGCCGGGCGTTCCTGGGCGGAATGCGCAGCTTTTCCGCTGGCTACCTTGACCGCTTACCGGATGCTCCGGCGCGGTCGACTGCGGGCGGGGGAGAGGGTCCTGATCGTTGGCGTGGGGGGAGGGGTTTCGATGGCCGCTCTGGCCCTGGCCACAATGATGGGGGCCAGGGTTCACGTCACATCTCGAGACGAAGCCAAGATGGCACGGGCCCTGGCGATGGGTGCGACCGAAGCCCATGATTCGGCCGGACCCTTCCCGGCTGGCTTCGACTTGGTGATCGAGAGCGTGGGCCCCGCCACGTGGGAGGCGTCGCTGCGGGCGCTCAAACCGGGCGGACGGCTGGTGGTCTGTGGCGGGACCTCGGGACCGGTGGTGGAGGTGAACCTTCCCCGCCTGTTCTTCAAGCAGTACGAGATCATCGGCTCGACCATGGGGAGCTACGGCGAGTTCGCCACAGTGGTCGACCTGGTGGAACAGGGTCTGGACATCGCGGTGGACACCGAAATGGACCTCTCCGACTATCCAGAGGCCCTGGCCCGCCTGGAGGCAGGGGACCAGATGGGAAAGATCGTCCTCCACCATCGGTGAGAACCCGGGCTGATCTCACTGAGCGTTCCGGAACCTGACCGCGATCACACAGCACCCTCACCGGGAACTCACAGGCTGGTCGGTGACAATGGAGGGACCGACCAGGGGAGGATCCATGACCCCAACCGAATCGATCACCTCAGCCTCAAATGCATCCGAACGGGCCAAGGTGGCCCACCTGGTGCGCAGGGCTGGGTTCGGCCTGCCGAGCGACGACCTGGATCGGATGGCGGCTGACGGCTATGAGGCGGCGGTGGAGCGGGTCATCGCCGGCCTTCACCGCCCCGATCCGGGCGCCGATTCGATTCCTCCGCCCCGGTTCGATTCGGCCCGTCTCGTGGCGGCCTTCGAAGGCAATGACCCCGCGGTCCGTCAGGAGGCTCAGCGCACCATCGCCCGGGAGCGACGGGAGTTGGTGCGCTGGTGGCTCCAGCGGATGCTGGCGGCCGATGAGCCATGGCGCGAGAAGCTCACGTTCCACTGGCACGATCACTTCTCGACCAGCTTCAGCAAAGTTCGCTTCCCTGAGCTGATGTGGCTTCAGCACTCCACGCTGCACCGTCTCGGCCCTGGACGCTTCGACGAACTCGTTCACGCCATCAGCCGCGATGGCGCCATGCTGATCTGGCTGGACGGAAACGACAACCGAGTCGGCGCCCCCAACGAGAACTTCGCCCGCGAGCTGTTCGAGCTGTTCACCCTGGGACACTCCGCACCAGCGAGCCCGGATCATGATGGTCACCACGGTGACCCGGCCTACACCGAGGACGATGTACAGGCTGCAGCCCGGGCTCTGACCGGCTGGAGGGTCGATCGTTCAACCGGGGCTGGAGTATTCACACCGTCGCGTCACGACACCGGGCCGAAGACGCTCCTGGGGGTCACTGGTCAGCTGGGGCTGGACGACGTGGTCCGCCTGGCCACCACCCACCCGGCCTGCGGCCCCCATGTGGTGGCCCGGCTCTGGAGTCGATTCGCTCGTCCCGCCACCGCGAGCGACCCCGTGGTGGTGGAACTCGCCCGCGATTTCTCGCGGGACCTGGACACGACCGCTCTGCTGCGCAGGATGTTCATGCACTCTGAGTTCACCAGCTCGGTGACCAGGACCGCGCTGGTGAAGACCCCGGTCGAGTGGATGGTGGGTGCCCTGCGAATGGTGCGCCACGACCTGCCCGACGGTGCCGAGGAACTGCTGTTCGCCTTGGGGCAGGTTCCATTCGCCCCGCCGGATGTGGCCGGCTGGCCGGCCAACGGAGCCTGGTTGTCCACGGCGTCGGCTCGCCTCCGACTGGAAGGAGCCACCTACCTGGCCGGGGTGGCGGACCTCTCCAGCCTGTCATCGACTCCGAAGGATCGGCGGGTTCAGGCCATCGGGAGGCTCTTGGCGGTCGAGCGATGGGGCTCGGCCACTTTGGCAGCCCTGGAGTCGGTCGCTTCGGATCCGGCCCGCTTGTTGGCTCTCGCACTGGTTTCACCCGAGTTCATGACGGCATGAACGCACCGCACCCCACGGAGGGTCCCATGTCCGATCCGAAGATCTCCCGACGTCACTTCCTGGGCGGAGCGGCGGTACTGGGAGGTACCGCGCTGATGGGTTGCAGCGGTACACCCCATGCCTCTGATGCCGCCATCGCCAGTTCCACCTCCGGCTCGCTGACCGGCAGCACTGGCAGGGCGAAGGGTTCGGGCACCCTGGTACTGATCAACCTCGACGGAGCCAACGACGGGCTCAACACCGTGTGTCCGGTGGAGGACAGCCGCTACCGGTCCGCCCGAGGAGATCTGGCACTGGATGGCGGATCATGTCACCCCCTGTCGGAGGGGTTCGTACTCCATCCGGCTCTGGTCGGGTGCAAGGCGCTGTGGGACCAGGACCGTCTGGCGGTGGTGCACGGTGTCGGGTTCGCGGAACTGGATCGGAGCCACTTCCACTGCCGAGATGTCTGGCAGAGTGCCCAGCCGACATCCACATCCACCGGCTGGGTCGGTCGCTGGTTGGATCAGTCGAGTGGTGACGTGCTGGGGGCGGTGGCCGTGGACCGCTTGCTACCTCTGGTGATGCGGGGAGAGACGCGGCGCGGGGCGGTGGTTCCGCCCGGCGAGTTCAACCTGCCCGGCGGGGATGCACTACGACCGGCGCTGGCCCAGATGTCAGCTGCGGATCGGGACCGTGCGGACGCGGCCGACTTGGTTGCCGCGTCCAACGGAGATCTCTTGGCACTGGCCGATGCGGTAGGTCCGGTGCTGAGCGGCGGTGACGGTCGCAACGTCGCGGTGGGCGACCCGGATCCCTTGGCATCCCGGCTCGAGACCGTGGCGGCCCTGATCGCCGCCGACCTCGGGACCAGGGTCTACACCGTCACCCTCGGAGGCTTCGACACCCATGCTGCCCAAGCCGCCACCCATCATCAGCTACTGAGCGAGCTGGATGGTGCGATCACCGCGTTCCTCCGTCAGGTGGCGGGGCGCGACGTGACCGTCGCGGTGTGGAGTGAGTTCGGTCGTCGGGTGGCGGCCAACGCCAGCGGCGGAACCGACCACGGCAAAGCATCTGTGATGTTGCTTGCCGGCCGTGTGCAGTCTGGCCACCATGGCGATCCTCCTCCGCTGGACAAGCTCGATGACGGTGATCTCCGTACCACCGTCGACTTTCGGTCCGTGCTGGGTGGTCTGGCCGAGGGGGTGCTCGGCCTGGATGCCGCCGATCTGGTCGGGGCCGATCATCGGCCGCTCGCAGTCGTCTAGGAGGTTTGCCGAGAGGAACGGGGTCAGTCCAGGACCGCTGGTCCTTCGTATCCTGGGTCCATGGATGAGCTCGAGGGCGTGAAAGCCCGGACCGACTCGGTCATCTCAACTCATGCCGCGTCGCTGGTGGAGGCGTCGCGGCAGATTCATACTCAGCCCGAGCTGTCCTTCGCCGAGCACCATGCACATGACCTGCTGTGCGATCTGCTGGAACGGGCTGGCCTGAGAGTGGAACGCTCGGCATTCGGGCTCGAGACCGCGTTCGCTGCCCGGGCTGGCAGCGTTGGTCCCACGGTGGCTGTTCTCTGCGAGTACGACGCGCTACCGGGAATCGGGCACGCGTGTGGTCACAACGTGATCGGCACGGCCGGGGTCGGTGCCGCTATCGCCGCCGCCACCGTGGCCGAGGAGCTGGGGGGACAGCTGTTGGTCCTCGGCACACCAGCCGAAGAGGGAGGGGGCGGCAAGGTGGCCATGGCACAGGCGGGAGCCTTCGACGGTGTTGCGGCCGCCATGATGATTCATCCGGCGGGAATGGACATGGCTCGCATGACCGCCATCGCCATCCAACAGCTGACCGTCACTTACCACGGTAAGGCCGCCCACGCTGCCGCCGCTCCCCACGCCGGGGTGAACGCTCTGGACGCCGCAGTACTGGGATACCAGAACGTGGCTGCCCTTCGTCAGCACATCCGAGCCGATGAGCGGGTCCACGGAATCTTCACCGAAGCCGGCGAGGCCCCCAACGTGGTTCCGGCCCGATCCTCGACCCATTGGTATGTGCGATCGCCGACCGTAGCGGGACTGGCTGCCCTCAAGCCCCGGGTGCTGGCAGCCCTGGAGGCTGGAGCCCTGGCCACCGGATGCACCATGGAGCACCACTGGATCGACCCTGGATACGCCGACCTGGTCGACAACGAGGCGATGATCGAGCTCTACGAGCGGAACCTGGCCCGATGCGGGCGGACGTTGACCGAGCCGTCAGCACAGCATGCGGTGGTGGGCAGTACCGACATGGGCAACGTGAGTCACCTGGTGCCGTCCATACACCCGATGATCGCGGTGGCACCGCCGGGTGTGCCGATCCACACCGAGGAGTTCGCCCACCACGCCGGATCGGAACCTGGTGACCGAGCGGTCCTCGACGGTGCCCGGGCCATGGCGGCAACGGTGGTCGACCTCTGGGGTGCTCCGGCGCTGATGGAGGCCGTGACGGCCGAGTTCGAAGCCAACCGGCTCAGTGGCCGGATAACTGGTCGGGCCACCATCTGAGGCTGATTCCCAGGTCAGGGGCCATCCCCTCGGTGAGGGACCCCAACCTCTAGCCTCCGATTCCGTGACCGTCTACGTCGCTGAAGAGTTCACCACCGAAGAAGCCGACATCCTGCGCCGGTACTTCACCAATCTCGACAGCCCGGTCTTCGCCCTGGTGAACCTTCCCGAGGTGGTCAAGGGCGCTCTGTTCGCCCGCTACTCACGGTCGGCCAAGAGCCTCCGACGGCTGTTTCTGGACGAGTTCGTGGGTGAACTCGATATTTCCGGCGATCAGTCGATCGATGCCACTGTCGGCCTGCGGCGTGCCGAAGAACTCTATGACCGGGTGTTCTTCGAGTACGGCGACGATTCAGTGGCTCAACTCGGGGGCATCCACCTGGCCTGCGAACAGGCGTCCAATCTCCTAACCAAGGTTCTGGAGTGGGGGCGGCTCATGAGCTACCTGGAGCAGTCAACCCGCTACATCGCCTATGACGCCCGCATCGGCGGTCGTTACCGCTTCCACCGTGATCCGGCCATTCTCGGCTCACCGCTGGGAACCCGCTATGTGGGCGAGATGGACCGACTGTTCGACACCTACGCCGAACTCCTGCCCAAGCTGGCCGAGTACTTCAAGGCGCAGTTCCCGAAGAACCCCGACGACTCGGACTTCGTGTACCGGCAGGCCATTCGGGCCAAGGCCTTCGATGCTCTCCGCGGTGTCCTACCGGCGGCATCGCTGTCCAATGTGGGGATCTACGGAACCGGCCAGGCCTACGAGGCCATGCTGCTGAGGATGCGGTCGCATCCGCTGCCCGAAGCCCGGACCTACGCCGATCTGATCCTCCACGAGCTGCGCAAGGTCATCCCATCGTTTCTCAAACGGGTCGATCTGGAGGACCGCGGTGTGGCCTGGAGCAACTATCTGGGCTCCAACCGCGAGGCCATGGATGACATCGCCTCCCGGCTCCTCGCGGCGGGTGAGACTGCGGGCGAAGAGCCACTGGTAACGCTCACCGATTTCGATCCCGATGCCGAGGTCAAGCTGGTGGCGGCCATGCTGTATCCCCACACCCACCTGTCAGAGGTGCAGATCACCGAGCGGGTTCGGTCCATGTCGATCGACGACCGCCTGGCGGTTGTTCGGGCCTACTGCGGCGAGCGGACCAATCGGAGACACCGGCCGGGACGCGCTCTGGAGCGCATCGGCTACCGGTTCGATGTGCTGGCAGACTACGGAGCGTTCCGAGATCTCCAGCGGCACCGGATGCTCACCGTCGAATGGCAGCAGCTCAGCCCGCGCCACGGTTTCACCCGCCCCGAGTCAGTGGACCTGGCTGGTGAGGCGAGCGCTTTCGATGAGGCCATGGAGCGTTCAGCAGCCTTGCACGACCTTCTGGAGCCACGGTTTCCCGCGCAGGCTCCCTACGCAGTGGCACTGGCCTACAAGGTGCGGTTCATGATGCAGATGAACGCCAGAGAGGCCATGCACATGCTCGAGCTTCGCAGCGGTCCCCAGGGGCACCCTGCCTACCGCGAGGTTGCCCAGCAGATGCATCGGCTCATTGCCGATCGCGCCGGCCACCACGCGGTGGCCGAGCTGATGACATTCGTGGACCATTCACCTGAACCTCGACTCGAGAGGCTCGATGCCGAACGGCGGGCCGAGGCCCGTAGAGGTGGCGGCGCAAGCTGACCCAGCCGCCGGCCGCCCCGGCAGCACGGTTCACCCACCGCCGAGATGCAGAGACCGGGGGTTTCGCGCGTATGATCCGCCGCGGCCCAATCGGCCGTTCATCGAAGTACCGCAGTCCCGAAGGAAGTCATGGCTGACGACGACGACATCCGAGACGACGATCTGAGCGAGGGTGAACTCCTCGACGACGACCTCGACGCCGATATTGAAGACGAGGACGGCCTCGAAGAAGACGGCCTGGACGAAGACGGGTTCGGCGACGAAGAGTCAGATGACGATCTGGTCGACGATGACCAAGACGATGTCGACGGTGACCTTCGGTCTCGCGGCCGGGACCGGCGATCGAGCGATGACGACGACGATGATGACGAAGAGGCCGACCCCGATGATGTGGAGGAGGATCTCGACACCATCCTGCGGGACCGGATCACCGCTGGCACCGATGAAGACGATGAAGACGAGGAAGCGCCGGCCGAGGATCGAAGTGACGCCAGCGACCGGGTTGCACCTCGAGCGGCCGAGGAGCACTCGTGTCCCACCTGCTTCTTGCTGGTGCGGCGGAGCCAGTTCAGCTCACGTCGGACCGATTGCCCGGGTGGGTTCGACGGCGACGACTGCCCGATGAAGGCCCAGTTCGCCTGACCTGGCGTGCCAGCCAGTCACCGATGAGGTCGGGCCATTGGCCCTTCTGGGAGTCGATGAAGCAACATGAACACCGTGACCGAACCCAAGATCACCCCTGACCAGGTGGTGGACCTGCTGGTCTATGCGCCCCTGGGATTTGCTCTGGAGGCCCGTCGATTGCTGCCGACCTTTGTGGATCGCGGTCGCCAGCAGGTCCAGATGGCCCGGGTGATCGGTCAGTTTGCGGTGGGGCAGGGCCAGGCCGAAGCGGCCCGCCGCCTCGAAGGCGTCCAAACCCAGGCGCAGCGACAGGCTCGCGCCATTCTGCGGGATCTCGGGCTCGGAGGCGATGCCATCACCTTGACCACGACCGATGAGGTGGCCCCGGCTGCGGCCTCGACCGTCGAGTCCCGTTCTTCGGCTGCTCCTCAAGCCAGCGCGGCATCGGACGAGCTGGCGATCGCCGACTACGACAATCTGGCGGCATCGCACGTCATTCCCCGCCTCGAGGGTCTGAGCTCGAGTGAGCTGGAGGCGGTTCGTAGCTATGAGAGCTCGCACCGAGGCCGCAAGACCATTCTGGGTCGAATCGCTCAAATCCAGGGAGACTGAGTTCGTGGAGCAGGCTCGGTGGGCGAATCCGTCCGATCGGGCCGAGGTCGAGGCACTGGCGGGCGAGGCGGCCGCCGGCCTGCGCGACCAACGCGGTGGCCCGATGTGGCTCGAACGGGAGATCTCCGGGGTGGCCGACCCCGAGATCCTGGCCGCTGCCCTGGCGGGTGTCGGCCAGCGGCGGGCCGTGGTCGGGCTGCTCGATGACGTGGTCGTCGGTTTCGCCCTGGTGTCTGCTGATGAATTCGGGCAAGAGGGCCGACTTTGGGTGGTTTCTGATTTGTTTGTGACCGCGGCGGCCCGAGGGGTTGGCGTGGGAGAGGCAATGATGGACCTGATCATCGAAGGGGCCAGAGCCGACGGCGCGGTGGGAATCGATTCGGTTGCGCTCCCCGGCGACCGAGCCACCAAGAACTTCTTCGAGCGATTCGGACTCACCGCCCGGGCGATCGTGGTCCATCGGGCGCTTCCTCCCAACCGCCCGGAGCCGACGTCGGAGCCGGGGGAGTGACGGGGCCAGTTCTGGGGGTGAGCGCGGTGGTGGTTGATGATGACCGACTGCTGCTGGTGAGGCGAGGAGGGGGGATGGCGGCGGGCTCTGGGGCGCTGCCGGGCGGTCGGGTAGAGGTGGGGGAGACCCTGGCAGAGGCGGTGACCCGGGAGTTGCGCGAGGAGACCGGAATCGATGGGGTGTGTGGTTCGCTGATCGGTGTGGTCGAGGTTCTCAGCGAGGTGACACCGGGGGAACACGTGGTGGTGCTCGCCCACCGGGTGTCGATCCTGGAGTCAATGGAGCCTGTGGCGGGAGATGATGCAGCTGAGGCTCGATGGGTCGATCTGTCTGAGGTGGCCGACTTCCGCCTGGCACCTGGGGTGGCGGAGTTCCTGCACGATCACGACATCATCGCGACCATCACCTGAACGCGGTGGTGGGGGCCGGGGGCGCCCGCGGCCCCCCACACAAGGGGGTGTTTCAAA
>CAUJFC010000072.1 GCA_963169755.1 Actinomycetota bacterium | reverse complement strand
CCGAGGGCCCTGGCGCACCGAACTGGCCGAGGTGCTGGGCGCCCACGGATTGTTGGTGCTGCCCACCATGACCTCGTTTCCGGCCCGTCTGGGTGACCAGGCGGTAGCCCCCAACCCAGCGGCAGCCGCGGTGAACCTGGCCGGTCTTCCGGCACTGGCGCTCCCGGTACCCAGTGGCGGGCTGATGCCCGCCAGCATCCAGTTGGTGGCCCCCGACCACCATGAGCCTCGCCTGCTGGCCACCGCCGCGCTCATCGAGGCAGCGGTGGCCTGAGCGACCAGCTACCGGGCGCGTTCAGAGCCCGGTGCTGTTGGGCAACAGGTCGGGGAACTCGGGGTCGCGGCCCTCACCCTTGGCCACGAAGGTCTCGAGCATGTCGGCTGGTTGGAACATGCCCGACTGCCAGGCCGACATGTGGTTGAGCGAGTCGGCCACCGAGTGGTCGCGGGCGAAGTTGATCATCTCCTTGGTGCCCCACACCGCCAGCGGGCTCTTGGCGGCGATCTCGGCCGCTACCTCCAGGGCGCCGGCCACCAGCGACTCGTGGTCGTCGAACACCTGGTTGACCAGGCCCACTTCGGCGGCACGGGCCGCGGGCACCCGGTGTCCCCGGTAGGCCCACTCCCGGGCGATGCCCTCGGGGATGAGCTTGGGGAGCCGTTGCAGGGTGCCCACGTCCGCGGTCATTCCCAGGTTGATCTCTTGAATGCAGAAGAAGGCGTCGGCGCTGGCGAAGCGCAGGTCGCAGGCGGTGACCATGTCGACCGCACCCCCGATGCATCCACCCTGGATGGCGGCGATCACCGGCATCCGTACCCGCTCCAGGGCGGTGAAGCTCTCTTGGAGCACCCGCACGCTCTGGAGTAGCCGGGCTCGGACCCGGCCCGCCTCGGCCGGGCTCCCGTCAGGAGCCGACCCGCCCATGGCGCCCCCACCGCCGCTGGCGAACACTCCCAGGTCCATGCCGGCGCTGAAGTGCTTTCCGGTGGATGACAACACGATGGCTCGCACCGTGCCGTCACGGTCCAGGTCGTGCACCAGAGCCGGCAGCTCCGACCAGAACTCGCGGGTCATGGAGTTGTAGGCGTCGGGTCGGTTCATGCGCACGTGGGCGACCTTGCCGACTCGTTCGACCTCGAAGCAGGTGGGGGAGGTGGTCATGGGCCCATCCTTGCCCACCGACACGTCGGTGTGCTCACGCCGGTGTGTCCACGCGGGTGGCGATCGGGGCCGTCGGGGGGCAGACTGAAACCTGTTCTCATTTTGCTGAGGCAGTGTCTCGGAACCG
The DNA here is from genome assembly GCA_963169755.1 of Actinomycetota bacterium. Classification (GTDB taxonomy): domain Bacteria; phylum Actinomycetota; class Acidimicrobiia; order Acidimicrobiales; family Iamiaceae; genus Aquihabitans. Next base: position 2,508 of record CAUJFC010000072.1, on the reverse strand, counting down.
AGGCATAGCCGAGGTCCAGACAAATCGAAGCGACTACGGGCGTATCCCATCGGCTCGAGTCCTGAGGGGGCCGACCGGGCCGGTCGGGTCCAGACAGGGGTGGCAGTGCAAGAAGTAGGCAGCGGACGAACCGACGAGAGGCCCATCCGCCTGGGCGGGGCCCTGGTCACCCTGGTCGAGCCCCATCGTGGGCACGAGGTGGCCTACAACCGCTGGTACGAGCGTGACCACTTCTACGCCGGGTGCATGATCGGCGGCTGGACCTTGAGCGGTGCCCGCTACGTGGCCACCAGAGACCTGAAGGCGCTGCGCTATCCGGCCGACTCACCGGTGGCCCTCGACCCCCAGGCCGGGTCGTTCCTGGCGCTCTACTGGGTGCTGGCGGGCAAGTTCGGAGACTGGATCCGCTGGGGGAGTGAGCAGGTCCGCTGGCTCCACGAGCAGGATCGGATGTTCCCCCACCGAGACCACGTGCACACCCTCATGTACAAGTTTCGCCGGGCCTACGAGCAACCCGACGGGGTGCCGGTGGAGTTGGCACTCGACCACCGTTCGCCCTACGTGGTGCTGGTGATCGGTGAACCGGGCCCCGACACCAGCCTCGACGAGGTCGATGCCTGGTTCGACCAGCGGGGCCTGCTGGGGGTGGTGGGAGCCGAGTTGACCGCCGTGCCCCTGCCGGGCGACGTCGCCCCCGGCGTGCGGGCCGACTCGGCCGAGAACCGGTTCTGTCAGCTCTGGTTCGTCGACGACGACCTGCCGGCGGTGTGGGCTGAACGCTTCGCGCCGTTGGGCCGCGAGTTCTCTGCCGCTGGGCTGGGAGAGCTGGTGCTGGTGGCGCCCCTGCGGGCCACCGTGCCCGGCACCGACACCTATACCGACCAGCTCTGGTGACCCCCATGACCCCATCTGCTCTCCGATCCGAAACCCCCAACAGCTTTCTGACGACCCGTCAGATTTGAGGTAGAATCATGTCCATGACCGAAGCAGGCACCATCAAGGCTGAGGATTTCCCCAAGATCGTCTCGATCGACGATCACGTGATCGAGCACCCCACCGTGTGGCTCGACCGGCTGCCCAAGAAGTACCACGACGTGGGCCCGCGCATCGTGCGAGAGCGGGGCACCATGCAGTTCGTGGGCGGCGTGTTCAGCTACCAGCCCGACGAAGACGGCGAGCTGTGTGACTGGTGGGTCTACGAGGACAAGAAGATCCCCCACACCCGCCTGGCGGCGGCCGTCGGTTTCCCCCGTGACGAGGTGACCGTCACCGGAGTCACCTACGAGGGCATGCGCAAGGGCTGCTGGGACCAGAAGGCCCGCCTCGAGGACATGGACGCCAACTGGATGGAGGCCTCGCTGTGCTTCCCCACCTTCCCCCGCTTCTGCGGTCAGACCTTCATGGAGGCCAAGGACAAGGAACTGTCCGACCTGTGTGTGAAGGCCTACAACGACTTCATGGTCGAGGAGTGGTGCGGCGGCACCAACGGCCGGCTGATCCCGCTGATCATCGTGCAGCTGTGGGACGCCAACCTGGCCGCCGCCGAGGTTCGCCGCAACGCCGAGCGGGGCGTGCGGGCCATCACCTTCAGTGAGATCCCGCCCTATCTGGGGCTGCCCTCGATTCACACCGACTACTGGGAGCCGCTGTTCCAGGCCTGCGCCGAGACCGGTGTGTCGATCCACCTGCACATCGGATCGTCGTCCAAGATGCCGTCGACCTCGGCCGACGCCCCCGCCGCGGTGGGCTCCACCCTCACCTTCGGCAACGCCATGAGCTCCATGGCCGACTGGCTGTTCTCGGGCTGGCTGGCCAAGTACCCCACCCTCAAGATCGCCTACCAGGAGGGCCAGATCGGGTGGGTGCCCTACATCTTGGAGCGGGCTGACCGGGTGTGGGAAGAGAACCGGGCCTGGGGTGGGGTGGCCGACATCGTCAAGGAACCGCCGTCCACCTACTACTACCGCCAGATCCTGGGCTGCTTCTTCGCCGACGACTACGGCCTGGAGAACATCGAGAAGGTGGGTGTCGACAACGCCTGCTTCGAGACCGACTACCCCCATTCGGACTCCACCTGGCCCCACTCTCGCGAGACGGCGATGTCGATGATGGGGCATCTCCCCGAGGATGTGGTCCGCAAGATCGTCCGGGGCAACGCCATCAAGCTGCTGGATCTCGATTTCGCGCCCTGAGACGCAGTTCTCTGTCGATCGGGTCGGGCCTCTGGGAGAGGGAGAGGCCCGACCCGGTCGATGGATGGTGGCGGCCCGGGTCGGCGGCGACGCCGACCGACAACCGCCAGATCACGTCGTCATCACCCGGCGGTTCGCCGGGCCGAATCCGCAAGTGGGGTCAATCCGGTATGAGTGAGTATTCGTTGCTGATCGGCGGCGAGAAGGTCGCGGCGCCCGAGGGCTACGAGATCATCAACCCGTCCACCGAACAGGTGGTGGGAGTGGCCCCCAATGCCTCGGTCGATCAGGCTCGAGCGGCCTGTGCGGCTGCCCG
>CAUJFC010000071.1 GCA_963169755.1 Actinomycetota bacterium | reverse complement strand
GGAGGCTTCGGGTTCGACGCCGGGGTGTGGGCGGCAGTGGCGTTCACCGCAGTTGGGGCAACCGCGGCTGCCTTCTCGTTGATGACCTGGGGTCAGCGGGTGGTGCCCGAGGCTCAGGCGGCGCTGATCCTGCTGGTGGAGCCGGTCTCGGCGGGAGTGCTGGGCGCGGCAACCGGTGAGAGCCTGGGGCTGGGCGGAGCTGCGGGGGCAGCCCTGATCCTGGCCGGAGTGGTGGTGGCCGAGGTCGGAGGGCGACGAGGCCAAGATCCCATCCCCCTGCCCACTGAGTTGGGATGAGCGGGATGAGCGGGATGAGGCTGAGCGCTGGTTGACGGGCCGGGTGGGGTCCCACCAACCTGTGGCGGTGACCGTCGTGGTGCCCAGTGGACTTCTGATCCGAGACGCCGCCGGTTGGGTGGGTGGATCGTGCTGGGCCGAGCTGGCCATGCACCAGTACCTCACCGAGGTGCTGGCCGGTGACGGCTTGGACCCTGAGCGTCGGGTGGCACTGTGGGCCGTGAGGGCCAACCGAGCCCGGGCGGCTCACGAATGGCATCAGCGGCTTCCAGAGTTGGCCGAGATGGCCCGTGCCCAGTTCGTGCTTCAGGTCGACGACTGGCCCGCGCTTGCGGGGCCTACTCAGGTCGATGCCGGTCTGGCCTGGTTGGCGCAGCGGTATCAGGCGCACCGGTCGGCGGCCGTTGGCCCTGCCGATGCCCCGGTCGCCGCGACGCTGATGTGGGCCGAACGGCTGGTCACCGCCGACCGGCGGCGCCTGGCTGAGCTGGGTAGCTGAGCCGCCGATCGGTCATTCAGCGCTCCGCGGGATCCACCTCGTCTACGGGCCTACTGGGCGTTGAGTCCTCTGAGCCGTTGGACGTCGGCTTGACGCGTACGTAGCGGGTCAGAGCGGGGTCGTACAGCCAGTCGCCCTCGCCGGCCTGGAACACCTCGACCAGGGCCGGGTGACGCAGCACCAGTTCCCCCAGGGTGAGCGACCTGGTCACCTCGTCGGGGTCGCCGTCGAAGATGCCGGGCGGCTCGTCACCCACACACACCGTCCAACCGCTGTCGTCGTCGGCCACCGGCTCGTCGTGGGACACCCATCCGGGCGGCACCTTGGCTTCGGCGGCGTCGAGGGTCACCAGGGCTCGGTGATCCACCGCGAATGCCACCTCCTCAGGCGCCATGGCGATCCCGGCCACATGACGCTGGTCAAAGGTGACCGGGTCTCCGACCCGCAGGGAGGTCACCACCGAGGGGTCATCGGTCACCCGGCCGAGGTACCTGGGGCTCTGGTGCTGGTCCAGTTCGACCGACACCACTTCGGCCCAGCGACGTTCGGCGTTGGGACCGGACTGGGGTGCCTCGGTGAGTACCACTACCAACTTGACCGTGTCACCGGGCTTCAGGCCGCCCCGTTCCTCCTCAGAAGGGATCGGAAAGCCGTGAGGATCATCGGCATTCTCGGCGGTGGCGTCCAGAAGCACCCAGGTAGGGGACTCGCTGGGTGGGGTCAGTTCGCTCATGACAGTCCCGACCTCACCACGCGCGACCCCCTGAGTGCCAACTGCCACCATCAAAACCTGCGGTTTTGCTGGAAGTTTGGGTCACTTGACCCGATCGGTAACCTGATAGGACCCGCAGTCGATTCGCAGCATACGCGACCAGGCCAGCGCAGGTCGTGACCCTCACCGGTCCTCAGACCGGTTGGCTACCAGATCTAGGAACAGGTGCCATATGGCCAAAGAGCGAGTGGAACGAGACGAGGAAGACCTCGTTCGCCTCTACCTCACCGACATCGGCCAGTACCCGCTGCTCACCAAGGACGACGAGGTTCGCCTCGCTCAGGCCATCGAGAACGGGAACGCCGCTCGCGCCGAGTTGGAGGCTGGTGAGAAGGGGCTGACCGCCGCTCGCAAACGTGAACTGCGGCGCCTGGCGCGCGACGGCGAGAAGGCCGAACGCACCTTCGTGCAGTCAAACCTGCGTCTGGTGGTGTCCATCGCCAAGAAGTACCAGGCATCGGGTCTCCCGCTGCTCGACCTGATTCAAGAGGGCAACCTCGGCCTCATGCACGCCGTCGAGAAGTTCGACTGGCGCAAGGGCTTCAAGTTCTCCACCTACGCAACCTGGTGGATCCGTCAGGCCATCACCCGGGGTATCGCCAACACCGGTCGCACCATTCGTCTGCCGGTCCACGCCGGTGACACCCTGGCCCGTCTCCAGAAGGCCCGGGCCCGCCTCGAGCTCAAGCTGGGTCGTCCCGCCACCCTGGCCGAGTTGTCGGCCGAGGTCGAGATGCCAGAAGACAAGGTCACCGAGGCCCTACGGTTCGCGGCCGAGCCACTGTCACTGTCCGAGCCGCTACGTGAAGACGGAGATGCCGAGCTGGGCGACGTGGTCGAAGACCGCTCAGCCGAGTCGCCCTTCGAAGTGGCGGCCACTGCCTTGTTGCCCGAGGAGATCGCCCGGCTGTTGTCACCACTCGACGACCGCGAGCGAGAGATTCTCAAGCTGCGCTTCGGCTTGGACCGTGGAGAACCTCGCACCCTCGAAGAGGTGGGCGAGCATTTCAACCTGACCCGTGAGCGGATCCGACAGATCGAGGCTCGGGCCATGTCCAAGCTGCGTCACCCGTCGTCAGACACTGGCGCCCGAGATCTTCTGGCCGTCTGAATCCGCCCGGCACGTCGCGATTCGGCTCTCTACAATCGGGGACATGAAGAAGCTGCTCATCCTCGTCGTCCTCGCCGCCTTGGCCACCGTGGTGGCCAAGAAGGTGAAGACGGTCTGATCCGCCCCTCCGGTCGGGGAACGCCGACCGGACTCGACAACCCGTCATCGACCGGCTCCTCGGGGCCGGTCGATGACGTTTTGGGCCGGGCAGGTGTGAGAGGTCGTCGGTCGGGGTAAACACCGTCCAGCCGCCTTCCCCGCGAGCTGTCATGCGATGTGGGAGGCCGTGTGATCACTGCCTGTTGGTCTGTGAAGGGTGGTTCCGGCGCCACTGTGTTCGCCGCCGGGCTGGCGTTGGCTGGGAGGAGCCGGTCGGATGCGCCGGTTCTGCTGGTCGACCTGGCCGGAGATCTGCCGATGGCGTTGGGCATGACACCTCCGAGTGGGCCGGGAGTGTCCGAGTGGCTCGAGGCGGTGCCTTCGGTCCCGCCCGATGCTCTGGCCCGCCTCGAAGAGCCGGTAGCCCCGGGGCTGACCCTGCTTCACCGGGGACACGGCCCCTTGCCGGAGCGAGGTGGAGACCTTCTACGCCAGGTACTGGCGGCGTCGGGGCGCCCAGTAGTAATCGACTGCGGCACGTTGTCCGAGGCCACCTCCAAGCCGGTAGCCGAGAGGTTGGCGGTCGACGCCGCCCGGTCACTGCTGGTGATACGGCCCTGCTATCTGGCGGTCCGCCGAGCGAGAGAGTTTCCGGTCCGGCCCTCAGGGGTGGTGGTGGTGCGCGAGGTGGGACGGGTCCTCGACGATCCCGATCTCACCAAATGCCTGGGATTGCCGATCGTGGCATCACTGGCGGTGGACCCGGCGGTTGCGCGCGCCGTGGACAGCGGCCTGCTGTTGTCGCGGGTGCCTCGCAGCTTCATGTCGGCTCTGAGGGAGGTGGCGTGACCGGCGATCGAATCGCCCTCGGGCACCGGATGGTCGACGGCGTTGAGCTGGAAGACCTGGTACACCGCCAGTTGCTGGCCGGGGGAGACCCCGGGTTCGACGGATCAGACCCTCGTCAGGCGTCAGCGTCCGAGGCGATCGGCGAACTGGTGAGACGGGTCGACCCGCTGGCTTCGCCGTTCCAAGTGGCTCAGACCGTCAATCGATTGCGGGCCCGCATGGCGGGTCTCGGCCCGCTCGAGCCGCTTCTGGCCGATCCAGGTGTCACAGACGTTCTGGTCAACGGCACCGGCGCGGTCTGGGTGGAACGCAACGGTGCTCTGGAGGTGACCGACCTGCATCTCGACGCCGCCTCGGTGGACCTGGTGATAGAGCGAATTCTGGCTCCGTTGGGGCGGCGGGTCGATCCACTGTGCCCGGTGGCCGACGCCCGCCTGGCCGATGGCAGCCGGGTGCACGTGATCGTGCCTCCCCTGGCGGTGGACGGGCCCTGCCTGACCATCCGGAGGTTCAATCGACGGGGTGTGGCGTTGGCCGACATGGCGACGCCAGCGGTCAGACGATTGCTGACATGGGCGGTGAAGTCCCGGGCCAACATCGTGGTCATCGGCTCCACCGGCTCGGGCAAGACAACGCTGCTGAACGCTCTGGCTGCGGGCCTCGAACCGTCCGAGCGGGTGATCACGGTGGAAGACGCTGCTGAGCTGCACTTTCCTTCGGACCATGTGATCCGGCTGGAGACTCGCCCGGCATCGATCGAGGGGGCCGAGGCGGTGACTGCCCGCGACTTGGTTCGCAGTGCCCTGCGCATGCGACCCGATCGGTTGGTCATCGGCGAGGTCCGTGGAGGAGAGGCCCTCGACCTTGTGCAGGCCATGAACACGGGCCACAACGGCTCGCTGTCCACCCTGCACGCCAACAGCCCGACCGATGCCCTCAGCCGCCTGGAGACCCTGGTACTGCTGGCTGGGGTGGGGTTGCCGCTGCCGGCGGTCCGCGCCCAACTGGTTGCCGCGGTGGATCTGGTGGTGCAGGTGGGCCGCGCCGCCGGAGGCTCGCGGGTGGTCGAGGCGGTAGGAGAGCCCGACCCTCGTTCGAGCGAAGAGGGAACTCCGGTGGTGAGGACCCTGGTTCGTCACGGCCAACCGCTCGACGACCCAATCCGCCCACCGCGCGATCCTCGGCTGTCGTGGCCTGGGTGGATGGCCGACGGCCATGAAGATCAGGCCCCGGCCATCACGCCAGCGGCGGTTGAGCCGGATGGGCGATGA
>CAUJFC010000070.1 GCA_963169755.1 Actinomycetota bacterium | reverse complement strand
GACCTCGGCTTCGCCTCGGTTCAGCCATGCCGTGCTTGTCTGGTCGGTGCACCTCCTTGCTCGTCTGTGCTGGAGTCCCCCGGTCGCGGTGCTCTCGACTGTCAGGGTCGTGGTGGTCGGGCGCGGTACCACCGGGTACCTCTCACCCCTAGGTCGACCAGGGCGGCTCCCGCCCCCACCGTCGTAGCGCCGACCATGACAATGGCCGCGGGGCGGGCTCGATCGGCGGCCCGCTGCTGGCATGGCTCAGAATTGTTGGCCTCCACCTCGGCGGACGTGGCCCCGGGTGGGGGCTGGGCAGGGTCGTGGAACTCGTCGAGACGCCCGCGGAGCAGGAACGTGAACGGTGTTCCGCAGTCCTGGGTGGGAGTGGCCAAGGGTCGGGTACCGAGGAACAGCCCGGCCAGCGCCACCAGTACCGCCACCGTTGCCACCCCCACCGTCCACCGGTGAATCCGGCCCGCGGTAGAACTCGATTCACTGGAGGTGGGGTTCTGGTCTGTGGTCACCACGGGCCCCAGGTCGGGTGGGGGGAGCGAAGGCCACGGCACCCGCCACCCCATCCTGGACCGATGCGGCGACGATGTGTGGAGGGAGAAGGTGTGACCCCCGCTCCTGCCCCGTTGGGACCCGCGGGGGCGAAGGCCGCTGGTCTTGAGGTATTGATCGGCACCGGACACCCGGGCTTGAGGTGAAAGCACTCTCGGGCGGCGACCATTCCGCTAGTGAGGACCTCGGCTGCGGTGGGTAGGCACGTCGGTCGGTAGTTAGCCTTGGACATCGTGTGGTTGCATCGTTGGGTGCTCGCCGAGGAATCGTTCACCCCGTTCCTGGGCGATGACCTCCTGGTCTGGTTGATACTCGCCATGGGCGGTGCACTGCTGGCCGGCAACGTGGCCGCGGTGTTGCGGCCGCCTCCGGCCTCGGACCGACGAGACGGTGACCTCCAGCAGGCACCGGTGGCCCGGTCGATGGTCATGGCTGGTATCGGTCTGGTCGCCACCATCTGGGCGTTGGTGTCGCTTCTCGCCTGAGAGTCCTGGCACCGGACCGAGGTCCTCGTACCGCGGCGTGCTGTCACTGGTTGACGTGGGGATGATCCAGCGCCCCGTCGCGCCCGGTTTCTGCAGCCGCCAGCCACATGGCTCGTCGGGCTCGTGAGGCGGAGGTTCCTCGGATGATGACGGTGGCGATACCACCGACCGACACCACAATGAGGCCGAGCACCATGAACTGAGCCCAGCCACCTCGGTCACCTGGATCCTCGGGCGGACGGCCCTCGTTGGGTCTGGGAATGATGTGGGGCTTGGACCCCCCCTGCTCGGTCAACTGCCCCCAGGTGTCGCGGCGGGGACCGTCTTCGATCATCACGGCGGTGAGGGCAGTACCACCCACGATCGTCAGGGTGAGCAGGAGCGCGGCGGCGATCATCATCCGACGAGTTACCTGGAACCCGGCGCCGGTCCCACCTCCGGACGGCCGCGGTGAGGTCGGTGACGGAGCAGGTACCGAAGGGTCGGTGGTCACGTTGGTGTCAGTTGTCTCAGAGGGGGAGGTGCTTGGCCTTGCGGAGCAGGGCAGTGAAGCGGCGGGCGAACGCCGGAGCATCGTCACCGGGTGCCATGACCTTGTCGGCCAGCGGGGAACGCACGGCGATGGTCTGGGACTCGGTGTACTTGAGCAGACCCTCGCGTCCATGGCGGCGTCCGACGCCTGAGGCCTTCATTCCGCCCATCGGAGCGTCCAGCGAGGCCCAGCCCGACGAATAGCCGTCGTTCACGTTGACAGTTCCCGACATCAGGCGGGCTGCGACCGCCTTGCCTCGCTTCACGTCACCGCACAGCACGCTGGAGTTGAGTCCGTACTCGGTGTCGTTGGCGCGGTCGATGGCCTCGTCAATGGAGGCCACCGGGTAGATGGACACCACGGGGCCGAAGGTCTCCTCGCGGCAGACGTCCATCTCCTCGGTCACATCGGCGAGCACGGTGGGCTCGTGGAAGAAGGGACCGATGTCGGGACGGGGGTTACCGCCCGCCACCACCCGGGCACCCTTGGCCACAGCGTCGGCGATGTGGCTGGTGACCTTGTCGAGCTGGGCCTTGGACGCCAGCGCCCCGACCTCGGGCCCGTAGTCCTGCTCAGCGCCCAAGCGGAGTTGGTTGACTCGGGCGGCGAACCGGTTGGTGAACGCAGTGGCGATCGCCTGATCCACGTAGATGCGCTCGATCGAGATGCAGAGCTGACCGGTGTTGGCAAAGCAGCCAACGGCGGCGGTCTCAACCGCCCGGTCCAGGTCCACGTCGCCCATCACAATCATGGGGTTCTTGCCGCCGAGCTCAGCCGAGAATCCCACCAGCCGGCCTGCGGCCTGCTGGGCGATGGTCCGTCCGGTCTCGGTGGAGCCGGTGAACATCACGTAGTCGGTGAGGTCGATGATCGCCCCACCCACCTCGGTGCCCGGCCCGGTCACCACCTGTACCAGACCCTCGGGCAGACCCGCCTGTTCGAGCAGTTCGAAGGCCCGCAGCGCCGTGAAAGGAGTCTGGGAATCGGGCTTGATGACGATGCCGTTTCCGGCCACCAGGGCGGCCAGCGCGTCGGAGAGCGCGAGAACCAGCGGGTAGTTCCAGGGAGAGATGACCCCGACCACACCCTTGGGCACGTGGTGTTCCTTGGCGGTGATCAGACCCGGAGCGGCGGTGAGGCGGTTGGACGGCCGAAGGGCCCGCGGTGCCAGTCGGGCGTAGTAACGGGCGGTGACCGCCTGATCCATGATCTCCTCGAACGCCCACATCCGGGCCTTCCCGTTCTCGGCTTGGATCAGATCGAGCAACTCCTCCTGGTGGTCGAGAACCAGGTCGTGATAGCGCAACAGCACCGCCGCCCGTTCCTTCACCGGGGTCTGAGCCCAGCGGCGCTGCACCCGACGACACTCGGCTACCGCCGCCTCCACGTCTGCACGGGTTCCGAGCGGCACGGCACCCAGAACTTCGCCGTTGAGCGGGGAGGTGATGGTCTTGAGCTCGCGTCCGGCCGCGACCGCCACCCGGGTGGCCAGGCGATCGGTTTCCATACGACCGGGGCGGAGCGCTCCCGA
>CAUJFC010000069.1 GCA_963169755.1 Actinomycetota bacterium | reverse complement strand
TGTCATTCGACCTATGGACGGTGCCGCCTCCCAGGTAGTGGGATCAGCCCTTCCAGTAGTTGGGGGCCTCAGCGGTGATGGTGATGTCGTGGGGGTGGCTCTCACGCAGCCCAGCCGAGGTGATTCGCACGAACCGAGCCTGCTGGAGGTCGGCGATGGTGGCGGCCCCGCAGTAGCCCATCGCCTGGCGGAGGCCACCGGTGAGCTGGAACAGAATTCGACGTACCGGCCCCTTGTAGGCCACCCGCCCCTCGATGCCCTCGGGCACCAGCTTCTCGGCGTCGATGACATCGCCCTGGAAATAGCGGTCCTTGGAGTACGAGCGGGTCTTCATGGCCCCCATGGAGCCCATTCCCCGGTACTCCTTGAACCGCTCTCCCTGGTAGAGCACCACATCGCCCGGACTCTCGTCCACACCGGCCAGCAAGCTGCCCAACATCACGGTGTCGGCGCCGGCGGCCAAAGCCTTGGCGATGTCGCCCGAGAATTGGATACCTCCGTCACCGATCAAACAGGCGTCATATCCCTCGAGAGCGGCGCGGGCATCGGCGATGGCGGTGAGCTGAGGTACACCGACTCCGGCCACCACGCGAGTGGTGCAGATGGACCCGGGCCCGACCCCGACCTTGACCGCCGAGGCTCCGGCATCGAGCAGGGCCCGGGTGCCGTCGTAGGTGGCGACGTTTCCGGCCACGATGGGCACCGGGAACTCGGCCACGATCTTGGCCACGATGGCCAGCACCCCCGCCGAATGGCCGTGAGCAGTGTCGACCACCAACACGTCCACACCGGCGTCGACCAGGGCCGCAGCCCGCTCGAAGGCGTCGGGGCCGGTTCCCACCGCCGCGGCACAGCGCAGACGTCCCTGGTCGTCCTTGGTCGAGTCGGGGTACTGAATCCGCTTCTGGATGTCCTTGACGGTGATCAGGCCCGAGAGTCGGCCATCGCTGTCCACCACCGGCAGCTTCTCGATGCGGTGTCGACCCAGGATCTCCTCGGCCTCTTCGAGCGTGGTACCGACCGGGGCGGTGACCAGACCCTCATGAGTCATGACGTCGCCGATGCGCTGGGTCACGTCTTGATGGAAGCGCAGGTCACGGTTGGTGAGGATGCCCACCAGCCGCCGATCTGAGTCGGTGATCGGGACTCCCGAGATCTTGTAGCGGGCCATCAGGTCGAGCGCGTCGGCCACCAGCGCGTCGGGACCCAGCGTCACCGGATCGACGATCATGCCGGACTCGGAGCGCTTCACCTTGTCGACCTCGGCCGCTTGGTCGTCAACCGACAGATTTCGGTGGATCACACCCATGCCACCAGCCCGGGCCATGGCGATGGCCAGGTTGGCTTCGGTGACGGTGTCCATGGCGGCCGACAGAATCGGCACGTTCAGGGTGATACCTGGCACCAGCGGGCTGGCGGTTGACACCTCGTTGGGCAGTACGTCGCTGGCGGCCGGAACCAACAGGACGTCGTCGAAGGTGAGGCCGGTGACCGCGAAGCGATCCGAGGTCGACCGGTCAGGGGAGGTGCGCTCTGGCTGGTCGATGGCCATCTGGTTCGTCTCCGGGGCGTCGTCGTTCGCCGCAGGCTACCCGGACCTGACCGCATCTCGACAGTCCGAGACGTCGACAGAGTTGGTCACTTACCATCACCCCTCCCGCGGCTCGGTGCGACAGGGGCCAGGTCCGCAGACATCCGAGACAACTCCGGTCTCGAAGAACTGAGTTCGCTGGCGTTGAGCGTCGGGGGTACGCCGGGGGAACTCGTGAGGATCGGCGCAGGCGGCGTTCTCGATGGTGCGGGTGCGAGCTGAGCCCGGCTGGCAGTGGCTGGACCACGGATCGGCCATATCGGGGCTGACCCCGCCCAGAGGGGCGGGAAGGGTTCCGGCGTCCCAGTACACCAACAACGACGACGCCTCTTCGCCGGCCTTCACCGTGCGCATCTGGAAGGGCGGCAGGATCCGGTCCGAGCCGGCGTCGTCGACCGACGGGACCCTGATCGGCACCCCGGCGGTTCGGGCCGCGATCTCGGCAGTGACGTTGGCAACCTGATGGTCTCCCAGGGCCACCTGCATGATCACCTGATGTTCTGGGGTGCCGGGAAGGGTGTTGTGGGTCAGGTAGCGGGCGTAGCCCGAGCCTTCAGCCCGATCCCACTGCTGCTGGAGCAGAGCCAGGATCAGCAGACCATCCACCGGCCGGTCGTAGCCACCGGCGATGACCGGACCGTAGGTCTGCCAGTTGTTGGATCGGGGAATGAGGGTTGCGTAGTCGATACCCGGCACCCCGATCACTGCTCGGGTCCACTCGGTCGAGACGGCGGTGGCGATGATTCCCATGATTCCGCCCTGGCTGTGCCCTTCATAGGACACATCACCCTCGAAGGTGCGGGCTCCATCGAGGGTGCGAAACTCGGGGGCCGAGGTGAACCCGTCGGGCCGACTCATCAGCCGGGCCAGGGCCTGCTGGTTGATGACCCCTTGGCGCAGTCGGTCGGCCACGCTGGGAAAGCCGTTCATGTCGGCCAGGGTTGACACGGCGTAGGGGATGTCGGGCTCGGACATCCCCATCCACGAGGTTCCGCAGACCATGAGGTTGTCCCGGGCGAACCCCAGATCGCCCCGCTCGGCTTCCTCCCAGCTTCCCAGCAGTCCGTGGCCGTAGACCACCGGCCGGGCCGGTCGGGTCCCGATCATCTGGGTGGTGGTCAGAGAGCACGTGAAGGGGGCCGAGTAGGTGCCGGTCAGCCGGGGCTCACCGCTGGCGTCCCGAGCCATCACCTGGCCAGGTGAGCCGTCACCCTCGATGAACGACGGCACCTCGTAGGTGCCGCGGATCCGGCGGGCCACACCCTCGGGTAGCGGGCCGCCGTCGTCGTCGGTGGTGAGCACCTCGGTGATGGTGAACTCCGGCGCGCCCTCGCCCAACTCGGCGGCCGCCAGGTCACGCATGGCCAGCAGCTCACCGGAGAGGCTCTCACGGCTCATGACGGTGAAGTCCCAGGTCAGCCACTGGTCAGCCCGTGCCATACCGACGGCATCCACTGCCGCCACCGCCTCGTCGAGTCGGCCCCGGCGTTCCTCCACCGGCTCGATGTCGGTCTTCAGTCGGTCACGGATCACTCGGAACCCATCGGAGATGGCGATCGGTTCGCCGGCAGTGTCGAATGGCTGGCCGACACCGACGGCGTAGCGGTGCCCGGGCTCGAGCATCACCAACGGATGGAGCAGGACGGTGGTGCGATCAGCTGGATCGATCTCGGGTCGGGCATCGACCTCGGTCCAGTGCGACACCCTCTCACCCGAGTCGAGGTCGACGATCACGGTGCCGCTGTCCTTGTCCATCGAGCTCGACGGGTCGGCTTCGCTGGGGAAATGGGATGCGACAGGATCCACACCGGCGATGGTGACCATGATCGGAGTACCCACACCCCAACCGTCGCTACGGGAGAAGGGCTCGGGGTCCACCGCCACCCCCGCCCGGTTCACCGGCATCGCTCCGGCCGGTAAGACCAGCCGCCGCCCGGTGACGGTGGCGGCATCGTCGACCTCGAACCGCGAGGATGGGAACGGGAACAGGCACTCACCGGGAGCCAACCATTCACAGTCGGGAGCTTCGGCCACCGTGGCGGCCAACGCCGACTCCAGCTCGGCCGGAGCCGGAGTCATAGCTGGGGCACTGGTGGTGGATCGATCGGTCCCAGACCCATTCGCCCCGCGGTCGTCGTCACTCGAGGAACACCCAGCCGCGGTTCCTGTCAGCAGGGCCAAGGTGGCCGCCACCACCAACGATCGGCCGAGCCGACCGGTCCGGCTGGCGTGGACGAAACGCGTCGACGGCAGTTGGTCGTTCACCCCTGATCCCCTCTGCGGTAACGGGTCGACCGGAACCGACCCCATCCGGCGACCGTAGCCCGGACTGGGTGAGGACCGCTCAGGTCAACAAGTCCTCCAGTGCGGCGGCCGCGGCGATTGCCCCACCAGCCTGTTCGAACGACTGGCGGATCCGGTCGGCGGAAGCCCGCAGGTCGGGGTCGGTCAGCACCTGCTCGATGGCGGCCCGCAGGGCATCGGCGCGGACCCGACTGAACTTCACCCGGACTGCGGCACCGGCGCGCACCACCTGATCGGCCACCACCGGTTGGTCGTCGCGGATCGGGGCCACCACCAACGGAACCCCAGCAGCCAGGCTCTCACAGACCGTGTTGTGCCCGGCGTGGGAAACCACCGCCTGCACTTTTTGCAGCAACGCCAGCTGGGGGACCCGGGGTCGTACCGTCACATTGGGGGGCGGATCGGGAACCAGTTCGGTCGGGGCCACGAACACCGCTTGGAATCGCTGATCGCGGCAGGCTTCGGCCGCCACCGCGAAGAACCGGCCCCCGGCTTCGGCGTTGAGCGTGCCCAGCGACACCAGCACGGTGGGCCGGTCGGGATCCAGCGACTGCCAGTCGAAGTCGTCGACCTCGGGGCGTCCCAGGGTCGACGGGCCGACGAAGGCAACCGGAACACCCAGGTCGATCGGGCCACAGAGGGCCTCGGTGGTGTAGGCCACCACCAGATGAGGTGACAGCCGCAGGTCACCGGTCGCGGCCTGCGCGGCGGGGATGCCGTGGGCCACCTGGAGGTCAACCCGGAGCTGGTGCATGGCCGCCGCCACCAGCGGCAACCCCTCGAGCGGGTCGACCAGTTCTCCCGAGGTGGTGGCCGACGTGGCCCACACCAAGCCATGGCGGCGGGCCACCACCGCACCGGCCAGAGCCTGCTGGTCGACCACCAACACATCGGGTTGGAACTCGGCCACTGCGGTGTCGACGCCATCAACCATGGCCGAGGCCAACGGCATCAGAACCTCCTCCTGGAGGAACTTGAAGGCTGCCGCCCCGCGCAGGTCGGGTCGGCGCTCACCGGCGGCGTTCACATAGTCGGCCACCTCCTGAGAGGTGGCGGGCAGGAAGCGGGCACCGTCGGGAAGCAGGTGCTCCACGGTGCCAGGCAGGCCACACCAGCCGACCTCGTGACCCCGCTCAGCCAGCACGGCCGCCACCGGAACGGTGGGATTCACATGGCCGGCGAAGGGCGGCACCACGAACAGAAACCTGGCCACTCGTCAACCCACCCGGTCGATCCAGGTCAGCGCCCGATCTCTCACCAGAGCGGCCTGTTCAGTGAGCAGCGAGTGGGTGCAGTCAGCCACGATCTCCAGTTCACAGCCCGCCACCTTGTTCTCGAGCTCTCTGGCCCGGTCCAAAATGTCGGACTCGCTGCCGTAGAGGGCGAAGGTGGGACAGGTGATCTCGGCCAGCCACCCGATGGGCTGTTCGGCCTGGAGATCGTCGATCAGTGAGGTCTCCAGCAGGAAGCGCTCGGCCCGTTTGGCCAACCGGGACAGCTTGCGGTCGGCGTTCTCGGCCAGCCAGTTCTGCACGGCGTCCTCGTCGAGCCCGAAGGCGGCCAGGGCCAGGCTCCCGGCCATGTGTTCTCCCCAGCCTTCGACCGCGAAGTGGGCCTCGACCAGGAACAGACTGGCCACCCGTTCGGGGTGGCGGTGGGCCAGGGCCAGTGAGACCACGCCACCGAAGCTGTTGCCGAACAGGTGAACGGGCTCGTCGATGCCCCAGTGGTCCAGCAGCGCCACCAGATCGTCGACGTTGTCCTCGACGGTGTATCCGGTGGTGGGCATGTCGCTGCGCCCGTGACCACGCAGATCGATCAGGTACACGTCGGCGTGCAGGGCCACCGCCGGGGCGATGGTGTAGTACCAGCTCGACAGGTTGTCGATCACCAGGCCGTGCAGCATCACCACCTTGGGGCGAGGCGAGTCGTCGGCATCGTTGGTCTTGAGGACCTGGACGTGGAAGCTGAGGCCGTTGGCCTGGACCTGGGGCACCGCTCAGCCCTGGAGGGAGGCGACCACGAAGCCCACCACGTCACCGACGGTCAGGGCGATGATGTCGTCGAGCTCCATGCCCGCCAACCACGTGACGAAGTCGACCTGCTCGCCGTAGGTGATCAGGAGCTGTTCGGACAGAGCCACGAACTCGATGCTCTCGAGTTGGAGATCGGCATCGAAGGAGGTCTCGAGGGTGATCGGCCCGTCGAGCAGTAGATCGTCACCCACCACCTCGACCAGGATGCGTTCCAATTCGGCCAGAACCGACTCGGTGGACGGCGGGGCGTCACTCATGGGGGTCTGAGAGGGTCCAGGCAACGACGTGCTCCTGTGGTCGAGCGGAGCCGCTGGGCTCCGCGGGGTCGGTGATGAGCCGGGTGGCGATCCATCGGTGCCCGATGCGCACCCGGTCATCGTGGTCCTCGGTCACCTCGAAGTCTCGCGGCCGACCGTCGATGCCCGTGCCGGCCGCCTTGGCGGCGGCTTCCTTGGCCGCCCACCAGCGAGTGATGATGCGGTCGCGGTCGACTGCCGACGCTGTGGCCAGCCGGAGGCGTTCTCCTTCGGTGAGAGCCGTCACCTCGAATGATGCCGGGCGAGGCTCGACCAGTTCGATGTCGATACCCACCTCACCGCCAGCAGCCGCCAGGGCCACGCCGATGCCGGCGGTGTGAGCGATCGACACCGCCACACCTTCGGCGCCCGCTGCCGCCACCACGGGGCGTCCCTGATCGTCGTTGGTGACGGTGACCTCGACCGGGAACATCGGCCCCGCACCTCGGGCCCAGAGCAGCGAACGGACTGCGTCCTTGGCGGCGATACGCCCCAGCAGCCAGGGACGCTGGCTGTTGGGGTTGCGCGAGAAGTAGTCGGCGCGTTCGTCGACACCCAGGAATCGCCTCATCACCACGTCACGTGACGCCGAGTCGGGCCAGCCTTCGCGCACCAGCACCCAACCACCCGGTTGCACCTCGGCCAGGGACTGTTCGGCGGGTTTGCGCAGCACCAGGAACAGACGGTCGTCGCTTTGGAATCGGCGGTCCTCCCAGCCCTCGATGCGACACCAGACCCGACCACCCGCACTCAGCTCGATGTCGGCCCGCACCGCCTGATCAGTGAGCGAGGTGCAGTTGACCACACAGTCCACCATCGTGCCCACCGAGGGACGAGGACCGTGGAACGAGATCGACTCGATCGAGGTCGGCAGCACCAGCCGATCGCGATCGACCGCCGAGGCCATCCACAGGCCGAACACCTGGCCGGCATTGTCCAGAAGCGCCCCGGGGGCGTCGCCGGTCCACAACACTCCCCGGGCCCCGTCGGTTCCGAATTGCAGTTCCCGGAGCCCCTGATAGGCGGGCCCATGGAAAAGATGGCGTTCCCCGTAGATGCGCTCGGGAGTTACCGGAAGGTCGATGTGACCGTTCACGGGTCCAGCCGCCGGCGCGGGTGGGGCGAGCCAGTTCGCCGCCAGGTGGATCATCGCCCGGGCGTGCCCCTCGACACTGGCTCGTACCACTGTCGTTCCCTCGGGGGCGGTGGCGGTGGCTTTGTCGTCTATCGCCACCTTCACCGAAACCGATACCGGAGGCTCCACTGCCAGCCAACGGAAGGCTCTCACCGAGGTGACCTTCACCGCCACCGTGTCCGGGACCAGTGCTTCGGCTTCGGCCGCCAGCATCTCGATGATGGCGGTCATGGGGACCAACGGGAACTCATCCTCCAGGCATTGCCAGCCGGGTGGTTGTTCGTAGAAGGAGTGGTCGTGCCACCACGGCTGAGCCTCGACCGAGAGTTCCCAGCTGACCTCGCGTTCGGTCGCCGCGACCTCGATGGCGGGTGCGGGCATGGAGACGACACGCCGTGAGACTCGACGGGGAACGGCGGGGGCCTGGCTGGCCGCACTCAGCACAGCGTGCGCCGCAGCCCCGGCCTCGTCGAGTGCTGCCCGGAACTCGGCCAGAAGCTCGGTGGGGGCTCCCGTCGGCATCGAGGCGTCGTCCGGAGTCACCGTCTCGGGCGAGCCGGTCAGCAGGTCCGGCACCAGCGGATCCAGGCCGCGCACCAGCGTCGAGCCCAGCCGCAGCGGTCGGGCCCCGCTGGCCCGGTCATCGCTGGTCGGCTCGGCCAGCTCGACCCGGTGCCCAAGCGCCGCGAAGTCCACGTCGAGACCCGACGCCCACAGCGCGGCCGCCACCCTCCGGAGTTGGGCGACGCCACCGTGGCGGGCGACGTTGGCCGAGACGGTGAGCACGTCATGGTCACGCAGGGTGTCGTCGACAAATCCGGTGAGGCTGCCGGTTCCCACTTGGACGAACACCCCCACCCCATCGGCCACCAGTGCCTCGGTGAGCTGACGGAACCGGACCGGCTCGACCAGGTGGCGACCAGCCAGTTCCCGGGCGGCATCGGCCTGATCGGGGTAGGGGGCCACGCTGGTGGCCGACCACATCGGAACCCGGGCCGCCCGGACGGGAATGGCCCCGAATTGGGCGGCCAGCCCGGCCACGTACGGCTCGAACAGGGGCGAATGGAATCCAGACCGGAACGGCAGTTCCTGGGCCATGACCTTGGCCTGACGGGCTCGGTCCACCACGGCGCCGACCACCGCTTCGGGAGCGCAAACCACCGATTGGTGAGGACAGTTGTCGTGGGATACGTAGGCGTCGTCGATACCCTCGACCAGTTCTGCCGCCACGTCGGCTCCTGCTCCCAGTGCCAGGAACACCACGTCAGAGACCTGGATCGACTCGGGCCGGAGCGAGCCGAGGAACTCTTCGACGGCGGCGTCGGGGATCATGCCCGAGACGATCTGGCCGCTCCACTCCCCCAGGCTGTGTCCGGCCACCACGTCGGGCTCGATGCCCAGCCGAGCCAAGGCCGCAGCCAACAGTCGCCCCACGGTCACGATGCCTCGGCTCTGGGACTGGAGAGTTGACAGGTCGGCGGGCAGCCCTTCCCAATCGATCCCGAATTGGTCGGCCACGTCGTCGACTCGGGGTTCGAACACCGGCTCGACGCCGGGGAACAGGAACGCCACCTTGGCACCCGCGGTTATCAACCCGTCGGGGTCGAACCACACTTCGTTGCGGCCCCGGAAGGGGGTGCCACGCTCCAGCACCTTGCGAGCCAGCGTCAGTCGTCGCTCGTCGGGGGCCACCACCGCCAGTCGAGCCGGGCCTCCGATGGGGACAGCCAGCCGATCACCACCGGGCCGCCAGCAGTCGAGCTGGGCAAGCAGATCGGCGCTGTCGCGCCCGGCCAGCAGCAGGACTTGCTCGTCCGAGGTCGACTGGGTCGTCGATCTACGGGGGCGTCGCGGCCGCCCGGGTGGTTCGCTGAGCACCACATGGGCATTGATCCCCCCGAACCCGAAGGCGTTGACGCCCGCCCGGCGGACACCGTCGGATTCCCACGGCTCTGCCTCGGTCACCAGGCGGAAGCGGGAGTCGGCCACCGCCGGGTTCGGATCGGTGACGTGGAGCGTGGGGGGCAGCACGCCGTGGTGAATGGCCAGAGCCGTCTTGATCAGTCCGGCCGCTCCCGCCGCCGGCATGGCATGGCCGATCATCGACTTGACCGACCCCAGACCCGGACGAGCCCTGCTGGGGTCGTGGTCACCGAACACCGTTCGGAGCGTGGCCAGCTCGGTTCGGTCACCGACCGGGGTGGCAGTGCCGTGGGCCTCGATCAGACCGACCTCGGCAGGGTCCAGACCGGCATTGCGCCAGGCGGCCCGAACTGCCAGAACCTGGCCTTCGGGTCGGGGGCTCATGAGGCTCGAGTCCCTCCCGTCGCTGGCCAGCCCGACACCCGAGATGACCGCGTAGACCCGGTTTCCGTCACGGACGGCATCGGCCAACCGCCTCAGCACCAGAATGCCGGTTCCTTCACCCACCACGATCCCGTCGGCGGTGGCACTGAAGGGGGCGATGGTTCCGGTAGGTGACAGGGCCCCCAGCTGGGAGAACACGCTCCACAGAGTCAGGTCGTGGCAGTGATGCACCCCGCCGGCCACCACCAGGTCGGCCCGGCCGCTCCCGAGCAGTTCCACCGCCCGGTCCACCGCCACCAGCGAGCTGGCACAGGCGGCATCGACGGTGTAGGCGGGGCCCTGGAAGTCGAACCGGTTGGCGATACGTGATGCCGCCAGGTTGGGCACCAGTCCAATGGCGCTCTCGGGTCGTTCGGGGCCGAGACGATCCTGGAACTGCTCTCGCACGGCATCGAGTTGGTCCTGGCTGATCCCGGGCAGCAGCTCACGAAGGGTCTCCACCAGTTGCCGGGCGGTACGCACCCGCTGGTCCAGGCGGGCCACACCGTCGCCGAGGTAGCCGCCGCGTCCCAGGATCACCGCCACCCGCGTGGGATCGAGACGTTCGTGGACACCTCCGGCGTCGCTCAGCGCGTCAGCGGCCGCCGCCAGCACCAGAAGTTGATCGGGCTCGGCGCCGTCGACCGCGACGGGCATGATGCCGAAGGCCAGCGGATCGAAGCGGGCCACGTCGTCGACGAAGCCGCCGCGGTTGCAGGTGAAGCGGTCGGCCGCTCCCCCAGCGGGGTCGAAGTACACCGGGTCCCACCGATTGGGGGGAACCTCGGTCACGGCATCGAACCCCGAGCAGATGTTGCTCCAGAACTGCTCGACTCCGGACGCGCCGGGGTAGAGGCAGGCCATACCGACGATGGCCACCTCCGGACCTCCGGCGGCGGCCGGAGAATCAGTCACCGGTGGTGAACCCACCCACCAGGTCGTCGCTGGCCGGGGTGTGATCGATCGGGGGAGCGAACGCCTCGGGGGCGCCGCGCATGACCACGATCTGGGACGGACCAGAGCCGGCCGCCACCTCGTGGAGCAGCGCCATCACCCCATCGGCGGGATCGACCAGACCGATTCCCCGCCGGGCGTATTCACGTTCGAGCTCGGCGGAAACCATCCCTCCTCCACCCCACGGGCCCCAGTCGATGCTGACCACCCGGCAACCGTGCAGGCCGTCGCGAGTGCGCGCCAAGGCATCGAGCGCGTCGTTGGCCGCGGCGTAGTCGGCCTGACCCTTGTTGCCGAACACGCCGCTGACACTGCCGAACAGAATCACGAACCTCATCCCGGCCTGGCGTTCGAGGATGGTGGCGGCGCCTTCGAGCTTGGTCCCGTACACCCGGTCGAACCCGGCGAGGGTCTTGTCCCGCAGGAAGTGATCGTCGAGCACTCCGGCTCCGTGGATCACCCCGTCCAGACGGCCGTGTGCGGCCCGCACCTCGTCGAGCAGTGCTCCGAAAGCCGGGTCACGGACATCCATCGACCGGTAGGTCACCTCGGACCCGAACGACCGCAGGGTGGCGATGGTGGCCCGCATCTCACGGTCGGCTTCGATGCGGTCACAGGCAGCTTCGATCTCGGCCGGGGTCTTGAGTTCGCCAATCTCCAACAACGCCCGTCGCAGGGACTGGCGGTCGGCGGCTCCGACGGTGCGAGGGTCCTCGTCGTGGTCGGGGAAGGCCGATCGGCCGACCAGTACCAGGTGGCAGGGGTTGGCCCGCGCCAGCCCTTCGGCCACCCGGGCGGTGATACCGCGGGCACCACCGGTGATGACCACAACCGCGTCAGATCCCAGGCCCAGCTCTCCGGGGCGGGCCAGGTCGTGGGCTTCACCCACCGTCCGAGCCTGACGTTGCCCACCCGCCCAGGAAAGGGCGGCCGGAGCATCGAGGTCGAGCAACTCGTCGACCAGGATTTCGGCCAGGGGTGCCAGGTCACCGCTCAGATCGGACCGGTCAAGCTCGACCGAGCGCACAAGGGCGTCGTGGCGTTCGCGGGCCAGAGCCCTCATCAGTCCCGGGATTCCGGTGGGTACCCGCTCGGCGTGGGGTGTGAGGGTCACTGCCAGCACCCGACGGGCCGAGCCCAGCAGAGCCGGTTGCAGTGTGGCGAACACCGTTCGGGCGTCGACGCCGGCATCATCCACGGTCGAGGACAGGTCGACCACCACGTCGAGAGAGGCCAGCAGGTCCGGGCGGTCCTCCTCGAGTCCCTCATCGCTGCCGGCCGCGATCTGCTGGGGCTGGGCCCCCCGCGTTTCGAGGGCGGCCACCACCGTGTCGGTCAGAACCTGGTGACCTGGCACCACCCCGACCCGAGCACCGTGCAGGTCACCGAGGGCCACCGCTGGCCCCAGCAGGGTGGTTTGGACCTCGAACCGTTGGGCCACCGGCGGCAAGGGGCCGTGGGGGTGCTCGGGCTCGTGAGCGGCATGGGCCGCCGCCACCGACTCGGCGGTGGTGGGTGACGACTCACCGGTGATGAGTGCCTCGATCCATTCGACGATGGCCCGCAGGCTCTTGTGCTGAGCCAGCTCCTCCACCATCTCCTCGTCGACCGCCGACTCATCCAGGCCCGCCAGCCCGATGCGCTCGGCCAGTTCTCCCACGATCTCGATCCGCTTGATCGAGTCGATGCTCAGATCGGCTTCGAGGTCGAGATCGGGGTCGAGCATCTCCACCGGATAGCCGGTGCGTTCGCTCACCACGCTCTGGACCTCGTGCATGAGTTGCTCACCGGTCAACGCCGAGGCAGCAGCGGTTCCCGCGGGGTCCACCGGCGCCTGACTCACCGCGGCCGCCGGGGTTGGAGCGGCGGCGACCGTCGCCGCCACGGCCCGGGGAGCGGTCGGCGCCACCGCCGACCCCTCGATCAGCCCGGCATAGTCGTCGAAGGCGGCCGACGCCGGCACCGACGACCCCAGGTAGCGCAGCATCACGTCGCGCTCGGCCGCCACGATCTGACGGACGCTGCGTAGGTATTCGAGGACGACGTGACCGGGGTCGTCGGATCCGGTGGTCATGGTGGGAACTCCGAAGTCGAGGGCGGGAAGCAGATCGGCGGGCTGGAGGCTGTTGGCCAGCGGGCGGCCAGTGGAGTCGGCCACCAGGGCCCCGTCCACCCGCCAGCCCGGGGTGGGGCGAGGAAGTGATCCCAACTCGAGGGGGGCTGATCGGCCGGCGAACAGTGGGGTCGGATCAACGGGCACACCCAGCACGGCCAGCTCGGCTAGGGCGGTCAAGAAACGGCGTACTCCGGGCTCTCCCGCCACGTCGCAGGCGACCATGGCATGAGGACGGTCCCCCAGGATCCGCCCCACCTGCTGGGACAGCACCCGACCGGGACCCACCTCCACGAACACGTTGACGCCGGCCGAGTACATGGATTCGACCTGGTCCACGAACCGAACACCGGCGGTGACCTGTTCGGCCAAGAGGCGGCGCACGGCCGATGGGTCATCGACGGGGTAGGGCTCGGCGGTCACGTTGGACCAGACCGCGATGGAGGGGGCCTTCACCGTGGCTTCGGTCAGATGGGTGCTGAACACCTCGCCAGCCTCGGCGATCAAAGGACTGTGGAAGGCGCAGGCCACCGGGAGGACCTTGGCCTTCACCCCCTCGGCCACCAAGGCCTCCACTGCCTCATGAACGGTCTCGGTGGGGCCCGAGATCACCGTCTGGCGGGGACCGTTGTGGTTTGCGATCACCAGCGAAGGCCATGGGGCCAGCCGTTCTGCGACCTCGTCTCGGGGCAGCGAGAGAGCCGCCATGGTGCCGGGGTCTCCACCCGAGCGTCGGACAGCCTCCAGGATCGAACCACCCCGGGCCGCGCTGAGCTCCAGCAGGGTGGCGTCATCGAAGCAGCCAGCCACCGCCAGAGCAGGTAGCTCGCCGTAGCTGTGACCGCCAGCAGCAGTCGGGGTCACCCCGTTGCGGGTCAGCAACCGGGTGAGCGCCAGGGCCGCGATACCAAGCGTCGGCTGGGCCACATCGGTCTCGGTGATGGCCTCCAGTTGGGCAGCTCGGTCCTCGCGGGTGA
>CAUJFC010000068.1 GCA_963169755.1 Actinomycetota bacterium | reverse complement strand
CGACGGGAAGGCGCCGGCGATGTAACGCTTCTCGCCGGCCGGGTTGGTGACACCCACGATGAGCATGTGCTCGGCCATCCAGCCCTCGTCGCGGGCCATGGTCGAGGCGATACGCAGGGCGAAACACTTCTTGCCCAGCAGGGCGTTACCGCCGTAGCCCGAGCCGTAGCTCCAGATCTCGTTGGTCTCGGGGAAGTGGGTGATGTACTTGTTGTCGGCGTTGCACGGCCAGGCCACGTCGGCCTGTCCCTCGGCCAGAGGAGCACCCACCGAGTGGAGGCAGCGGACCCATTCACCGTCGCCCAGCACGTCGAGAGCGCCCTGACCCATGCGGGTCATGATCCGCATGCTCACCGCCACGTAGGGCGAGTCGGTGAGCTGGACACCGATGTGGGCGATGGGCGAACCGAGCGGACCCATCGAGAAGGGAACCACGTACATGGTCCGACCCTTCATGGCACCGGTGTAGAGGCCGGTCAGTTCAGCCTTCATCTCGGCGGGGGCCCGCCAGTTGTTGGTGGGACCGGCATCGATCTCGTTCTCACAGCAGATGAACGTGCGGTCCTCCACCCGGGCCACATCGGCAGGGTCAGACAGGGCCAGGTAGCTGTTGGGGCGCTTGGCGTCGCTGAGCCGCTCGAAGGTGCCGCCGTCCACCAGGGTCTGGCACAGCGAGTCGTACTCTTCGCCCGACCCGTCACACCAGTGCACGGCATCGGGCTGGAAGATGGCCGCCCACTCTTCCACCCAGGCCTTGAGCTTGGCGTTGCTGGTGCTGGCAGTCATCGGTGATCCTCCGTTGGACGCAAATGAAGTTGTGGGCCGGGGACTCAGAGCTCGGGGGGAGGTCCGAATCCGGGCGTGCCCATGTCGATCTCGGACCCCAGTCTCAGGCCGCTGGCCTGACCGTTGTCATCGAGATCGAAGATGACTCGCTGGCCCTGGCGGAGCATCCGGAACGGCGAGCCGTGGAGTGCGCCGGGGGCGAGGTCGTAGTCCGCGAGGTCGGTGTCGCACATGATGATGCCGTCTCCCGTGGCCGGGTCGTACGACTTGATCACACCTTGCACTGAGACGCCTCCACCTCTTGGGATCAGAAAACCCTAGGCGCGCCCCTCGCCATGACGCACACGCGACCGTCGAATTGGTCATGTGAGGTGGTGATGCCTCTGATCGACGTCGGTGATCAGGGTGAAAAACGCCGGTGATCAGGGTGAAAAACGACAACCGGCCGACGCCCGCAGGCATCGGCCGGGATCTGGTCACCCGCATCGGGCGACCGAGCGGTCCATTGGATCAGACGTTGGCGGCCTTGGTGATCTTGCCGGCCTTGAGGCAGCCGGTGCACACGTTGACCCGACGAACGGTACCGGGGGCGATGACGGCCCGTACCCGCTGGATATTGGGGTTCCAGCGGCGCTTGGTGCGACGGTGAGAGTGGCTCACGCTCATGCCGAACGACGGCTTCTTGCCGCACACGTCACAGGTCGAGGCCATCACTGCACTCCAAGTTCTCACGCGGTCGAGATCGCAGGCCCGGTTGGGCCGACCGGCAAGGCTAGGGGCTGTCCGGGGGGCGCCACAAGCTCGCGGGTCGGGTCCATAGCGGGACGGTCTGTGGACGGCCCAGCTTCTAGGCTGCGGCGCCATGACGACGCTCGAACGGCTCGATGCCAGCGACCTGCGCCACGTGGTCATCGGATTTCGTGATGCCCTGCGGCTCCACCAGGAAGCCATCAACCGACTGAACGTCTACCCGGTGCCCGACGGCGACACCGGCACCAACATGGCGCTCACGCTGGAATCGGTGGTGACCGAACTCGAAGGCGCCGAGCCCGACATGGCTGCTACCTGCAAGGCGATCGGTTATGGGGCGCTCATGGGGGCCCGGGGCAACAGCGGCGTGATCATGTCGCAGATCCTCCGAGGGTTCACATCGTCGCTGGCCTCAGCCGAAAGCGTGGGAGGGGCAGAGGTGGCCCGGGCCTTGGAGGTGGCGGCCACCGGGGCCTACGAGGCGGTGGGTAATCCGGTCGAGGGCACGATCCTCACCGTGGTGCGCTGCGCGGCTGAAGGGGCCGCCGCGGTTGGCGATGGCTCACTGATCGAGGTGTTGGAAGCCGCATCGACGGCGGGACGCGACGCCCTGGCCCGAACCCCCGACCTGCTGCCGGTCCTGGCAGCCGCCGGGGTGGTCGATGCCGGCGGTACGGGGCTGCTTTTGCTGCTGGACGCCGCACTGACCCGGGTTGACGGCCGGCCCATGCCCGAGGTGGACCCCACCCTGGTGGCCGCGGCGGTGGTGGTCGGCGATCACGCCCATGACCACGACCACGATCATTCGGGCCTGGCCGACCTCCGCTACGAGGTCATGTACCTACTGGAAGCGCCCGATGACGCCATGCCCGCGTTCCGTGAGGTGTGGGCCGGCATCGGTGATTCGATCGTGGTGGTGGGCGGCGACGGGCTGTTCAACTGTCACATCCACACCGACGACATCGGCGCCGCCATCGAGGCCGCCATCGAGATCGGTCGTCCCACCAAGATTCGCGTGACCGACCTGCTCGAAGAGGTCGAGGAGGAGCGGTGGGTCCGGGAGGCCGCTGGTAGCGCCGAGCCCGAACCCGACCCCGAGCCCGTAACCACCGCGGTGGTAGCGGTGGCCACCGGTGAAGGAATCAAGCGGATCTTCCGGTCGCTCGGGGTCCACCAGGTGATCACCGGTGGGCAGTCCATGAACCCATCGACCGCGCAACTCCGTGAGGCGGTCGAGGCGGTCCCCGCCGATCAGGTGGTGATTCTGCCCAACAACAAGAACATCATCGCGGTGGCCGAGCAGGTC
>CAUJFC010000067.1 GCA_963169755.1 Actinomycetota bacterium | reverse complement strand
GGCGTCCCCCGGCCTGTTTCCCGACACCGGTTCCTTGGGTGCTCCTCCCGTTGGTGGCCTGTGGGGGTGGGTGGTCGGTGGGGGCCCACCACGGGGCCGCCACCGTCTCGGGGCGGGCGTTGTCGAGACCTAGGAGCGCCCGGAGGTCAACCTGGGTGGGAAGGGCCTGACCAGGTTGGTTCAATTCGGGGTCGACGAACCGGGAGAGCTGGCGGGCTCGGGCAGTGGCTACCGATCGAGGAGTCATGGCCGCCATCGCCGGCTCGCTGATTCCCAGATCGGTGGTCGCCGTCAGTGACCCGTCGGATCGGACCTCCAGTGTGGTGGTACAGGCGACAGGGACCGCGGCTTCGGCCGGCAGGATCACCACGGGAATGAGCCCGCAGCCGTGGCGGGTTGCATACCGCAGCAGAGCCTGGACACGGTCCGCGGGTTGATCTCGCTCCGATGCCCGGTCGATCACCACCAGGGTGGGGCGACGGTGCAGGTCGGGTCCAGCGTCGCCGTCGGGTTCTGTCGGGTACATGTTGATCAAGCGGTTGGTCAGGCTCGCCGCCTCGATGGAGTCGCCGGCCAACAAGCAGCCCGTCTCATGGTGGGTGTGGGGCAGCCAGCCCAACCAGTCCCATTCGTCGCTCGCATCCCGCCAGGTGGCGGCCACGGCCAGGTCGGCGGGTCCGTGGGCGGTGGCCAGCGCCGTCACCATGGTGCGGACCAGGCCACGAGCAGCCGCGGCGGGACCGACAATTGCCAGCGGACGTCCTGGGACCAGTTGAACCCCCACAACGGTGTCGGGAACCTGATCGAACTCAGCCAGTAGCGCTGCCGTGCGGTCGTCGATGACGGCAGGGTCCCCGCTCAGCGGTGGGATCCAGCGAGCACAGCCGTGGCCCACTCTCACCGCCAGCGCATCCTCGTGGGTCAGTCGCCGCTCCCAGCAGTTCGGGTGGACTGGATCGAGGCGCACATCGGGGATGAACGGGTCGAAGTAGTACGACTGGCGTCGCGACCGTTCCCGGGCAGCGGCGGTCCGGAGGGCGTCGGCCAGCGCGTTTCGGTCTCGATCGGCCTGACGTCTGGCCCGGCGGCTCCCCAGGCGGCGTCGTCTTCGGGAATCCAGGTTCTGGGCCAGCATGGTCAGCGGTCCGAGAGCGGCGAACACGGCGTATGACCAGGACCCGAGCACCACCACCAGCACGACGGCCCCCAGCAGTGAGGCCGCCATGGCCACGACTCCGACCGGACTGATGGCGGGCGGAGGCTCCGGAGGCTTGGGAAGTGCCACCGACTCAGGTGGTGGGCCCGCGGGAGTGCGACCGGTGCGCTGCCGGCTGATCACCGGTGTACGGACCTCGGCGGGCGGAGCGGACTCCAGACTCCGCTCGACGATCGCTCGCGCTCGCCCGAACTCGATGATGCTGCCCTCGGTGGCGGTGGTCGCCGCCCCGCTGGTGAGGGGTCGACCGTCCACCACGGTGCCGTTGGTCGAGCCGGCGTCGGTTACCTCCAAGCGATCGGGGTGGTCGGGGCTCTGGGTGAGCCGGGCATGGATGGCGGACACGGTGGGGTCGGTCAGCCTCACGCTGGGGGAAGGGGGTCGGCGGCCTATGAGTTGCTCGCCGGGTGTCAGGCTCAGACACCGTCCATGGTCGGCGCCGGTGGTGAAGCGGAGGCGAAGGCTGCTCCCGAGCTCAGGGTGGACGCCGGGTGGGAGCAGATGTGGGGTGGAGGGTCGGTGTGGGGGAGAGGAACTCACCTCGGCGCCGTTGGGAATGGAGGCCCGGTCCAGCGGTGTCGCCCGAGTCAGCGGTCGTCCCTCGACCCACAGAGCCGGGTCCGACCAGCCGCCGGTGGGGTCCAAGGCGCGGGCCAGGTCGGCAACGGTGGCATCGTCGTCGAGGACGGTCACGTTCAGGTCTCTTCCCTGGTGATGGATCAGCACTGGGGTGACCTACCCATCGGAGGTGGTGACCCAACCTCGGGGTGGACGGAGTCCGATGGGTAGCCTCTCGGGCATGTCCGAGACGGGAGTCGTCGAGGCCCGGGCCGGGGATGGCCCGTCGCCCGAGGAGGTCACGTCTGCTCTTGCCCGCTTGCGGAGCTGGATGGCAGAGCAGAGCTCTCTGGTGGTGGCGTTCTCGGGTGGAGCAGATTCGGCGTTCGTGGCCTGGGTTGCCACCGAAGTGCTGGGAGCCGAGCGGGTCCACTGTGCAACTGCGGTTTCGCCTTCGCTACCCGAATCCGAGCTGAGCGACTGTGCGGATCTGGCCACCGAGTGGGGTCTCAACTGGTCCAAGGTCCTGACCGACGAGCTCGATGACCCGGCCTACCAACGCAATGACGCCCTTCGCTGTTATCACTGCAAGAGCGCCCTCGGGCGGGCACTGGACCCGTTGACGGCCGCCCTCGGAGCCACGGTGGTCCTGGGCGTCAATCTCGATGATCTGGGCGATCATCGGCCCGGTCAGCGGGCAGCAGCCGAGGGGGGAGCGCGGTTCCCGCTGGTCGAGACCGGGTTCTCCAAGGCCATGGTCCGGGCCGCTTCGCGGCAGTTGGGGCTGCGAACTGCCGACAAGCCAGCGGCCGCCTGCCTGGCATCGAGGATCCCCTATGGAACTCCGGTGACGCTCGGGGTGTTGCGTGAGGTGGAGGTGGCCGAGGCGGGTCTCCGTCAACTGGGGTTCGATCAGCTTCGGGTGCGTCACTACGGCGACACGGCCCGTATCGAGGTGCCGGTGAGCCGGCTGCCCGAGCTCGTCGAGCACCGCAACGACGTGGTCCGCGCCATCCGGGAGGCGGGATACCGGTACGTGACGGTCGACCTCGAGGGGTTGCGCAGCGGCAACCTGAATGCCGCTCTCGACCTCGGACCAGCCGATGGTGGAAGCCTCTGACCGGGCGGGGGTGTGAGCAGCCCAAGGACAGTGGTGGCCTCCTGGGGCCTCACCCGAGGTGACACCGTTCAGTGGTGGCACCATCGCTGTGAGAAAGGTCAACCGCGTAGAGCGAATTTATGACCGCCCTACGTGACTGCTTTTTCACATTCTGTGAGCTGAAAACCACGCTGCACGGTAATTTGTGAAGATCCTCCGGACGGGCGAATTTTGGTCTTGAGGCACTCACAAGGCGCGCCGTTACCCATTCCGACCCAGTCGTCGAGAAGTAGGAACGGGGCCAGACCATGAAGTTCGAAGCTCTCCGCAAGGTGGCAGTGTCAGCAGCAGCGGTGTTCGCCGTCGCCGGATTCGCAGCGTGCGATCCCGTGCCGGTGGACCCCACCCCCGACCCTGCCCCCACCGGTTGGACCCTTGTCGGTGGCGACGAGTTCAACGGTTCGTCCGTCGACACCTCGAAGTGGTCGCTCTACAACAACACCTACGGCGACGGGAACAACGAGTACGCCTGCCTCACCCCCGGGAACGTGGCGGTGAGCGACGGCACCCTCAAGATCACCTCCCGCAAGGAGACGGTGACCTGCCCGGGCGACAAGGTGCGCAACTACACCTCGGGCTTCCTTGGATCCCGTGAGACCGGCACCTACTACCCCCGCTACGCCCGCTTCGAGATGCGGGCCCGAGTGCCCCACAACCAGGGCCTGTGGCCGGCCTTCTGGCTGCGGCACCGCAACGGTGCCGGCGTGGCCGAGGTCGACATCATGGAGTACTTCCACTCCCAGGTTCCCGGGAAGACCACCACCACCTTGCACCTCGACGGACGCCACAACCTGTCGAAGAAGTCCACCAACTTCGAGCCGTCGTCGGTGACCCCCTCGGGATGGCACACCTGGGCGGTCGAGATCAGCCCGGTCGACACCGGCGTGAAGTTCGACTTCCTGCTCGAC
>CAUJFC010000066.1 GCA_963169755.1 Actinomycetota bacterium | reverse complement strand
GCGGTGGTCGGCGGGCTCATCGTGGGGGTGGCCGAGGCGCTCACCTACCAGTACGGGCCCCAGATCGGCCTGGCCGGTATCGAGCTGGTGGTGCCGATGGCCTTGATCCTGGTGGTGCTGCTGGTCAAACCCAACGGCCTGTTCGGGCGCACCATCGTGGAGCGGGTGTGATGGCGTCCCGGGTGCCGTGGTTGCGGGTGGTGGTGGGGGTTGTGGTGGCCGCGGTGGCCCTGGGTCTGCCGTTCAACAACCCGGCCGAGACCAATCAGATATTCGCTCAGGTCATGTACCTGTCGGTGGCTGCCATGGGGCTGAACCTGCTCACCGGGTTCAACGGCCAGGTGTCCATCGGTCACGGCGCCTTCTTCGGGGTGGGGGCCTTCACCACCGCCATCTTGGTGGTGAACCACGGCTGGTACATCGAGGCCACCATCCCGGTGGCTGCCCTGTTGGCAGCGGCAGTAGGGGTGCTCGTGGGCTTCCCGGCGCTGCGGGTCAAGGGCCTGTATCTGGCGCTCATCACCTTGGGCTTGGCGGTGTTGTTCCCCTCGGTGGTCAAGAAATTCGTGCACGGGCCCGGCGGTGTCCCCCTTCTTCAGCCCAAGCAGAGCCAGGTCGAGTCGCTGATTCCGGCCCTCGACGCCGACCAGTACCAGTACTTCTTGTGCCTGGCCATCATGGTGGGGTTGTTCGTGGTGGCTCGCAACGTCATCGCCAGCCGGGCGGGGCGGGCCATGATCGCGGTACGAGACCAAGAGGTGGCGGCCTCCACGGTGGGAATCAACGTGGCCCAGGTGAAGGTGGCCAGCTTCGCCCTGTCGGCCGCCTACGCCGGGGTGGCGGGTTCGCTGTCGGTGCTGGTCAACCGGGTGGCCGACGGGTCCAACCCGCTCATCTACTTCCAGTACTCGATCGAGTTCCTGATCGCGGTGGTCATCGGCGGCACCGCCACCATCACCGGGCCGTTTCTGGGGGCGGCGCTGCTGGTGGCCATCAGAAAACGTTTCGAGGGCACCGAGGCCATGGCCCCGGCCCTGTTGGGCGCGGCGTTGATCGGTGCGGTGTTCCTCATGCCCGACGGGCTGGTGGGTCTCTACCGCCGCTTCGCCACCCGTTTCGCCAAGAGCACCTCGAGCCAAGGTCCCGCCGACCAACCTTCGCCCAAGGACCTGGCCAACCTGCCAGACTCCGCCTGACCCCCCATCCCCCAACCCAGGAGCACCATCATGCGACGAAGCCCCTTCCTGCGAGCCCTGCTCGCCTTGTTGGCCCTCACGTTGATCGCCACGTCCTGTGGTGGTCGAGACGAGAAGTCCGACTCGGGCACCAAGACCACCAACGGCGGTGGTTCAGGTGATGACGGTGGCGACGGTGGTGACGGCGGGGGCATGATCGACACCTCGGAGTGCCCCGACAACGGCACCGACGGAATCTCGGGTGACACCATCACCTTGGCGTCGTCGTTCCCGCAGTCGGGTCTGACCGCGGCCTTCGCTCAGATCTCCAAGGGCTACAACGCCTACTTCGCCAAGGTCAACGCCGAGGGCGGGGTGGAGATCGCCGGCAAGAAGTACAAGATCGAGGTGAAGGACAAGGACGACGAGTACAACGCCTCCAAGACCGTCCAGAACATCAACGAACTGGCCGGCACCGACGGGTCCAAGGCGTTCGCGGTGTTCAACGTGGTGGGTACCGCCAACAACATCGCCATCCGCGAGGCGCTGGGCGAGAACTGTGTGCCCAACGTGTTCGCTGCCACCGGCTCGCCCGCGTGGGGCAACCCCGACTACCCGTGGCTGATCGGTTCGACCCTGGCGCCCTATTCGCTGGAGGCCAAGGCCTTCGCCGACTACCTCGCCAAGGAGAAGCCCGACGCCACCGTGGCGATGCTGGTGCAAGACGACGACTTCGGCAAAGCCTACGAAGAGGCCTTCAAGCTGGCCACCGAGGGCACCGACATCAAGGTGGTCAAGGTGGCCACCTACCCGACCGGGGCCGGAGACGTGGGTGCTCAGATCACCAGCCTGGCGGCCACCAAGGCCGACGCCTTCTTCAGCGGTGGCACCCTGCTGGCCTGCCCCAACTCGTTGGAGAAGGCCAAGGCCAGCGGCTGGGCGCCGATCACCTTCGTGTCGGGTACCTGCATCTCCAAGACCCTCATGGGTCTGGCGGGCATGAACGCCGACGGGGTGCTGGCGGCTTCCAACATCATGGATCCCACCAACCCCGAGTTCGCCAATCACCCGCTGATGGCCGAGTACCGCGAGACCCTCAAGGAGTTCGGGGCCGCCGACGTGGATCCCGACAACGGGATCGTGGCCTACGGCTACACCCAGGCCGCCGTGCTGGTCGAGGTGCTCAAGACCCTCGACACCCTCGACCGGGTGTCGCTGATGGAGGCCATGCACAACATCGATGACATCTCCGGGGTGGGGATGCTCATCGACGGCGTGAAGGTGCACACCGACGCCGACGATCCGTTCCTGGCCGAGAACCTCCAGCTCGCCCGCTACGACGGTGCTGGGGCCCACTTCGTGAACGTGGGTGAGGTGCTGGACTTCGAGGGCCAGACCTCCAAGTTCACCCCCAAGGACCTGATCATGGGCTGAGCGCCTCCGCTCGGCTCTGAAGTCGGTACGGCCCCGGGTGTCAGCCCGGGGCCGTACCGCGTCGTGGGGTCG
>CAUJFC010000065.1 GCA_963169755.1 Actinomycetota bacterium | reverse complement strand
CGAGCAGACCCGTCTGCGCGCCGCCCGGGATGCGGCCCGAGGCCTGAGCGACGAGGCCGAACCCGACGAGCGTCTGGTCCAGTGGGAACAGATGGCGACCCAGTGGGTGACCGGCGGGTCGACGCACATCATGACCCCGATGCCCGGCACCGTGTACGGACCTGACGACTGGGACGAGGCCAGTCTGGAGGACTGGTTGGCTCCCGAGCCCTGACTGATTCGACCAGAGGATCGACCCCACTCCGGGTGGTCCTTGCTCGCAGTTGTGTGACATGGCAAAGTTGTGTGTCACATAACCGGGCAGTGTGATCCTCAGGGGATGATCCATGAACAGGGTGTTGTCACGTCGGTTCGCAGCCGCGCTGGTCTCGGCTGCACTGTTGATGGGCGGCGTGAGCGGTTGCAGCAACAGCGACGCCGGGGCGAAGGGAACTGAGCGTTCCGACGGGCTGGACGCTCCCAGTCTCCCAGTCGAGGTCGACCCTGATCAGCCCACCACCGCCGCGGCCTTCGAGGTGACCCCGGGTACCGAAGAGGTCACCGTCACCGGTGTCGAGCCCCGCCAGCGGCTGTCACTGGTCGATGCCGATGGCCGTCGGCTGGTGATCCTGAAGGCCGACAAGTTCGGCCAAGCCCACTTCTCGTACCTGCCTCATGAGCTGGCCGAGTTCCAGACCGGAGCCCGCGCCAAGCTGCCGACCGACCAGGGATATGTGGTCGAGGCCGGCAAGGGATACACCATCCGACTCGAGGACTCCGAGCCGGTTCAGGTGTCCGAGCCCTTCCAGGTCCTCGGCTACGAGGACCATCCCGAGCCCGACTGGTACCAGTCCCAGGCCGGCAAGATCGGACCATCGGGAGATGAGACCTCCTGGTTCGGTTACATAACGATGCGCGACGGCGTCCAGCTCAGCGTGACGGTGCGCCTTCCTGGGCCCGTGTCCAAAGGCCCCTACCCCACGGTGGTCGAGTACTCGGGCTACGCCGTCTCGAATCCCGACGCGACCGAGCCTGGGTCGATGATCGCCGGTCTGTTGGGATTCGCCACTGTCGGCGTGAACATGCGAGGAACCGGCTGTTCGGGTGGCGTGTTCGACGTCTTCAACCGGGCTCAACAGGTGGACGGTTACGACGTGATCGAGGCGGTGGCCACTCAACCCTGGGTCAAGGGCTCCAAGGTCGGCATGGTCGGTCTGTCGTACTCGGGCATCACCCAGCTCTACACCGCCGCCACTCGCCCTCCGAGCCTGGCGGCCATAGCACCACTGTCGGTGATCAAGGATCCCTGGCTGCAGCAGTGGCCGGGCGGCGTCTACAACGGCGGCTTCACCCGGCAGTGGCTGGCCGAACGTGACCGCCAGTCCTCGGCGGGAGGGATGTCATGGACCGATGAACGAATCGAGGCCGGCGACGAGACCTGCGAAGCTCACCAGGCCCTGCGGGAGCAGAACATCGACTTCGAGGCTTTCGGTAAGAGCCTGGTCCACCGCCCGGCGTCTGCCGACGCCCGGGCCCTGGACAAGCTGGTACCCCGTATCGACGTGCCGGTGTTCCTGGCTGGGGCCTGGCAGGACGAGCAGACCGGACCCCAGTTCATCGACATGCTCGACGAGTTCACCGACAGCCCTGACCTGAAGGTGACCCTCTACAACGGCCGGCACCCCGATGGTTACGCCCCCCAGGTTCTGACCCGCTGGCTGGAGTTCCTCCAGTTCTACGTGGCCGATCAGGTGCCTCACCTCGACGACGGCCTGCGGGCTGCCGCCCCGCCCTACTTCGAGGACGCCTTCGGTACTCCGGGGCTCGTTTTTCAGCCCGACCGCTTCGCTCAGTACTACCCAGACCGCTACGACGACGCCCTCGCCGCGTACCAGTCCGAGCCCCCGATTCGGGTTCTGTACGAGAGTGGGGCGGGAGGCCAGGTACCCGGAGCTCCGGTGTCACTGGTCGAGACCAACTACGAGTCGTGGCCACCGAAGGGCACTGAAACACGATCGTTCTACCTGGATGGCGACGGTGGCTTGGTGGACGATGCGCCGACTGACGATGGTGTGGCGCGTTACGCCAACGACTTGGCCTCGGGGTCAGAGGACTTCTTCGGTGAGAAGGGCTATGAGCTTCTGGCCCCGGTCTGGGACCTGGACTGGACCCGGTTCGTCGACGGCGACTCTCTCGGCTACATCACCGAGCCCTTCACTCAGCCGGCGGTATTGGGAGGACCGGGCTACGCCGAGCTGTTCATGGCGGTTCCGGTCGGGGACGCTGATGTTCAGGTGAGCATCAGCCTGGTCCGCCCCGATGACACCGAATGGTTGATCACCTCGGGGCTGTTGCGTCTGAGCGACCGGGCCGAAGCCGACTCGTCCACCGAGCTTCGTATCGACCGCACCTTCTCGGCGGCTGACTCCGAGCCGATGCCGAAGAACAAGCTGACCAGGGTGACGGTTGCTCTCCCGTCGTTCGCCCAGGCGTTCCGCGTAGGCGACAGACTGGCGGTGTCCATTTCCAGTCCTGGTCGCAACTTCGGGGCCTGGACCTTCACCACCATCGGTGAGGACGGCACCCCCCGTGATGTCGCATGGGGTGGAGCGTCAGCCTCCCGGCTGGTGGTCGGAGTGCTCCCAGATCTGGTCATGCCCGAAGCCACCTGGGAATGCCCATCGCTCAGAGGTCAGGCCTGCCGTCGGTACCAGGCGGTGGAGAACGGTGACGCCCCCTGAACCCGACCCGTCGGTTCCCTCGGCCGGGAACAGACGCGGTCGGGGAACCAGGGAGCGCATTCTGGCGGCCGGTGACGCCTGCTTCGAGGCCTACGGGCTCGCCCTGACTCTCGATCAGGTGGCTGAGGCGGCCGGCACCACCCGGATGACCGTGCACCGTCACATGGGTGGGCGGGAGAAACTGATCACGCACCTGGTGCTGAGGGCCTCCAACCGGCTGGCCACGGAGTGCCGCGAGTTACTGGATGCACCGGGAGACCCAACCGAACGGCTCACGGCGGCCCTGGTCCACACCGTGCTGACCGTGCGTGCTACCCCGTCACTGGCCCAGTTGTTCGCGGGGGCCGACGTAGCGGGTCCATGGACCGAACTCGACCCCGACGAGCGGGTACTCGGTACGATTCATGCCTTCTACCGCCCGTACCTGGAGGCCGTCGCCCAGGCCGATGGTCTGCGGCCCGGGATCGATGCCGCGATGGCGGTGAGTTGGTTGCTGGCCCAGGTGCTGTTGGTACTGGTGGTGCCCAGCGTCGCCCCTGACCGGGCGTCGTTGGAACGGTTCTTCGGTGATCTGGCGGTTCCGGCGGTTCTCACCTGAACGAGGCGGCTACCCGGAACGCCTGATCGGGGGTCAGATCACCGGCCACGGTGAACACCGTGTCGCCGCTGATACCCCACAACCGGCTGCGTCCCCGGGCGTCGACGTCGATTGTCACCCGGGCCCCGTTGTAGCGCCCATCACCCAGGACTCTGGCCTGAGCCCGGCCACCTCCAGCGACCGGCACGAACGGCGAACTCCAGGCCGTGGGGTCGGCGCCAGCAGCCCGGGATGTGACGGTTATGCGCTGGACGCCGTGTTGGTAGCCGAGCGACATCACCCCGATGTCAGCGGGGTTCGATCCGGCCGACGTGGATGGCCGGCTGCTGGGAGCCTCGGAGCGGACCGCCACCACCGACAGTTCGAAGCCCGGTGGCAGCCACGACGGGGTTACGGGCTCGCCCCGTCCCAGCAGAGGTACGGCTGCCAGGTCGGTGGTGGCGAACCCGCTGTCATCGACCGTTGGCTCCACCCCGTCGGGAACGGGCTGGGAGAAGGTGGTGGCCGGAACCGCGGTGACCTTCTGCCATCTCTCGATGTTGATCCGGCGGACGACCCGGCCATCGCGGGACCGGACGATCTCCACAGGAAGCGAGGTGCTGGTGGAGATGCTCACCTGCCACTGCTCGGCGGCCCCCTCGGCTCCGGTCGGCAGGGATCTGGTGAGGGTGCGGACCGCGGTGTCACCGATCGTGCGGCGCGGCATCCGGGTTCGATCAGCGGCCCGAAGCAGGGAGGGCACCGCCCCCAGGTCGTCCAGCGGGGTGGGTTGAGTCGGACTGGCATCGGGTGCCCCGGCGGCCAGGCCGGGTGAGTCGGTGGCGTAGACCTGGGCCCTCGCCCCTTCACCGACCACGGCCACCCGCCGCAGCAGGCCGCTGGTGGCGTCGTAGGTGGTCTGGTCGATGGTTCCGCTGGTGGACACCGCCCAGGAGCCATCCGAACCCAACACGATCTCGTAGGACCGGGTGGACGTACGTCCGCCCGGGGCGGTCTCAGAGACGTTGGCGGTTACCTTCTGGAACGGTCCAGCCGCCATGGCGGTAGCGGTTTCCTTGGCCACTTCACTGGCGGGCCGAGAGCCGTCGGGAATCCGCGAGCTGGTGCCGATCATCACCGCGGCCACCAACAGGGCGACCGCCGCGATCCCCGCCAGCACAATGACGGCCCGGGGCCGGCGGCGCCCGGTGTCTACGGGGCTGGCCACCTCGGCCTGCTCGGCCAACTGGTGAATCCGGCGGCGGGCCGCGTCGGGTGGGGAATGATGGGACTCCCGCGGCTTGAACCCGGGTTCGGCCGGATGCAAACGAGCCAGGCGTTCATGGGGGTCGATGGCAGCGGCGGCCGGGGCCTCGCGCTCGGCCAGCAGACGGCGACCCAGCACCGACCAGAACCGTTGGTCGGCCGGGGGAACCTCCATCGCGGTCAGAACGTCGTGGGCTGTTCGGAGGGTCTCGGGATGAGAGTCGAGGGGACCCGTGGGAACTGTCACCCCCTGGAGCCGACAGAGCAGTCGCCGGGCCGATTCCAGGCGGGCGGCGGCCTCTGCCGGGTGGGCGTCCAGGGCGGCCGAGGCATCTTCGAGCCGGTATCCGGACAGATCAACCATGACCGCCAGGGCTCGTTGGTCGGGTGCCAGTCGCCGCCAGCCGGGTGGAACAAGTGCCCGCCGACCGTCCTCGTCGAGCGCCATGATGGCCCGGGCCTCGACCAGGGCGCTCTCGGTATCGAGATCGGGTTCCTCGACAGAGTCGACGTCGATCTCGATGCCGGGGCCGACGTCGACCGTTCGCTCCGGGGTCGGATCGGTGCTCACCACCAGCTCGTCGATGTCGTGAGGTGACAGACCCAGGTGGTCGCGTACGGCGTCGGTGGCGGTCTCGGCTCGACCCTGGTCGGCCAGGTTTCGCCGATGGAGCGGATCGCGGGTGTAGCGGCGTAATTCGTCGGTGGCCGCCAGGTAGGCGATCCGATGGAGCCACAGTCCGGGCTTCTGGCTGGCGTCATAGCGGGGGAGTGCCCGGTAGGCCCGGATGTAGGCAGCCGACAACGCCCGGTCGACTGAACCATCACCGGCCAGGACGTGGTGCACGAACGGTCGCAGGTGAGGGTTCCAGTGCTCGACCATTCGGGCGAAAGCGGCGGGATCACCCCGGCGGGCGGCCATCACCAGGTTCACCGGAACCTCGGATGGGCCCGAGCGGGTGCGCAGCGAAGACACGGTGGATTCCCCCGCTCCACCGACGGTTGAAGGTCGCTGGGTGGGGGCCGAATCGGGGGGAGGCGCGGTGGGCGCGGGCGAGTTGCTGGGGGCCGTCACCGTGAACCAAGCGTACCGACCGGGTGCCCCATCCGCGAGGATGGCCCGATGACTGAAACTCTGCCGAGGAGACCGATCCGGGCGGTCACCTTCGACTTCTGGAACACCCTCATCTGCCAGCAGAGCCAGATCCGGGACCGTCGACTCCAGGCCTGGTTGGGGATCCTCGAAGGCGAGGGCCTGGCGCTGGAGCGGTCTCACCTCGACGCCGCCTACGGATCGGCATGGAAGCGTTTCGATGCCGCGTGGAAAGCCAACCTCTCCTATTCGGCCTACGACGCCGTTCGTGATTGCCTGGCCCACCTGGGCCTGGCTCCGCCGCCCGATGTGGTGAAGGCCCTGGTGGAGGTGGTGACCGACCCCGACCCGACATGGAGCCCGGAGCCGACGCCTCACGTGGAGATGGCTCTGGCCGCGCTCTCCGATGCCGGCGTCAAGATCGGGATCATCTGTGACGTGGGCCTGTCGCCGTCCTACACGCTTCGGCGCTATCTGACCGACCATGGCCTGATGGGGTACTTCGACCACTGGTCCTTCAGTGACGAGGTCGGAACGTTCAAGCCTGACGCCCGGATTTTCCACCACGCTCTGGAGGGACTGGGTGGGTTCGCTCCCGCCGAGACTGCGCACATCGGTGATCTGAGACGTACCGATGTCGCCGGGGCTCAGTCGATGGGGATCTTCGCCGTGCGCTACCGCGGGGTAGCCGATGACAAGGGCTCTCACAACGACGGAACCCTCGATATCGAGGGAGATGCGGTGGTGAGCGATCACCGGGATCTGGCGGCGGCCCTGGGTCTGGC
Source organism: Actinomycetota bacterium (assembly GCA_963169755.1). Classification (GTDB taxonomy): domain Bacteria; phylum Actinomycetota; class Acidimicrobiia; order Acidimicrobiales; family Iamiaceae; genus Aquihabitans. The sequence continues at coordinate 29,057 of CAUJFC010000065.1, read as the reverse complement.
CTGACGGTCGCGCGAGACTGACGACAGATCGCCACAGACGGGAGAGAGGCGTGATGGTTCGGGGAGGCGCGTGGAGAGCTGCGACCATCGGATCGGTGATGGCCATGGCGTTGATGGTGGGTTGTGCCGACTCGGGCTCGACGGCCGGTCGGACCGTGGCCACCGCCCCACCATCGAGCTCGGTGCCGTCCACCACCGCTGCGCCGCCGACATCAGCGACGGCCCCGGCTGCCACCACGTCAACGGCTCCGACCACCACGGTGGCGCCAACCACGACCGTGCCGGTAACCACCACCACCGTCGCACCCGAGACCCTCACCGAGCCTCCCGGTCCCTTGCAGGCCGGGAGCATGGGAACTCGCACTCGGGCACTCCAGGAGGCTCTGGCCGCCCAGGCCTACGACCCCGGGGTGGCCGACGGTCGTTTCGGCGTCAGGACCGTCATGGCGGTATGGGCGTTTCAGGCGCTGTTCGGGTTTCCCCGTGACGGAGTGGTGACCCCCGAGCTGGAAGCGTTGATCCTGTCGCGCCCGGCACCGGTGATGCTGCGCCCTGAGCTCGGGCCCACCCATGTCGAGGTGGACCTCTCGCGTCAGGTGATGCTGGTCTGGCGAGACAACGTGCTCGACTTGGTCACCCATGTGTCCACCGGTAGCGAGGTGGCCTACTGCGAGCGAACCAGGGAGGGTCGCCGATGCGGAAGCGCGGTCACTCCCACCGGGGTGTACGCGTTCGGGCGGAGGGTGTCGGGCTGGCGTGATGCTCCGCTGGGTCGGCTGTACAACCCGGTGTACTTCAACGGTGGAATAGCGGTGCACGGGGCGGGCTCGGTCCCCAACAGGCCGGCCAGCCACGGCTGTGTCCGGATACCGATGCACATCGCCGAGTACTTCCCATCGCTGGTGGGTGATGGCGAACCCATCGAGGTGTTCCGGAGCTGACCCGGCTCTGGACGGATGGCAGTTATGTCGGTATGGTGACCCTCGTCACGACCCGCTTTCGCTGGTCAGACGACACCGCCCGGTAAGCAGGCAGCCTCCGAAGGGGGAAGGCGCCGCGACCGGGCGGTGCCGCGTCAAACGGTCCACTGGAGGTGATCGGTGCTCGACATGGCTGAGAGTTCGGCGGTGATCGATCCGCTTTCGCTGTTCCGTCTCGACGGTCAGGTGGCGGTGGTGACCGGGGCATCGGCTGGTCTGGGTGACCGGTTCGCCCGCGTTCTGCATGCCGCCGGGGCCACGGTGGTGGTGGCGGCCCGGCGGCTCGAGCGGATCGAGTCGCTGGCCGCCGACCTCGGCGAGCGGTGCGTGCCGATGGTCTGCGATGTGAGTGACGGTGACGCTTGTCGTGCTCTGATCGACCGCGCCACCGACGTGGGGAGTGGAGGAATCGATGTATTGGTCAACAACGCCGGAATCTCGGTGATCGGGCCGGCCGAGAGCGAGTCCTTCGACGATTTCACCCGGGTGGTGGACGTGAACCTCAACGCGGTGTTCCGCCTGTGTCAGCTCGCTTACGAGCCCATGGTGGCCAGCGGCGGCGGCAGCATCGTCAACATCGCCTCGATCCTGGGACTGGTGGCCGGTACCCCGGTGAAGCAGGCCGGGTACTGCGCCGCCAAGGCGGGGGTGGTCAACCTCACTCGTGAGCTGGGTGCCCAGTGGGCCCGCCGCGGCGTACGGGTGAACGCCATCGCCCCCGGATGGTTTCCCAGCGAGATGACCGCCGACATGTGGGGTGACGAGGCATCGGAGCGGTTCGTGGTCACCAACACCGCGCTGGGTCGCGAGGGTCGAGCCCACGAACTCGACGGTGCACTGCTGTACCTGGCGTCGGCGGCGTCGTCCTATGTGATCGGCCAGACGCTGGTGGTGGACGGCGGTTGGACCATCCGCTGACACTCAGTCGACCCGGTCCAGCCTGGGGAAGCAGGCGGCGATCTCGCTCAGGTGAACGTTGAGCATGTCGCTGGCCTCTTCGGTGTCGCTCACCTTGCCGAGCCGGACCACCACCACGTCACGGGCGGGGAAGCAGATGACCCGCTGCCCTTCGAAGCCGTGGGCCCCAAATGGCAGTTCGTCCTGATTCCACGACCACCAGTGAGCGCCGTGGTGCACCAGTCCGTCGGGTGAACGGGGGATGCGGCCATGGTCGATCCAGCCTTCTGGGAGCAGCCGGGTTCCGTCCCAGACCCCGTCGCGCATGGCCAGCAGACCGAACCGACACCAGCTTCTGAGCGTCGCGTGGGCGTAGGAGGAACCAACGAAGGTTCCGGCGGCGTCGAACTCCAGACGGGTTTCGCCCATGCCGATCGGGTCGAGCAACCGCTGGTGGAGCCAACGGTCGAACCCGGTGGCATCTCCCTCCAGACCCAGGCACCGGGCCAGGTTGGCGGCCACCACGTTGGTGGTGCCCGACGAGTAGCGGTATGCCTCCGACGAGCCGGGCGGGTCGGTCAGCGGGAAGCTGGCGGCGAAGGCCGCCATGTCGTCGGCTCCGGAGCCGAACAGCATCTCGACGACGTCGGGAAGCTTCTCGGGATCCAGGACGTACTCCTCGCGCCAGGCCAATCCGGGGCGCATCGACAGGAGGTGGTCCCAGGTGATCTGGTGGCGGGGATCATCGGGATCACTCCAGGCGGGTTCAGGGACCGGATCGCTCACCTCTATCAGCCCGTCGCTCACGGCCAGTCCCACCGCGAGGTGCGTGATGCTCTTGGCCATCGACCAGCTCAGAAGCTCGTCGGCCTCGGTCAGCCGTTCCATCGGCGGATCCGGTTCCAGAGCTCGCAGATCTCGTACCGGTCTCAAGCCGTAGCGTTCTTCCACCAGATGTCCCCGGCAGACCACGGCCGCGGCGAAGGTCTGGCCCATCACTGGATGGGGCCGGTCGTCGACCAGTACGTCGAGAAGCTGACCGAGGCGATCGGCGTCGGCTCCCAGGTCGGTCGCGCCGGCCGTTGGCCATTGGCGGGTGGGCCAGGGGACCTCAGCCGGCTGAGGTGGAAGCGGGGGCAAGGGGCGAGGGGTGGGTGCGGTCATCGGTGTCTGAGGTGGACGGTCACTGACAGGGCGAGGTGGTCCGAGAGGCTTCCCGCCGGTCCACCCCGGACCGGACGGTGGGGGAACGCCCAGCGTCGCGGCCGGTCCAGCTCCACCGACGTCGATGACCGTCGCCAGGGTGGGCTGTACCAGAGGTAGTCGATGCGCTCGCCGGGCGTGGTGTCGGACCCGTCCATCGCGGTATCAGCGACGCAGTCGGGCAGGGCGGCATCGGTGGGTAGGTCGCTGGGGGACTTGAAGCTGCATGTGGCCCCGGGCCCGACTCCGTCACGGTCCCACAGGTCGACCACGTCGAGATCCGCCAGGATCTCCATCAGATCCCGGCGGGACGCAGTGGGTCCGTCGGGGTGGTGGGGGTCGTGAGCAGCCACATTGAAGTCACCCACCAGCAGGAGGGGGTTTTGCTGATCGCGATGACTCCGGACGAACTCGACCAACTCTGCGACCTGGGCCATGCGGGCCCGATGGTGGCGGACGTGGTCGTTGGCGCCGGGCAGGGGGAGGAGGTCACCTCCGGCGAGCAGGTGGGTCGAGGCCACGTCGAGTTCAGGTCCTCCCGGTAGACGGACCCGCACGAAGAGGACCCCTTTGGAGGCGTAGGTGTCGGAGTCGCGCAGGTCTCCACCCCGCTCGAACCGGTGGGAGGCGGTGGCGGTCACCTCGAGGGCCAGTGGATCGACCAGGGTCATCAGCCCACTCCCGACCCGCTTGAGGGGTGAGGATGGTCCAGGTCCCCGGTGGACGTCGACCGCGTCCCACTGAGCGGCGACGGCGTCCTGCTCGGCGGGGTCGAACACCTCGGCCAGGGCACACACATCGAATCTTCCGCTCAATGCCTGTCCAACCAGCGGGGCTCGTCGGACCACGTCTGGGGCGAACATCTGGTCTGTGAACGGAAACGCCGGGCCGCCGGGCCACAGGCGAGGACGGAGCAGCCAGGTATTCCAGAACACCACCCGTACCGACCCCGTACTCGCACTCACGGTGCAGGAACCTAACGGTTCTCGTCCTGGGTGTGCCCACGATTGGGTGCGGTCACCGGAGGAGGTTCACAAGCCTCAAACTCGATGCCTACCGGCCGATGGAACCCCATGTCCCGCCCCAACCGTCGCCTCGGAGACCGCAAGCCGGTCGGTTCCAGCGAGATCCGGTGGAATCTGCCGCAGCAGTCCTGGAAGCAGCGGATTCGCAAGGAACAACCCGAGGTGGGGCTGCTCCAGGATGTGTCGGTCACCGGAGCGGGGATAGTGGCCCCGGTCAATGACCGCATCGGTCGGGGGTCGCTGGTGCCGGTGGCCTTCGGCTGGGTGGAGGGAACCGTGCGGGTGGTGCGAGTGGAGATGCACCCCGACGGGGTGAGAGCCGTGTACGGAGTCGAATGGGTCTCGACCGACTCGCCGCTGGCCAAAGCGATTCATCAGACGTTCCTCCAGGGCGAGCAACCCGCCTGGTGAGCAGCCGGGCCGCCCCGTAACCGATCGGCGGCAGGCGCTGGAGTGCCTCGGTCGGTGAAGATCCCGATGCTGGGGTGATCGGCTGGGTCTGGCACCCTTGTTCGCCGTGTTACAGGTGAACGGGCTCAAGGTCGAGGTAGGGGGAGTAACCCTCATCGACGGCGTCTCGTTCACTGTTCGTCCCGGTGAGAAGGTCGGCCTGGTGGGCCGAAACGGTGCTGGCAAGACCTCGATGCTCAAGGTCATCGGAGGGGCGGCCGAGGCGGCAGGGGGATCGGTTTCCTACCAGGGGGGCCTGGGCTATCTGCCCCAGGACCCGCGGCTGGATCTGGTACCCGACGACGTCACCGCCCTGGACCACGTGTTGTCGGGTCGTGGTTTCGCTGAGGCCCTCGAACGCATCTCCAAGCTCCAGACCGCCATGGAGGCCGATCCCACACCCCGGGCGATAGACCGCTACACCCGGGCAATCGAACGATTCCGGATGGACGGCGGGTACGCGGCCGAGTCAGAGGTCCGCCGGCTGGCCGCCGGGATCGGACTGGCCGATGACAAGCTCGATCTGCCATTGGGGGCGTTGTCGGGTGGGCAGCGCCGACGAGTCGAGGTGGTGAGGATTCTGTTCGCCGGTTCGGACGTGCTGCTGCTCGATGAACCCACCAACCACCTCGATGCCGACGCCAAGGTGTGGATGCTGGACTTTCTGGCCTCCTACCGGGGGGCCTTGGTGGTGATCAGTCACGATCTGGACCTTCTCGACGAGGCCATCACCCGGGTGATTCACCTGGACCGGGGAGGCGACACCGCCACCGGCACCATGCACGAGTACAAGGGCACCTATTCGCAGTACCTCTCGGCCCGTGAAGCCCACGAGGCTCGGTTGGCCCGTCAGATCGCGCTCCAGGCCAAAGAGATCGACCGGATGCAGACGATCATCGACCGGTTCGGGGCCAAGGCCACCAAGGCCGCCATGGCTCACAGCCTCGAGAAACGGATCGAGCGACTCAAGGCCAACGCCCCGGAGTCCACCGCGGCCCGCAAGGTTCTCAAGCTCCGATTGCCCGAGCCGCCGCACTGTGCCCGGACGGTGCTGGAGGCGTCGGAGTTGGCGGTCAGCTATCCCGGTCTGGACGTGTTCGAGGACGTCACCTTCGACGTCGGCCGGGGTGATCGCATGATGATCATGGGGCTGAACGGGGCCGGCAAGACCAGCCTGTTGCGGGTATTGGCCGGCGTCACCGAGCCGGTGATCGGCTCGTTCCAATGGGGCATGGGTGTGTCGGTCGGCTACTACGCGCAAGAACACGAGGGGATCCGGGCGGGCGCCTCGCTGGTGGATCACATGAGGGAGGCCGCCCCCAACCTGGGCGACGGCGACCTGCGCGGGTTGCTGGGGATGTTCGGGCTGGTAGGAGACAAGGTCTTCCAGGACGCCTCGACCCTGTCCGGCGGAGAGAAAACCAAGCTGGCCTTGGCCCAGCTGGTGGGGGGACGCCACAACGTGCTGCTGCTGGACGAACCCACCAACAACCTCGACCCGGGGTCGCGTACGGCGGTGGCCGAGTCGTTGTCGAACTGGTCGGGCACCCTCATCGTGGTCAGTCACGATGCCGAGTTCGTGGAGGCCCTCGATCCCGACCGGGCACTGTTGATGCCCGACGCCACCATCGACCACTGGAGCGATGACCTCCTGGAGTTGGTGACACTGGCCTGAGCCGGAGCCGACCGAGCCAGCGGTACCGGTCCACTCGGGGTCCAGTGAGTGAACGCGGCGGGGGTCAGGCCAGGTCGGTGAGTAGCGGATCGGTGTCGGCCCAGATGGGAAACGGCGGCCGGTCAGCGAACGATTGAGCCTGTAGGGCCCGCTGTGGATCTCCGGCGTCGGTCCAGGCCCGGGCACACTCCTCCCAGCTCTCGGTGCTCCGGGCTCCGGCTCGGCTGGTGCGGGCGGCCCGTCGACCGAGAATCACCGCCTCGGTACTGGCCCGAGTGGCTGTGGACGTCCACGGCTCGGCCGGGTGGCGACTGACGTCCACCAGCAGATCAGCCGAGTTGACGTCGGGACCCACCAGAGCGATGCCCGAGTGACCCCAGGTGTCCCCAACCAACGGTGCCACCGCCAGGAGACGAGGCGGACCGCCGGTGGCATCGACCCGGAAGGCCCGCAGCCACCAGGAGCCATCTGGCAGCCCACCAAGGTGAGTCACCAGATGGTGGCGTTCGAGAGTTGCCGAGACTTTCCGCCCGCTCACCCCCGGTGGGAACAGCACTTCGAGTTGAGGGGTCCGAGGGGCGGCGGCTGATGCCTCGGCCGCGTCGGCGATCTCAGCCGCGGCCATCTCAGCCGCGGCCATCGGTGCGGCCGCTGGCATCATCAGCAAACGCGCATGGTCGACCATGGTCAGATCATCGACGGTGGTCTGGCGCCTGTCGGTCTCACCGTAGGGTGCCAGGATCCGATCCCACAGGGACGAGAACCGGTCACTCAGGTCAGGGCGGCGATCCGAGATGGTCTCGATCCAGCCTGGCCGTCGCCTGAGGATCTGCTGCCAGAGGCGGCCCCCCGGGGGCTCCCGATCCTCATCCCGGAGGTGTTCCAAGCGGTCCAGGCCTGTTTCGACCAGGGCTTGTCCCGCGGGATCCACCCGTAGGTCGCCGACCAGGTTGATGATGTCGCATCCGAGGTCGACCATGGCCAGGGCCTCGACCAGTGGGTTCGGATCCTCGCTGGATACTTCGTCGAGTCCCACCGCCAACCTCCCCAGCCGCGACATCGGGCCGATCACCGTGAGGGTCGGGTCGTGGGTCCCGACACTCGCCGGTGGCGCTCCGTCGGACGCGGTGGCCGCCCAGGCGGCGATCGAGTCGGTGACCATCGGACCGAACAGCGAGTGGAGGGATGGCTCGCTACGATCCAGGTCCCCGAGGTCGGTGGTCACAGACACCAGTCGGTGGGGCTCGGCGGTGTCGACGAGCAACTCGACGGCTCCGTCACTCAGCCAGAGGGCGCTGACGCCCGCCGGACCCGGTGGTCGACCGGTTGAGATCACGACCAGCCCGTCGGCCAAGTGGATCTCCAGCGTCGCGTTCATCGGACCCCTCCTTCCCCGGAGCGGGAGAGGCCATCGAGGAACATTCGTTCCACCCGCTTCAGGGCCCGAGAACGCCGTTCACGCACTGCTCCGGTCTCGGGCCTGTCGAAGCAGTCGAGCCGGCCGGCGTAGAAGAGAGCTACCCAACGACTGGCGTGACCGGCCGCCGGTGAACGTGGGTCCGGCAGAGGGGCACCATCTGGTGGTTCCAGATCGGGGTGATCGGCCAGATGGGTCAGGGCAAGGGTGGCCGACACCAGCCAGCCATCGCGATCGGGCATACAGGTAGATGCCGACTGGATCGCCCATCGCAACTCATCGGCCACGCGCCGGTCGCTGGTTGCATCGGTCCACGCCTCGGGGTCCCGATCGTCGGGGAGGCCGCTTCCCCCGTCCTCGGTCGGATAGTCCGCCTCGGCGCCGCCGGCCCGGTTGCCGAGGGCCAGCCTCTCACGCCCACTGCGGCCCCTCAGCAGATCGACCACGGCGTTGCGGATGGATCGGCGGGCGTAGGCGGCCACGTTGGTGAGGTGATCCTCTGAGGGCTCGTCGTCCCGAGCGGTCGAGAGCCGGGCCCAGATCCCGACCAGGACCTGCTGGCAGATGTCGTCCACGTGATCGGCGTCGGCTGGTAGGCCGTATCGGGTCAGGTCGGCACGCGCGGCGGCCCGGCCTGCGGGGCCGAGGCAGAACTGCTCGAGTTCGAAGAGCCGCTCCGAGGCGATCGACTTCTCCTCCACCGGCTCAACGTAGGCCCAAAATGTTCAGTGCCATCGAAAATTTCTGGTTCCCACCCCTGACAACCGGAGTAGTCACCGTCGAAGGGGCATGACTACCAAGAAAGAGACCACCCGCTCCACCTCTCGTCCCAACCAGGATGAGGTAGCGGCCCCCACCGTCCATCTGTTCGTGTTGCTGGACCGTTCCGGCTCGATGGAGTCGATCCGCTCAGAAGTGATCGGAGGCTTCAACGCTTTCGTGGCCGGCCAGCAGGTCAGCGGCGAGGATGCCCGATTCAGCCTGGTTCAGTTCGACACTGCTGACATTGCTGAGGTGGTGGCGTGGGATCAACCGATCCGCAACGTGAAGCCGCTCGACTGGGCCCGCTTCCAGCCCCGGGGCGGTACCCCGCTGCTGGATGCCACCGCCCACCTGATCGCCAAGGCCCGCCAGGCTGTGCCCGACGGCGACCAAGCGCACCGAGTGGTGGTGGTGACCATCACCGACGGCCTCGAGAACGCCAGCCGCGAGTTCACCCGCTCCGACATCCGTGAGATGGTGGGTGAGCGCGAGAGCGCCGGTTGGACGTTCGTGTATCTGTCTGCCGGACTCGATGCCTACGACGAGGCCACGTCATTCGGCTACGCCGCTGGGTCGGTACAGGCCTGGCAGCCTGACGCCGAGGGAGCGGGTCTGGCCTTCGGCTCCCTGGGGTCAGCCGTCTGTGAGCTCCGTAGCGATGTGCGGATGGCGGCCCCAGTGGACAGCCACAACGTGTTCAAAGGGAACAAGCCCGCCGAAGCGGACCGCCGGTCGAAGCGGGGCGATCTTCGCTGATCGACCGGGCTGGCAACCTGTGCCCTCGCTCGTGGGGGTTGGTGAAGGGAGAGGGACCAGGCGACGTCAGGCAGAGGCGTCGGCCAACTGATTCTCGGCCAGCCGTTGGTTGGCCGAGAATCGCAGTTGGCGAGCCACGGGCTCCAGTTCGATGAGTTGGCGGAACTCAGCGGCCCCTGCCACGTGGACCCGGGCCCCGGCGGGGGTGCGCACGGTGGCGGTACAGGGCACGTGGTCGAGCAGCCCGACCTCTCCCACCCAGGAGTTGGCGCCCAGCGTGACCACGTGGTCGGCGCCGTCAGGCTGGTGGTGGACCACCTCCACCTCGCCGGTCTCCACCACCACGAACTGCTGGGCCGTGCCGCCCTGCACCATCAGCACCCGACCGGGCGATGCGTCGATGGGGGTCAGGAGTTTTCCGGCGACCTGGAGCTGCACATCGGTGCAGTCGGTGAACAGGGTCAGGTCACGGAGATCGTCGGGTTCGGACATGATTCGCCTCCCAGCGCTGGAAACTCACCCTCCACATTGCCCCACTTTGCTTGCAAAAGTACGCAAAGGTGCCACAGTTCACCTGCGGTCCGAGTCGAAAGTCCCAGGCCGTGCCGGGTGCCCCGGAGGTGCTCAGAGAGCGGCAGGAGACAGTCGAACCACGGGAATATCCCGGTCGGTCCGGTTCTGATACCCCTGATAGCCCCGGTACGAACGGGTGATGGCCGGCCACAGAGTGGCCTTCTCCTCGTCGCTGACGGTGCGGGCGGTCATGGTCCGGCGGACTCCGCCCATGAGTATCTCCACCTGCGGGTTGTCGCGCAGGTTCAAATACCAGGCGGGGTGGCCCGGGTTGCCGCCCTTGGAGGCCACGATGATCACGTCGTCGCCCTCGACCACCGGGGCGGTGAGCATGACCGTGCGGTGCTGGCCGCTGCGCCGGCCAACGGTGGTCAACTCGAGCACCGGCATTCCCCCGAACCGACGCCCGATCCGTCCACCACTGACAGCGATCAGAAACCGGTGGGTGGCGTTCATGGCCTTGAAGAACGGCTCGGGAATGGCAGGCATGGATGAGAGTCAACCACCGGGCGGAAGGCGATGCTCGCGGTTCAATGCCGCCTTGAGGGCCTCGACCGCCGCCTCGGGGTCCTCGACCTGCACCACCACGTTGGTGAATCGCTGACCGTGCAGCGATATAACCACCACCCGCGGGGCGCGGCCCACCATCCACAGATCTCGTTCGCCGTGCGAGCGGTAGGTGCCGGCGGTCATGACTCCAGGCAGATAGGTGCCCGGTGCCCGAAATCCCAGCCTCACCGCCCGACGCTCGGCCACCCCCACCGAGGTGACCGCCCCGAGAGGAACATCGACACCCGAACTCAGAGCCCAGAACCGCATGAAGCCGACCGGGCGAACCAGCAGCCGATCGTCGGGGGTGACCCCGATGGCCGCCAGGTTGGGGCCGGCGAAGCTGGTGGCACAGATACCGCCCACCACCACCAGAGCCAGGCCCACTGCCCAGCCCAGACCGGTTGGCATGGCGAACCCGGTGACAGCCAAGACAGCGGCCGCCCCCACCAACGCTGCCACCAGGGCGACGACGGTGATGATCCGCTCGACCATCAGCTGGTTCCGATCAGCCCTTGGCTCCCAGTTGCACCGGGGTGGTCACCTCGGCGAAGAAGTCGTTGCCCTTGTCGTCGACCACTATGAAGGCGGGGAAGTCCTCGACCTCGATGCGCCACACGGCCTCCATGCCCAGTTCGGGGTACTCGAGGACCTCGACCTTGCGGATGCAGTCCTGGGCCAGGCGGGCCGCCGGGCCTCCGATCGATCCGAGGTAGAACCCGCCGTGGGCCCGGCAGGCATCGGTCACCTGCTGGGATCGGTTGCCCTTGGCCAACATGATCAACGATCCGCCCGCCGCCTGGAACTGCTCGACGTAGGAATCCATCCGGCCCGCGGTGGTCGGCCCGAAGCTGCCCGAGGCGTAGCCCTCGGGGGTCTTGGCCGGCCCGGCGTAGTACACGGGATGGTTGCGAAGATATTCGGGCATGTCCTCGCCGGCGGCCAGGCGTTCGGCGATCTTGGCGTGAGCTATGTCACGGGCCACCACCACCGTCCCGGTGAGCGAGAGACGGGTCTTCACTGGGTAGCGGGTGAGCTGGGCGCGGATCTCATCCATCGGGCGGTTCAAGTCGACCTCGACCACCTCGCCGCCGAGGTCGTCGTGGGTCACCTCGGGTAGGAACTGCGCTGGGTGACGCTCCAGGTCCTCCAAGAACACGCCGTCAGCGGTGATCTTGGCCAGAGCTTGGCGGTCGGCCGAGCACGACACGGCGATGGCCACCGGGCAGGAGGCGCCGTGGCGGGGCAGGCGCACCACCCGCACGTCATGGCAGAAGTACTTGCCCCCGAACTGGGCACCGATCCCGAAGGCCTGGGTCAGGGCCAGCACGTGGGCCTCCATGTCCAGGTCGCGGAAGCCGTGCCCCGAAGCCGATCCTTCGGTGGGAAGGGTGTCGAGGTAGCGAGCCGAGGCCAGCTTGGCGGTCTCGAGCGCGAACTCGGCCGAGGTACCGCCGATCACCACCGCCAGGTGGTACGGCGGGCAGGCCGAGGTGCCCAGCAGGCGCAGCTTCTCGTCAAGGAACTTCAGCAGGGCGGTGGGGTTGAGCACCGCCTTGGTCTCTTGGAACAGATAGCTCTTGTTGGCCGAGCCGCCGCCCTTGGCCATGAACAGAAACTTGTAGGCGTCTCCGTCGACCGCTGCCAGCTTGATCTCGGCCGGCAGGTTGGTGCCGGTGTTCTTCTCGTCCCACAAGGTGAGTGGTGCCATCTGCGAGTAGCGCAGGTTGTTGCGCTGGTAGGCGTCGAAGACGCCCCGTGCCAGGGCGGCCTCGTCGCCGCCGCCGGTGAGCACGAACTGGCCCTTCTTGCCCTTGACGATGGCGGTGCCGGTGTCCTGGCACATCGGCAGGATCCCACCGGCAGAGATGTTGGCGTTCTTGAGCAGATCGAGAGCCACGAAACGGTCGTTGGCCGACGCCTCGGGGTCTTCGAGGATGCGGGCCAGCTGAGCCAGATGGCTGGTCCGCAGGTAGTGGGCGATGTCGTGCATGGCCTCACTGGCCAGAGCGGTGAGCACCCCGGGTTCCACGGTCAAGAAGCGGTGGCCGCCAGCCTCCAGCGTGGAAACTCCGTCGATGTCGAGGCGCCGGTAGGTGGTGGCATCGGCTGCCAACGGGAGAAGCTCAGTGAAGTCGAAGTCGCTCATCGACTCTGAGGGTACGTCTCGGCAACGCCGGGCGGCCATCTGGACCACCAGAGACCTCTGGACAGCGCCAGAGCCCGTCCGGCCCGCAATCGCGGCCGCCGACCGGTAGACCAGAGGTATGGACCACAACTCACCCGGGCCGGGCCCGGATCACGACGGCCTGAGTGACTCGGTGCGGGTCGAGCACGACACCATGGGGGAGGTGGCCGTGCCCGCTCGGGCGCGTTGGGGGGCCCAGACTCAACGGGCGATCGAGAACTTCCCGGTCTCGGGCCGGCCGATCCATCCTCGGTTGATCCGGGCGCTCGCCATGGTCAAGGCGGCCGCTGCCGAGGTCAATGCCGCATCTCCCCAGGTGCCAACCGTGGATGAGTCACGGGGCCACGCCATCGTCGCCGCGGCGGAACGGGTGGCCAGCGGTGACCTGATCGACCAGTTCCCGGTGGACGTGTTCCAGACCGGGTCGGGAACGTCGTCGAACATGAACGTCAACGAGGTCATCGCTCACCTCGCATCTGAGGCTCTCGGCGAGCCCGATGGGGTGCATCCCAACGACCACGTCAACGCATCACAGTCGTCCAACGACGTGTTCCCCACGGCCGTTCAGTTGGCCGCCATCGAGGGGGTGGTCACCGATCTGCTCCCTGCCCTGGAATCACTGGCGGTTCGGTTGAGGGAACGATCCCAACGTTTCGCATCGGTCGTGAAAGCTGGTCGCACCCATCTGATGGACGCGGTCCCAGTGACCCTCGGCCAGGAGTTCGGTGGTTACGCCACCCAGGTCGAACAGGCGGCCGAGCGGATCGCCGCCACGCTGGACCGGCTCGGAGCCCTGCCGATTGGTGGGACGGCGGTGGGAACCGGCCTCAACGCCCCCGATGGTTTCGGGGCGGCGGTGACCTCCAGGCTGGCGGACCGAACCGGACTGAGGTTGGTCGAGGCTGCCGATCACTTCGCCGCCCAGGCCGCTCCCGACGCATTGGTGGAACTCTCGGGTCAGCTGCGAGGGGCGGCGGTGGCTCTGATCAAGGTGGCCAACGATGTGCGGTGGATGGCATCGGGGCCCCGCGCCGGATTGGCCGAGATCCACCTGCCAGATCTCCAGCCCGGCTCGTCGATCATGCCCGGCAAGGTGAATCCGGTTCTGTGCGAGGCGGTGTGCCAGGTCGGGGCCCAGGTGATCGGTAACGACGCCGTGGTGGCTTTCGCCGCCAGCCAGGGGAGCTTCGAGTTGAACACCTACCTACCGGTGATCGCCCGCAACGTGTTGGAGTCCATCGACCTGTTGGCCTCGGTCACCACCCTGTTCGCCGAACGGTGTGTGGCGGGAATCGGCGCCGATATCCACCGATGCCGGGCGTTCGCCGAACTCTCACCGGCGATCGCCACCTCGCTCAACCCCTATTTGGGTTACGAGCGTACGGCCGAACTGATCAAGGCCAGTCTCAACAGCGGCACACCGATCCGAGACCTGGTGGAGGCCACCGGTCAGCTGACTCCCGACGAGGTGGATCGGGCGCTCGATGCCCTGGCCCTGACCCGCGGAGGCCTGCCGCCGCAGTGACCGTCAGCCGACGGCTGCACCCTCGAAGGGGCCGGGGTCGTCAGCGGCTGGCAGCTTGGGAGGCTTCCACGAGGTCACTTTGCCCACCAGCGCGCAGACCCTGTCCCACTCGTCGGGGTCCCAGCCCTCGGCCTGGCCCATCACCGCCAGGTCCTGACGGAGGTACACCAAAGCGGGAAGATGCTTGAGATCCAGACCCTTGACCATTGTGTGATCGGGATCACAGAAGGTGAGGATCTCCTCGGCGAGTGGCCCGAGGAAACGGGTGGCATCGCGCTCGTCGGCCAGGACTGTCCAGGCCACCCGACAGTCGGCGCCCTGGAAGGTGCTCAGTACCCGCCGGGCGGTGGGCAGGATCCAGGCACTCTCGTAGGCGTAGGGGTCGACCACCACCGTGAGGAGTTGGAACGTGGTCAGCCACTCCTGGATCGGACGGGACTCGCCCCCGACTGCCGCCAATGTGACGTCTTCGCTCACCTGGGTAACCACGCCTGCGAAAGGTAGTCGGCCCGTCGTTCGCAACGCAGATCCCATCTGTGGTCGCGCTCGGTGGCCACCGGGCCAGTGCCAGGCGAGCGGCGAGTGAACCCGGTCCGTGCTGTCCAGGAGCCGAGGATCACCGATGGAATCGGGGGCGGGTGTGATGTGCTGGCTAGCGTCGCCGACACTGATCCCGTCATTGGCCGGGACACCGACCTGTCCGAACCCCCGACTCCATGTGGAGGCCCCCCTCATGATCACCGCCGCCATCGGCAGCACCGGCTACAACGTGATGCTCCTGCTCCACATCGGCTCGGCCTTCGTGGCGTTCGGTCCCTCGTTCGTGTGGCCGATGGTGGCGGTTCGGCTCAAGGCCGCCGGAGAGCCGGTGGGCCCCAACATCGCCCGTCTGGCGGGTGGCAACACCGTGAAGATTCACGGTCCGGCTTACGCGGTGACCGGCCTGTTGGGCTTCGGGCTCGCGGGCATGGCCGGTGAGATCAATGGCGAGAACATCTACAAGATGAGCCAGCTCTGGCTGAGCATCGCCGCGGTGGGCTGGATCGCCGGGCTGGGAATCATGTTCGGGCTGATGGGCCCGGCCGAGAAGGCAGCAGCCGCCGGAGATGCCGCCGCCGAGAAGAAGCTCTCGATGTTCGGTGGCATCCTTCACCTGATCCTGTTCGTTTCGCTCTACGCCATGGTGTTCAAGCCCGGCTTTTGACGGACTGGTCCGGGTTGACGACGGCCCCGGACGGCGGCGGACAGCGCGAACACCGCCGCGGCCACCAAGGCGACGGTGGCACCTGTCGAGGTGCCTGCCCGGACCGACAGCGCCAGTCCTCCGGCACGCGACATCACCCCGATGGTGGCGGCCAGCACCATGGTGGCCACCAGGTTGTCGCTCCACAGACGGGCGGCGGCCGCCGGAGCCACCAACAGCGAAACGCACAGCACCGTGCCCATGGCCGGAAGGGCGGTCACCACGGTGACCTCCACCGCCACCAGCAACACCAGATCGATCACCGCCACCCGGTAGCCCAGCGCCGCCAGCGAGGCCGGATCGAAAGCGCCGAGGGTCAGCTCTTTGTGCAAGCCAATGAGCAGGGCGAGCACGACCGCCCCCACCGTGGCGGTCATCACCACATCGGTAGTGGAAACCGTGGCCAGCGAACCAACCAGAAAGGCCGGAAGCTTGCGGGCCGTCTCGTCTGAGAGCGAGACCAATACCACCCCCAGTGCGAACCCGGCCGCCAGCACCACCCCGATGGCAGATGACGACTCGACCTGATCCGTCGCTCCCAGGAGGGAGATGAGGATCACCACGACGACCCCGAATGCCAGGGTGCCCCCCAGCAGGTTGACACCGGTCAGTGCTGCCAGGACCAGGCCGGGGAAGGTGGCGTGGGTCAACCCCATGACCAGGAACGGGAGGCGGCGCAGCACGATGTGCACCCCGATGACCCCGCCGACCACGGCGGCCAACGTCACCTGGGCCAATGCCTCGACCGAGCCGAAGGTATCGATGATCCAGGCGGTCATCGGACGGACCTCGGCCGTCGGAACGAGCGCACCACGCTGCGGCCGGCCAGGACTGAGCCGAACAACGCGGTGGTGGTGAGAACCATGGTGGCCCCGGGGGGCAGACGCAGGTCGTGGAGCATGGAGGCCTGGTAGGTGACCATCAGCCCCAGCCAGCCACCGGCGGCCCCGACCGCGGCGGCCACCCAGTACATGGCCCCAACCGAGGGCGAGACCGCCCGAGCGGCGGCGGCGGGGGTTATGAGGAGCGCCACGGTCAGTACCGTTCCCACCGATCGGGCCGCTGCCACCACCGCGGCCACGATGAGCAAGTTCACCACCAGATCCAAGACGGCCACCCGGTAGCCAGCGGCGCGGGCCCCTTCAGGGTCGAAAGCTCCGAATACCAACTCCTTGTGGGTGGCAACCAGCACGACGCCCACCACCGCCAGAACCGAAGCGACCTCCCAGAGTTGGGGGCCATCAACGGTCAGGATTCGTCCGAACAACAGCCCGGTCAGATCGGCCGAGTACCGCTCGGTTCGCGAGATCACGATCACCCCGACCGCGAAGAACGAGGTGAGCAGAACCGCCAGGGCGGCGTCAGAGGTGATCCGGCGGCTGCGGTCCAAAGCGGTGAACGCCACCGCCGACAACAGCCCGGCCACCAGGGCACCACCGACTATCGACCAACCCAGGGCGAAGGCCACCGCCATTCCCGGGAAAACCGTGTGGGTGTAGGTGTCGGCCATGAAGGCCAGGCGACGCAGCGCCACGTGCACCCCGACCACTCCCGTGAGGGCCCCCAACAACACCGCCACGACCATGGCCCGTTGCATGAACCCGACCGAGAACGCTTGGAGCAGCAGTTCCATCTCAGGGCTCGGCCACGATGGCCGTGTCGCCAGCCAGGGCAGCGGCGTTGGGACCGAAGGCGGCTTGGAGGTGGCGGGGAGTGAGGGTCACCTCGGTGGGGCCGAACGCGATCTGGTGCCGGTTGAGCACGCAGGCGTCGCCACAGGCCAGGTGGGCCACCGCCAGGTCATGGGTTGACATCACGACCGCGGTCCCCTCGGCCCGAAGCTCGGCCAGTACCTCCAACAGCAGATCCTGGGTGGCGTGGTCGACCCCGTTGAACGGCTCGTCGAGTAGCAGAAGTCGGGCACTCTGAGCGATGGCGCGTGCCAACAGGACCCGTTGTCGTTGACCACCCGACAAGGTTCCGAAGCGGTCCCGGGCCCGGTCGGCCAGCCCGACACGGTCCAGGGCTTCGGCCGCCAGAGCCCGGTCGGACCGGCCCGGCCGTCTGATCCAGCCGATCTCGCGGTAGCGCCCCATGAGCACCACGCCCAGGGCATCAATGGGGAATTCGGGGTCCAGGGCATCGGACTGGGGCACATAAGCCACCTGCCGTCGGGCCTGTATCGGCGGCTGCCCGAGAACCTCGATGGTTCCCCGCTCGAGAGGAACCAGGCCCAGGATTGCCCGCAGGAGAGTGGACTTGCCCGCCCCGTTCGGTCCGATCAGGGCCACTGATCCGCCTTCGTCCACGTGGCCGGTGACACCCACCAGAGCGGTCCGCGCTCCGTAGGTGACGGTCACGTCCTCCAAGCGGAGAGCTGGGGCGGCCGTGGCTGTCATCGCAGGTTCTCGGCGATGGTCGAGGCGTTGTCACGCATCATGGTGAGGTAGGTGGCGGCGGGGGAGCCGCTGGGCCCGAGCGAGTCGGTGTAGAGGCCTTGCTCACCGCTGACCACCCGGACCCCCGCTCGGTCGGCCAGGGTCCGGGCCGCGTCGTCGGGCAGGGACTGCTCGGTGAACACCGCCCGGGTTCCGGTGCGGGCGATGGTGGATGCCAGGTCTTGGAGGTCACCGGCTGAGACCTCGGCGGACGAGTCGAAGCTGGGGATGATGGTGCCCACCACCTCCAGGCGGTATCGGTGGGCGAAGTAGGCCAGGGCATCGTGATCGGTGACCAGTTTCCGACTGTCCAGGTCGGCCAACTTCGCTTCCAGTTCACCGTCCAGCTCGACCAACTGACGGTCGTATGCGGCGCCTCGCTGTCGGACGGCCCGGACCGGATCGGTGTGGGTGGTCGGTTCGGATCGGGTCGAGGGGGCGGCCCGGGCTGCCAGTGCATCGGCGATGGCGTCGGTGACGTTGGCTGCCATGACTCGGGCGTTGTGGGGATCGAGCCATATGTGGGGGTTGGGCCCGGGGTCGAGCAGCTCGGTTCCCTGTGACGTGTCGGTGATCGGGGCGGTTGCCTCGGCGGCAGTTGCGGCGTCGTCGAGCCAGGGTTCCAACCCAACTCCATTGGCCAGGATCACTTCTGCCCGGGCCAGAGCGTCGAGGTCTGCTGGCGTCGGGTCGTAGTCGTGGGCATCGAGATTGGGCGAGAGCAGGCCTCGGACCTCGACGGCGTCTCCGCCGATGGTGCGGGCGAAGTCGGCCAGCTGGGTGGTGGTGGCCACCACCAGAGGTCGGTCACCAACGGTCTTGGACTGTGCGCAGGCCACATTGGTCGCCACAACGAGGGCCACGATGATCGCGGTCAGAGCTCTTGAGCGGGGAGCTGTTGGTTCTCGCCGCCGAGAGGTGGGCTGGAGGGGGCCGGGCGAGAACATTTCTTCATGGTATTGGGAATCATTCTCAATTACTCCATCGAACTCCACACCCATGCCTCAGGGCGGAGCCAGAGTTGGGAAGCGCGGTCAGCGCCGCGATCATTGGAGCGTGACCCGGGAGCTGAGCGTCGAGGATGTGATTCAGGGAAAGCCGACCTGGGGGACCCTTCTGCGTCGTGGCGCCACCAAGCGGTGCCCCCGGTGCGGCGCCGGCCACCTCTACCGGGGCTGGTTCAAGATGAAGGAGCGGTGTCCGGGTTGTGGGATGCGGTTCGAGCGTGAGCCTGGATTCTTTGTCGGTGCATATCTGATCAACTTCGCCATCACCGAGGGGATGCTCTTCGTCCTGGTCATGGGTTTCGTCTTCTGGAAGGACCAGCATCCCGATGCCGGGGTGGTGGTTCCGGTGGTGATCGGAATATCCATCGGAGTGGTGGCCCCTATCCTCTTCTACCCATTCGCCCGGACCATCTGGTCGGCCTTCGATGTTGGTATGACTCCCCTGGAACTGGGGGAGATCGTCGAGGCAGCCGATGCCGCTGAGGCGTCCGAGGTCGGTGTGGAGGACTCGGTGGGAGACGACGGTCGCGATGGGCCCGAGCCCGGATCGCTCAGGGGTCGGAGCGGTTGAGAATCGCGGGCCGGCGTACCGAGGTGACCGGTCCCGGTGCAGGGGTCGACTCTACGATCGCTGACTGGTGGAGACGTTGACCGACGCGACCTCGGCTGTCGACATCTGCCCGGGCTGTAAGCACGAGGTGGGTGACGCATGGCTGGTGTGCGCGTGGTGCGGACGACAACTGGCAGCGCCGGCCGAACTGCCGGTGGGCGCCGAGCTGGCCGGTGGGCGCTACCGGATCGACGGGATTCTGGGGAGGGGAGGGTTCGGTATCACCTATGAGGGCTTCGACTCCCGCCTCGAGCGCCGCGTGGCGATCAAGGAGCTGTTTCCCTCCAGCGCTGTCCGCCACGGCTCGACGGTCCTGACCCCACCCGCCGAACGGCTGGCGTTCGCGGCCGCCCGGGAACGCTTCATGCGAGAGGCCCGAGTCCTGGCCCGGTTCACTCATCCCGGTGTGGTGCGGGTGTTCGAGGTGTTCGAGGAGCACGCCACCGCCTACCTGGTCATGGAGCTGATCGAGGGCCGCACCCTGGTGGAGGTGTTGCAGGCCCATGGTCGTCCGCTCCCCACCGATGACCTGTTGGACCTGGCCGGGAGAGTGGCGGCCGCCCTGCGGCCCCTGCACGCCGCGGGAGTGCTCCACCGGGACGTGAACCCGTCGAACCTCATGCTCACCCATCACGGCCGGGTGGTGGTGATCGATTTCGGGATGGCACGCGATGTCGAGGTTGGTGCAGCCGCCCCCATGACCAGGGTGGTAACCCCCGGCTACGCGCCGCTCGAGCAGTACATGGGTGAGGGCCAGTTCGGTCCTCCCACCGATGTCTACGGTTTGGCCGCCACCATGTACCGGTTGGCCACCGGCCGGGTGCCCACCAGTGCGCTGGATCGCAGCGGCGGCGCCGAACTGGTTGCGCCGGCGCGGATAAATCCCGATCTGCCCAAGGCGGTCAGCGACGCCATCCTCGACGGGTTGGAACTCGATCCCTCCCACCGCCCCGCCGACCTGGACTCCTTTCTCGCTCGACTGGGGGTGGATCGTCTGCCCGAAGGCCCACGGGCCCGGCTCATCGACACTGTTCCTCCGGCCTCGTCGACCACCGCGTCCCAGCCTCAGGACACGCCCGGCGACGACCCGGCGCCGCCGGGCGTGTCGGGCCTGCACACCGTCGTCGATCCGGCCCTCCGCCCGCCCAGCGCTCCGTCGCCGGCGGTTGATGCGACTCGCGCCCTGGCGACCCCGTGGTCGCCGCCCAGCGCGGATCTGACCGCCCACCACGCATCCCCACCGTTCGATCAGACCCGCCACGAGGTGCGTGGCCCCCGTTCCGACGCTCGGATCGACTCTGACCTGCGGCCCCACCTCGGCGGTCCACCTCCCGCCTATCAAGCGCTGCCAGCAGGGTCGGGTCGCGGGCGACGGACACGGCGCCGGGTGACCCTGCCGTTGTTCGCGCTGGCGCTGGGCCTTGGCGGGGCAGCTCCAGTGGTGACCTGCGGTCTGATGACAGTTGTGGTGCTGCCGCTGTTGGCTACCCGCGGTGACTCGGTGGCCCATCGCCTGAGGGTCATGCACGGGGTAGCCGACGGATGGGCCGAGCAACGGATGGGACCAGGCGCGTTGGCTCCGGTCAGGTTCGTTCGAAATGTGGTGGTGAGCGTTGTCCGGGCGCTTCCCGTGCTGGGGCTCGGGGCGGTGTTGACTGCCGGTTGGTATGGGATCGAGCAGCTCGACGTGAGTCGTGGTGTGTCAGATGCCGCTCTGCGCGCCGTTGGTATGGTCACGGCGGCTGGGTTGGCCTGGTCGGCCCGGGAAGGGTCCCGGCGCTTCCGTACCGGTCTGGCTCTCGACGCCCTGGCTGAGTGGCTGGCTCCCACTGGTGGCCTCAGCCAACCGCTCGTCGTCTTCTGGCTGGTGTCGACAGCCCTGGTGGCCGGATCGTTCTGGTTGGAACCGTGGAGGTTCCCGCTCGGTTGAGCATCGCGACCGCGGTGCGGACGCGAAACAGGCGCAGCCTCAGCTGCGCCTGGTCAGCAGATCGGGCTCAGGGGGCCCGACAGGGGGGAATGTCAGCCGCGGCCAGCGTTGGGCTTGGTGCCGTGGTTCGCCTTCTTGCGCCGGGCGTTGATCTTGCGCTTGGTGGTCTTCTTCGACATAGGGGCTAGACGTTAGAGGCTGGTTCGGGCCCGGGGCCAACCGTCTACGGGCCGGTCGGGCCGCTACTTGGAGGAGGCCCAGGCCCGCAGGTCGTCGGCCGACCAGGTGTTGAGGATGCGTTCGGGGTTGATCCCGTGGCTGACCGCCCGGTCGCAGCCCAAGTCCACGAACTCGAGGTGGCCGGGCGAGTGGGCATCGGAGTCGATGCTGATCAGACAGCCCCACTCCAGGGCCAGATCCAGTAGTTCCGGCGGGGGGTCCTGGCGTTCTGGACGGCAGTTGATCTCGACTGCTGTCCCGTAGGTCGCGCACGCCGCGAACACGATTTCGGCGTCGAAGGTCGATGGCGGTCGCACCGTCTTGATGGCAGTCCCGAAGCCCTTGACCTTGCGCCCGGTGCAGTGACCGAGGATGTCCACGTGGGGGTGGGCGGCCGCCCGGACCATGCGTCGGGTCATGGCGGCGCGGTCCATGCCCAGATCAGCGTGCACCGAGGCCACCACCAGATCCAGCCGGGACAGCAGGTCCTCCTCCTGGTCCAGGGTGCCATCGTCGAATATGTCGACCTCGATCCCGGTGAGAATCCGAAACGGGGCCAGCTCGACGTTGAGTGCCTCGATCTCGTCGAGCTGGGCGCGGAGCCGGTCAGGGTTGAGTCCGTGGGCCACGGTGAGCCGGGGTGAGTGATCGGTGACCACCAGGTACTCGTGGCCCAAAGCGGCGGCCGCTCTGGCCATCTCGGCCACCGGGACCCGACCATCGCTCCAGGTCGAGTGGCTGTGGCAGTCGCCGCGCAGCAGGTCACGGAGCCGGGCTCCAGCACCAAGTGGAATGCGGGTGGCGTTCTCCAGTTCACGGATTCTGTCGGGCACCTGGCCGGCGGCCGCCTGCTGGGCCACGGCCGCCGTACTGGCCCCGACGCCCGGCAAGGTTCCGAGAGTCCCGTGGGTCAGCCGGTCCTCCAACTCGTCGGCGGGAAGCGAGCGCAGGGTGTCGGCCGCCCGGCGGAAGGCCGAGCTCTTGTAGGAACTCATCAGGCCACGGTCCATCAGGTACGCCACTCGGTCCAGTGCCTCGATCGGTCCCACAGGGGCAGGGTACCGATCGTGGGTCAACCTCGGACTGCCGATACCGTCAGGTGGATGCGGTTCAGAGCCATCGCCACCGACCTGGACGGCACTCTCCTGCGCTCGGACCAGTCGGTCTCCCCACGCACCCGCGACGCAGTGCTGGCAGCCGAAGATGCCGGGCTGGTGGTGGTGATCGCCACTGGACGGCCGCCCCGCTGGATCGCTCCCGTGGTCGACGAGTTGGGCGACCGTGGTCTGGTGGTGTGCGCAAATGGTGCATCGATCTATGACCCGGCCGCTCACGAGCTGGTCCACCGCATCGACATCGCCCCCGAAGTGGCGTTGTCCATTGTCGACGACCTCGAGAAACACCTTCCCGAAGCCGTGTTCGGGGTGGAGCAGGGATTCGAGTTCGGGGTCGACCCCTCCTACCGCGAGACCGGTGTGGACCTGCGGGCGCTGATTCCGGGGCTGCGCGAGGCGCCCGTGCGTACCTTCCTCGACGAGCCGGTCACCAAGCTCATCGTCCGACTGCCCCACCCGGCTCCGGTGGGCTCGGCGGCCATGGTCCAAGAACTGGTGGGGGAGCGGGCCCTGGTGACCCATTCGACCAACGAGTCCTTCCTGGAGCTGTCCCATCCCAGCGTTCACAAGGCCCACACGGTCGAGAGGTTGCTGGAAGAGAGAGGACTGGGTGCTGCCGAGGTGGTGGCGTTCGGAGACATGCCCAACGATCTGGAGATGATCACCTGGGCGGGAATGGGGGTGGCGATGGCCAACGCCCACCCGGCGTTGCTGGCGGCCGCCGACCTGGTGACCACCGCCAATGACGAGGACGGGGTGGCCCGGGTCATCGAGAGGGTGCTCGACGGCGCCTTCGAGGTCTGATCTTGTACTTCAGCTTCCGTCGTGATGTGCCGATGGACACAGGTGGACATCGGCCACGGGGAGGTTGGATCGGTGGGTGAATCGGGCTCCACCATCTGGGACCTCGATCACGAGTTGGCGGCCAGTCTCGCTGACGGCATCTGTGTGATCGCGCCCGACGGCCTGGTGATCTGGGCCAACGAGACCATGGCTCACCTGATGGAATGCAGTCGGGCCGAGTTGTTGGGGGTGAACGGTCTAGGTCTCATCCACCCCGACGACCTGGCCCGAGCCATCGACGGTCTCGACTACGCCCAGCAGTTTCCGGGTCGCACCGCGGTGGCCCCTTTCCGGATCCTGACCACTCTGGGCAACGTGCGCGAAGTCGAGATCAAGACCGGGATCATCACCCATGACGGAGCCGACTACGTGACGGTGGTCGCCCGCGAGGCTTCGGCTCGACGGGCGGTGAACCGGGCCTTGCGCTCGGTTGCCGAGGGGGCGCCATTGGAGACCACGGTGGCCCTGGTGGGCGAAGCGGTGTTGGGACGCTGGCCCAACACCGGGATGGCCGTGGTCATTCCGGACGGTCCCGACAGTCGCCAGGTGTTCATCACCGGTTTGGATGGACTGCTGATCGCCCATGCCGAGGGCAGCGTGCGTGATCAAGACGGCGGTACACCATGGGAGCTGGCCCGAGATGCATCGCCGGTCGTCGTGGTCGATGGGGCCCGACTGCCCGACGATCTCCAGAACGCGGCACGGACCCAGGGGTTCGCTGGGTTCGGAGTCGCCCCGGTCAGCGACGGGGCAGGCGGCGATGGTTGCCTGCTGGTGTGGTTCGACCACACGATCATCGCCCGCCTCGAGTTCTTCCATGCCGCCCCCGAATTGACCGAGGTCCTGTCCATCGCAGTGGAGCGCCGGAACCTGCACCGCGACATGTGGCACGCCGCCCGCCACGATGCTCTCACCGGTCTGCTCAACCGGCTGGGCTTCGGCGACCAGTTCCAGGCGTGGGTCCGAGATGTGAGGGCTCGTGCCGATGAGACCACTGCCGTGTTCTTCGTGGACCTCGACGGGCTCAAGTCGATCAACGATCGCAACGGCCACGCCGCCGGTGACCGGGCGCTACGTGAGCTGGCCTGTCGATTGAACTCGGTTTCCCGCGGTGCTCTCACCGCCCGACTCGGCGGCGATGAGTTCGCGGTGGCAATCGTGGTGCCGGCCGCGGCAGCCACCCAGACCGCCCTTCAGTTCGCCGATGAACTGCTGGCGGCCATCTCCGGTCCCGATGACGCCCACCTCGACGCCAGTGTGGGTGTGGCCATCGACGATGGTCAACAGAGTCCCGAGTCCCTGCTCGAGCAGGCCGATGCCGCCATGTACCGGGCCAAGACCCAGGGTCGCGCCCGCTGGTCCCGGTGACTGGGGTCGTCACTGCACCCTGGAAGGAGGCCCGAATCCCAGGTGGGGGTCCGAACTGGCGGGGCCGGTAGGTTTCCAGTCGGTATGGAACGATTCGGATTTGTGGGTCTGCCCAACTCGGGCAAGTCATCGCTGTACAACGCCCTGGCCGGCGGCGGCGCCCTGGCCGCCCCCTACGCCTTTGCCACCACTGACCCGAACGTGGGAGTGGCCAAGGTGCCCGACCGGCGACTCGAACAGTTGGCGGTCATGTCGAACACCCGCAAGCTGGTGCCCGCCAGCGTGCAGTTCGTGGACATCGGGGGGTTGGTCGAGGGAGCCAGCACCGGCGAAGGGTTGGGTAACCAGTTCCTGGCCCACATCCGCGAGGTCGACACGGTGGTCTACCTGCTGCGGGCCTTTGTCGACGATGACGTACCCGGGCCTTCGGACCCCCTCGAGTGTTTGCGAATCTTGGAGATCGAGCTAGCTCTGGCCGACCTCGAGACCGTTGAGAACCGGGTTGAGAAGCGCCGCAAGGCTGCCAAGCAGGACAAGACCCTGGTCGAGGTGGTTGCCGCCCTCGATGCCGCCCAGGCGGTACTGGCCGAGGGAACTCCCATCTACCGGTCAGACCTGACAAACGAGCAGCGGGCGGTGCTGGAACAGGAGTTCCTGTTGACCAACAAGCCGGTTCTGGCTCTGGTCAACGTGGGCGAGGACGATCTGGACCGCATCCCCGAGCTCATCGCCCCGGTCGAGGCCGAACTGGCCGGCCGGGCCGAGGTGATCGGCATGTGCGTTCAGCTGGAGGCCGAGGCCGCCCAGTTCAGTGGAGAGGAACGCACCGAGATGCTCGAGGCGCTCGGGCTCGGCGAGGGCGGGCTGGAGCGCTTCATCCACGCCGCCTACCAACTGATGGGCCTGCGCACCTACTTCACCACCGGAGAGAAGGAGACCCGAGCCTGGACCTTCCGAGCCGGATCCAAGGCTCCGCAGTGTGCCGGCAAAATCCACACCGACTTCGAGCGGGGCTTCATCCGGGCCGAAGTGATCCACTGGGACGAGTTGCTCGAGATCGGCTCGTGGAGCAAGGCCCGAGAGGCCGGGAAGCTGCGGGTCGAGGGCAAGGAGTACGTGGTCGCTGACGGCGACGTCCTCGAGTTCCGGTTCAACGTGTAGGTCGTCGTGCCCTGGCTCTTGCGCGACGACGAGGTGCTGGCCAGCCTCGAGGTGGCCGAGGGTGCCGCCGCCCGCCGTCGCGGGCTTCTGGGTCGGGACAGTTTCGAGGGGGCGCTGCTGTTCGAGAACACCCGCTCTGTTCACTCGCTGGGAATGCGATTCCCGATGGACGTGGCGTTCTGCGACGCCGATCTGGTGGTCATCAAGACCATGCGCGTTCTGCCCCACCGCGTAACGGTTCCGGTGGTTCGGGCGCGCCACATCGTCGAGGCCGAGGCCGGATCGTTCGCCCGGTGGGGACTCTGCGTGGGTGACCGGCTCGAGGTCCGAGGCGAGCATCCCGACCGGCCTGACCGGGGCGGCGGGTCCGGAGGGCCCGGCTCGGATGGCCACTGATATCGGTCGAGAGGGAGACGGTCAGCGCGGATCGGCCGGTCGCCTGGTGCTGGTCGGTACCCCGATCGGTAACCTCGATGACCTGAGCCCCCGAGCCGCTGCCGCACTGGGCTCCGCCGACGTGGTGGCCTGCGAGGACACTCGCCGGACCGGCCGCCTGCTGGCCCACCTGGGCTTGAGCGCACCGTCCCTATGGGTGGTCAATGACCACACCGAGGCTGATGTGGTGCCCGGCGTCTTGGCCCGACTGGGTGCCGGACAGACGGTCGCGCTGGTGTCCGATGCCGGAATGCCAGCGGTGTCCGACCCCGGAGAACGCCTGGTGGCGGCGGTGGTCGACGCGGGGTTCACCGTGAAGGTGGTGCCTGGTCCATCGGCGGTGCTGGCCGGACTGGTGGTCAGCGGACTGGCGGTGGGGCGTTTCGTGTTCGAGGGGTTCGTGCCGCGCAAGGGGTCGGCCAGGACCAGCCGGCTGGCCGAGTTGGGAGCCGAGAGACGGACGGTAGTGCTGTACGAGGCCCCGCACCGACTGGAGCGCACGCTCGAGGACCTGGTCGGGGTTTGTGGCGCAGACCGTCGGGTGGTGCTGGCCCGTGAGCTGACCAAGCTCTACGAGCAGGTTTGGAGGGGGACCTTGGGGGAGGCCGTGGAGTTCGTGAACGAGGTTCCGCCTCGCGGTGAGTACGTGCTGGTACTGGAGGGAGCACCCGAACCCGCCGAGGTGACCGACGACGAGATCTGTCGGGCCCTAGCCGAGCGTGTTTCGGCTGGGCTCAGCCGCAGAGACGCGGTGGCCGAGGTCGCCGCGGCCTACATGGTGGCGCGGCGACGGGTCTACACCCTGGCCACGGGCCAGGGCTGAGGCTGAGACTCCCGTGGTTGTCGCCGACCCGGTTGCCGAACTCGTGGGCCTCATCCGGGGCCAGCCCGACCCTGCGCCCGACTGTGCAGAACCGGTGGAGCAGGCTCGGGCCGAACTGATCCGGCGACGATTCGGGGTGGCCCTCCCCCCACCGTTCGTAGCACCCGGGCGTGACGAACCGATCCGGGTTGCCACCGCGCTCGACGGAGCGGCGATTGCGGCAGTCAAGTGGCGGGCGATGGGAACCAGCTACCGGAACGGGATCCTTCCCGATCAGTTCCTCGACCAACGCGAAGTGGTTCCTCCCGCCAGCTTCTGGGTGGGTCGGGCCATGGTCCCGCCGTCACGTCGCCACCGCCTGTTGGTGTGGGGCCGACCGGGAACGGTGTTCGGGTATGTCGATTGTGGTCCTGCCCACCCCGACGACTTGGACGGCACCGATGCTGAGGCTGAGGTGGGGGAGGTGTGGGAGCTGTACGTGGACCCCTCTGCCCAGGGCCGGGGTGGCGGCGGGAGACTGTTGGGTGCGGCGTCACAATGGATGGACGATGTGGGGCTGACCACCCAGGAGTTGTCGGTACTGAGGTCCAACGGGCGGGCCCAAGAGTTCTACCGTTCACACGGCTGGTTCCCCACCGGAAGGGTACGACCGGTGGATCTGGGAGTGGTGGCGTTCGAAGAGACGCGACTCCGTCGCTCGTCGTCAGATGGGGTCGAACCGGAACGATCGGCCAATTGGTGAACCTTGCTCAAACTTTGGGTCTAACGACTTATGGAGTTGGCGCGGCATTCAGCCGATCATTTCGGGTAACACACCTCACCGCACCTTCACCGGTGGGTGAAGACCAGAGATTCCGGCACGTGGTCCGGGGGGAGCACTGGTCGGATCTGAAGGGGTGGCCCTAGGGCCGCCCCTTCAGCGCGTCCGGAGCCCGACGAGCCGATCCGGTGGCTTCGGGCGTGGAGAGCCGGACCGCTAGCGTTTGACAGCCGATGTCTGGTCGCGACCGCGGTCGGATGGCTCGCCCAAGGAGCATTCAGTGTCGTCCAAATCCCTCGACCGCCGCCGTCTTTCGTCCGCCGTGGCCGGGTTGATCGTTGGTGCGCTTTTGTTGTCGGGCTGTGGGACCGGTCAGAAGCAGGCCGGGAGCTATGACGATCTGGAAGCGGCCTTCCTCAAGGGATGTCGGGCCACGGCGACGGCCGATGCCAAGAAGTCCGAGGCCAAGACCCTCCCCGCGGACTTCTGTCGGTGCGCGTTCGATGCACTGAGCGACAAGGAGAGCGGGGTCGAGTTCGACCGCCTCATGGAGATCAACGAGGAGTTCACCTCGGACCCCGCTGAGCTGCCGGCCGAAGTGACCGAAGCGTTCTCGTCCTGTGCGGGTGAGGCCTGACGGACCGGCCTGACGTACCGGTCCGTCCAGCGGAGGCTGCCAGCTCCGGCTGACAACCTCACACAGACAGGTCGGGCTCAGTCGGCGGCGGCTGGGGTGATGACCACGAGCACGTCGCCGGAACCGACGGCCTGGCCGGGTTCCACCTTCACCTCAGCCACCGTGCCGGCCACATCGGTGGCCACGTTGTTCTCCATCTTCATGGCTTCGAGTACGGCCACGACCTGACCGGCCTCGACGGTGTCACCCACTGCCACGTTCACCTTGAACATGGTGCCCTGCATCGGGGCCACGATCACCCCGGTGCCGGCCCCGCCGCCGCTACCTGACCCACCGCCCTTGCGGCGAGGCTTGGCCTTGGTGGCCCCTGCTCCAGCGGCTGGCCCAGCAGTACCGATCTGGGATTCGGGCACCCACATGGCCACCGAGAACCGCTTGCCGTTGACCTCCACATCCACGTCGCGGCGG
>CAUJFC010000064.1 GCA_963169755.1 Actinomycetota bacterium | reverse complement strand
CGAGTTGTTCCGCTCGGGGTCGCCAGCAGATCATGCCCGGTGCGCATGTGCACCGGCCGGGAATACTTGAGCGGGATGATCTCCCGCTCGTAGTCCTCGACCTCCCACATCCACGCCTCGGCCAGGGTGTAGTCGGTGTTGTAGAGCAGCCAGATCAGGCGATCCCACTCGAGGTTCTTGGCCTTGGCGACCAAGGTCACCGGCGAACCCTTCTTGCCGCTGGGGCGGTTGGCCTTCACCTGGTAGCGGAGGCCGTGGTGGGTGAAGTCGTGGCCCTTGGCCACGGCGGTGCGCGTGGAGCAGTCGGCCGCGTACTCGTCGTCGGTCATGCCGATGAGCAGCGCGGCATCGAGCTCGGAGATGATGGACGTGATGGCCGGAGCCACCCCGTAGCGCTCCTGCCACTGCCGGGCCACTGTCACGAGCGTGTCCCGGATCAGCGGGTGGGCCACGGGCGTTGCGGCGGTGGTCGTAATGGATTCCATGGTTCTCCTGTGGCCGTTGGTGCGGGTGGTTGGGGGGTGAGGCGGTGTGGTTGCCGGGTGCTCAGGTCGTGGGGACGAGCACGGTGACCGAGCCGCCCGGAGGGGGAAGCACGGTGGCCTGACCCTGGCCGTCGACGGTGAGGGTGTAGCCACGCACCACGGCCCGGCCGCCGTCGGGTGAGTCCTCCACGGGCACGTCACCGTCGATGAGCACACGCGTGTCGAGGTACTTGATCGGGCGGGCGGCGCCCTTCACCCATTCGCGACCCGGGTTCGGGGTGCCGATCAAGTGGGCCCACCGCTCGGACGGCCGGCCGTGGAACCGGATGCGGCCGGTCTCGTCGTCCCGGTGCCAGGACTCGATGTCGAAGGCAGTGACCACCTCGTTGCGGTGGATTCCCAGGATGGCGTCGGCGTAGCGGGCCACCGAATCGTCGGTGATGCCGGCCCAGTCGCCCAGGGTGACGTCGGCGGCGTCACGACTGCCGGCCACCACCTCGGCCCAGGACTTGGACAGGTTGACCAGGATCACGACGCCGGCCCTTCGACCACGGCGGTAGCGAGGTACTGGACCGGACCGGCCTGGCCCTGCTTCCAGCGGGGTCTCGGGTTGGCTTCACCGATGAGGTGAGCCCAGCGCTCGGACTCGGTGTCGGTGAAGGTCACCCGTCGGTTGTCGGGGTCGCGGCTCCAACCCTCGATGTCGAACGCCGAAACCACTTGGTTGTCGTAGATGCCCGGGATGACGTCGCCGTACTCGGCGAGCGCCTCATCGGTGAGCTGCGCCCACTCGCCGAGGGTCACCTCGGCGGCGGGGCGGGTGCCGGCCTTCACGGCGGGCCAGGACTGGCGAAGATTGACCAGGAACATGTCTTACCTCCAACTTCGGTTGATGTTGAGGACAACACAGGGCCGAGGCGAGCATCTTGTCAAGAAGATAAAACATCTTCTGCTGGCATCTCGGAGGGATCGCAACGGTGGGCCGTACCCGTCCACGTGCGCTCCTCGGGTTCTGCGCCCTCTCGCTGTCTCAGGTTCGGGTAGAACGTCCCGGTGGCAGAGCACCGAATCACCGTTCACCCGTCGAGGCCGCTCAGCGTGGACTCCGCCGATCTCGTCATCGAAGTGACCAGCGACGGCGAGAAGCTGGGCGAGCTGCGCGTGTCGCGAGGTTCCATCGATTGGGCACCCCGCAACCACAGCTATGCAACCTCGCTCTCCTGGGAGCGCTTCGACAGGATGATGCGCGAAGCCTGACGCTGGCGCGGCGCCGGATCGATCTGGCGGCTCGGGGGGAGCTCGAACGACTTGGCGATGCGCTCTGGCTCGAGTCCGAGCGTGGAGGCATTGCTCAGCGCGCCGGCTTGTCCTTTTCGATGGCCTTGAGGAGTTGGGCGAGGCGGCCGACGTGGGACGGTTCGATGCGCTGGGTCACGTCGTTCACCAGGTCCTCCCACATCTCCCCGAAGGTGAGGACCCGGGCCGGAAGGCCGCGGAGGTTGGCGCCTACCACCGGGTGCTCCTTCCACACGGTGGTGTCGGCGCTGCCTCCCGTGCCCAGACGAGTGACCGCCAGGACGTAGGTGAACTCGTCGGCGCCCGTCAGCTCCCGCACTGCGGAGCGCAGCGAGGTCATCCACACCGGGTCCCACAGCTCCCGCAGGTGCTTGCGGGCGTTCTTGCCGTTGTAGACTTTGTCGGCCTCGGCCGCCGCGAGCCATCGATTGGGGCTGAAGCCCGCCTGCATGGCTTTGCAGGAGATGGCCAGCACTCGGTTGGGCCCGGCCGGTATCGCGGGGCGGATGGCCACCACGTCCAGGTCGGACTGCTGGTTGTGGTCCCTCGGCACATAGCCGGCATCGCCCACTCGCGGCCCGAACCGCACGTTGGTACGGGTGAAGTAGCCCTGGCGGCGCAGCCAGTCGTCCACCACCTGCTCCAATACGTCCTCGACCATCGGCCCGTCTCCCTTGTTGGCGTGATGCTGGTATATCCGGCTGGCGCGACCGCATGCTCGCTCGGTGAGTTGGGTGCTATGTGTCGGATCGGGTGAGCGCGCCAGGGCGGCATGGCGGCTGTGTTGCCAGGTCGAAGTCGATCATCGTGGAGGACGGCCTCAGGCGCACATCCTCCGGATGTCGTTGAGTCGTTTGGCGCAGCTTCGGCTCACAGCACGATGGCGTCGCGTCGCACGTCGTCTTCATCGCAGTCGGTTGGGGCGGCTCGCTGCGGGGAAGGCTGACGCGCCCGCGGGCGCGCCAACTGTGACTTCGATGGGCTGGGCGCTCTGGGTCGGATCGGGTGATCGTGCCCGGATGACCTTGCGGCTTCCTTGTCAGACCCCCTTCTTACGCTGGTCGAGCGGAGCTCGACTGAGGAGGCGCCCCCATGACGACGGCGGAGAAGACCACCGACACCACCCGAACCACAGACACCACCCGAACCACCCGGGCCACTGGGACTTCGAGGACCACCTGGGCTAGCGGGAGCGATGACCCCACGGCGTGGTGGTCGACGGATCGGGTGGCCGGGTTGGCGGCCGAGAGGTTGGAGGCGGAGGTGGTGGATCTGGCCGGTCGGTTGTCGGCGGGCACGTTCGAGTTGTTGGTGCTGGTGGGCGAGCTGGACGCCCGCGGTCTGTGGGCCCGGTGGGGCGCCTTGTCGTGCGCGGCGTGGCTGGCTGATGTTTGTGATGTAGAGGTGGCCACCGCCCGCACCCAGGTTCGTGTGGCCCGGGCCATGCGTGATCATCCAGCGCTTCACGCGGCCATGGCCGATGGCGATGTGTCCTATGCCAAGGCCCGGGTGCTGGTGCCCCACCTCTCGACCTCGAACGTCGATGCCCTGTTGGCGTTGGCGCTGGCCAATCCCGCCGGTCGGTTGGGGGCTGCCATAGCAGCGTGGTCGCAGCGTCACGAGGATCCCGATGACGTCGCTCGGCGTCAACACCATGAGAGGTGTGTGTCGTGGCGTACCGGCGGAGACGGAATGGTCACAATCACTGTGCGGGTGCCACCTGCTGTGGCTGGTGCGATGTGTGCGGTCATCGATGCCGAGGTCACCCGGGCCGGCGCGCCCGCGGGCGCGTCGCTGGGTCAACAACGTGCCGATGCGCTCTTGCATCTCCTGACCCACGGTGGTTCCCAGGTCGATGCCGAGGTGGTGTTCCACGTTCGCGGCGACGGCACCACCCTGGCCGATGGCACTCCGGTCAGCGATCACGTGGTGGCCGGGTTGTTGCCCGAGGCGTTCGTGTCTCTGTTGCTGGTCGACGCTCAACGCCAGCCGATCGACGCCAGTCCCCGGCGCCGAACTCCCACCCGGCGTCAACGACGGGTGATCGACCAGACCCAGCACCAGTGCGCCCACCCCGGCTGTAGCGCCCGCACGTTCCTCCAGTACGACCACATCCAGCCCTACGCCACCGGCGGCCCCACCGTTCTCGCCAACCTGCAACGCCTATGCGGCCCCCACAACCGAGCCCGCAACGGCCCCTCGGTCGGCGACTGACTCGAGGGTGTCGAGCGGGTCAAGGGTGGGTCAGGCGATCGGCATGACGAAGAAGCGTGCGCCGTCGGGCAGTGGGTTGAGCTGGTGACCCAGATAAGAGCCGAGGGCTCGGTTGCTGGTGGGGTCGATGTGGCGTATCGACAGGCCGTCTCGCCGGCTCGACACCGCGAACGGGTACTCGTCTCGGTCGAACCCGGTCCGGGCATCGATGTCGCGCAACGCCGAGTTGCGCCGTGCCTGGGCGCCGGGCCGGTCGACCTTGAGCAGTCGGGCGGCCCCGTTGCGCTGGGCGTCGACCACGTGCTCGGCGGCGTCACCGAACCGACTGACCGAGACGCAGACCATGCGCTTGAGGTTGCACACCGGTGCCAGAGCCTGGGCGGGGATCATCCGTACGATCGAGGCGGCGCCGAAGGTGCCGGCCAGAGACGCCACCAGAGCCAGGGTCGACAAGATGGCCAAAGGCTCACCGGAGCTGGCTCGGCGGAGGTCGTCGAGGGGCGCGACCGCGGCGGCCACCAGCGAAGACAACACGCTCTCGCCCTGGCTCGCGGCGAGCGCCTCGAGCACGAACAACGAGACGGCCACCCCGCCGGCGCACACCGTTGCGACGCCACAGGCGATCCCGGACACGAACGACGCTGCCATGAACATGGCTGACAGCACCGCCCGACCCACCGTGGTGTCGGTGAGGAAGGCCCAGGCCGCGCTTCCGGCGCGCCCGATCCAGCCGATCAGGTCGCCACCCCAACGGGTGTAGCGCTCGAGCCAACCATCTCCGGGGCCCAGGTGGTCGAGGGTACTGCCCGCCACCGCCATGGTGGCTGAGTTGCTGGCCAACATGTCCAGGCTCGATCCGCCGGCCCCCAACTCGACGTCGACCAGACGGTCCGGTCCCACCGGAAGGCTGGCAGTGGCGGCTAGCCCCAGAACCTGGCGGGCGGTGTCGCCGGCAACGTCATCGCTGGGGATCAGCGGCATCGGCGGGTCCGGCAGGGCATGGTCAACGGCGGTGGACACCACCTCGGTGCCGGTGACCACATCGGGTAGCGACACCCCCAGTTCGCTCGGGAGATGGTCGAACCAGGGAGCAAACGGGGTGTCCAGTGTTCGCCCGCCAGCGATCGAGAAGTGGCCCTGCTCGTCGAAGAGGTCATCGAGCAGCGCTCCGGCCGCGTCGTCGGCCTTCGCTTCGCCGTTCTCGTGACGGACCGTCCGAACGGTGTTGTCGTTGCCGTAGCGAACCTGGGTGAGCACGGCACCCTCGCCGTAGACGAAGTCCACGGGTCCCTCGGCCGAGGTCACGCGCTCCGGGCGGGTCCCGGTGGCGTCCCACGTGACGGTCGTGGGCTCATCATCGCCATGGGTGTGGGTAGAGGTACTCAGGTGGCCATCGGCCAGGCCGAACGAGATGACGTCGGTACCCACCTCGGTGCGGGCCAGAGCGCCATCGGCCCAGGCCCACTCGGCCCGATCATCGTCGCTGGCCACCACCCGGGGGCGATGCTCGGCGTCGTAGGTGATGGCCACGTTCACACCGTCGAACGATGCCTCGGCCAACCCGGCGGCCGACCAGCCGAGGGCAGCCACCGGTTCGGTGTCGTCGCCCTTGCGGATCTCCTCCACTCGGCCGGTCTCGCCGACCTTCATGCTCATCAGAGTCTCGTTGCCGCGGGTGACCTGGCCCAGAAGGCCGGGTGCCGACCAGGTCAGCTGGTGAGGAACGATGTCATCGCCGATGAACACGGCGCCGACCTCGTCACCAACCCAACCCCATCGCTCGGTACGTCCGCCGTAGGTCAGTGAAGCGACTCTTCGGACGTTGTTCTCGTCGGGTGTTAGGTAGTCGATCGTGGCCTCGAACCCACCAGGCAGGCTGAAGGCCGTGAGGGTTCCGTCGGCGGCGTAGGTGAACGTCGAGCGCTCGTTTGACCCGGCACCCTGAACTCCCACCACCTGACCGGCTTGGTTCCGATCGATCGTCACTGCCGGCTCGCCGTTGCGGGTGACCATCTTCAGGTCGGCGCCGCTGCCGTACCACGCGTAACGCTCGTCCACGCCCGTTTCGACCATCCGAACCGGACGGCCGAGGTCGTCCCACTGGTAGTAGGTGGAGCCGGTGGGGCGCGCCACCAGAGTCACCAGGCCAGTCGGGTCGTACCGGTAGCTCCACGCCAGGTCACCCACGGTGGCGGTGGTCAGCCGGCCCTCGGTGTCGTAGTTGTACGTGTAGGTGCTGCCAGCGGAGGTCTCGGCTCTGGTCAGCAGGTCACCATGCCAGGTGAGCGTGGCCTCCACAGTTCCGTCGGACACTGTGGCCACTCGACCGGCGGGCGAGTAGCTGAGCCGGTAGGTCTGGTTGCCGGGCACCGTGAGGGTGGTGAGGCGACCGGCCTGATCGTAGGTGCGGCTGGTAGTTCTGCCGTCCACCGTCACCGACAGCAACCGGCCCCACGAGTCGAACTGAGCCTGGTCGCCGTTGGTGTAGGTGTAGGTCTGCGGCTCACCCTTACCGCCGACGATGGCCTGGACCGTCAGCTCACCTACTCCTGGCTCATCACCTCCGAGCACCGCACCCAGGCCGTTAGCCAAGACTGCGAGATCATCGGCCGCAGTGCCCGATCCCGCCCCGCCGCCGATCCCGGTGAGTCGGCCGGTGCTGTCGTAGGCCGGTTGCAGTTGGTGGCCGGCCCGATCAGTTATCTCTAGCGGACGTCCGTCCTGGTCGTAGCGGGCCTTGGCCTGACGGGCACCGTGTCCTTCGGTGACGGGGCGACCGGCCTCGTCGTAGGTGAAGCGCTGATCCAACAGTCCGTCGGACACTCGTACAGGAAGCCCGGCCGGATTCCGGGTCACCTCGACGGTGTAGCCGTCGGCGTCCTCGCTTCGCACCAACAGACCGTTGTCGTCATAGCCGAGTGTGGTGACCGCGCCATTGCGCTCGACGGTGGCTGGACGCTTAGACGTGCCGTCGTAGGAGATCTCGGTGAGGCCATCAATGCCTTGGACGCGGGTGACCCGACCGGCATTGTCCATGGCCATGACAGCGACCCGCGGGGGAGCGTCAGCTTGTTGCTCGGTGACTCGGATCGATCCATCGTCGAGGAAGGCGGTCGAGACGCCATCGAGAGGCCTGACGTCAGAAACCAGCCGGCCACCTGACACGTCCCGGCGTAGCAGTACGCCCTGTTCGCTGTCTTCCACCTCGAGGAGCAAGCCATTGTCGAAGCGATAGGTCCGGGTCGGTCCCTCGGGTGTGACCACCTCGATCCGGCCATCGGATTCACGGATCAGCCACTTGCCGCCGTCACTGTCGACCGTGGAGGTCACTCGGCCAGCGTCGTAGCTGTAGGTGCGTTCTGTGTCGCCGGTTGCTACCCGAGTGAGCCGTTTGCCCTCGTAGGAATAGCTGGTGGAGCCAGACTCGGTAGTGAGGTCAGAGAGCCTGCCGCCGGTGTAGGAGTAGGTCGCCGTGCGACTACCAGCAGACGCCTCGGTCACCCGGCCCGCGGTCAGTTTCAATGTCACGCTGGAAGCGGAGTGAGTCGCACGTTCGCCGGTGAGCACGATCGAGTCCGCGGTGCGGATCGCCGAGACGCAGCGGGCACCATCGGGGCAGAGCTCCTCTATCTTCCCGTTGTCGCCCAGTCGAAGCGTGGAGCCGTCCGCCAGATGCACTGTTCTTCCGGGTGCCGGTGCCTCTAGGGGAAGCGCGGGGAGCGGCCCGACGAGCCGCCCGCTCACCACCGCGATGTCCCACACCGACTCCCAGCCGGGACCGAACAGCCCGCCCCGTTGGCCCGTCCACACCCGCTCCACCGACAACGCGCCCTGGGTCTCGGCCATCGGCAGGTCTACCGCCGTTACGAGTGGACGCCGGGCTGGTAACGCCACCAGATCGGCCACGCACGCTCCGACCTCACAGACCTCAGCAAGCGTGTCGACACCTCTCCACAGCGGGTCGTACCAGCTGGTGTCCGGTGCCTGGCGGACCAGGGGATCTTCCTTCTGGGCGAGGCCACACATGGTGGCGACCAAGCCCAAGGCCACGACAACCGCGACTGCCGCCCACCACCTTGGCCTGGTTCTGATGGTCTCCTCTGTCAACACCGTGGTCGCTGCCTCCCCAGAGCCTCCACGCTAGATCGACTGGCGCAGCGACCGACCTCCGGCGGGCACGCCCGTCCGCGTCACCCGGTGAAGAGCGGCGTCATCCGGCTGCCGTTCAGTGGATGCGGCGCAGGATGATGCGGGTCTCGGTTTCGGCCACGTGCAGCTCACGCTTCATGCCCATGAGCAGGTCGTCCAGCTCGCCGGCGTGGGCGCAGTGCACGGTGAGCACGTAGTCGTGTGGGCCGGTGAGGTGCACGCAGTCGTTCACCAGGTCGTCGGCGGCGGTGAAGGTCTCGAACGGCTCCCGCTCCGAGCCTGGCATCATCTTCACGAACACCAGCGCCTCCATGTTGTGGCCCAACGCCACCGGGTCCACTGTGGCCCGGTACCCGGTGATCACCCTGCGGGCCTCCAGCCGCCGCACGCGCTCGGCCGCGGCGTTCGGTGACAGGCCCACACGCGGCCCCAGCTCCTGCCAGGAGATCCGACCGTGCTCGCGCAGCACCCGGAGGATCTCACGGTCGATCTCGCTGAGCGCAGTGGAATCCCCGGCCATGGCACGCGAAGTGTGCCAGAAACGGTGGCCATCACGGCCGAAGAGGGCGCAAAATGACCCCGTGGACCAAGCGGGCGGGAACCCGGCGGCCCTGATGGCCGCCCTGCGCAACGGCACCTTCCCGCGCCGGGACTGGGACTACCGGGCCCGCCTGGTGGCGTGCTGGTCCAACCTCACCGAACCCGCTGACCGACCGAACCTCAGGAGCAACCGATGACCGACTCGATGTACACCGAGAAGGCCCGCACCGACCTCGACGGGCGCTGCCCCGAACCGGTGGAGATTGTCCTGCTCGTCCATCCCTCGGCCCGGCGCAAGAAGGTGTTCGGCCGCAAGCACCTGGCGTCGCGCCTCGGCATCAACAACTACCTGGTGCTCACCCCCACCCACGTCCGGCTCTACGCGCTGGGCGGCCGCACCGGCCTCAAGCTGAAGGATGAGCTCGGGGCCTGGCCCCGCAGCCAGGTGCAGGCGCGGGTCGAGATGGCCGAACGGTCGTCCTACATGGCCTCCACCGGCTCTAGCCTGGAGTGGCGGGTCCACTGCCTGCACCTCACCGGACCCGACCTGGACCTTTCCGTTGACGTGCGCGCCGAGGGCTTGTTTGTGAACGACGACGACTTCATGGCCCAAGAGGGGGCGGAGCCCGAGGTCCAGGAGACCATCGACATGTTCCGGGAAGAGGCCGCCATCACCGCCGACACCGTCGACACCTTCGTCCGCGCCCTGTCGCCGGCCTGATCGGCCGGTCCGGGTCGGTCGAACCGACCGCACCTACAGGGCCGAGGACGACGCACAGCGACAGGCGCTCGTACTGTCATGGTGGAACGCGCGCCGGCCGGGGGTGATGGTGCCCCGGCCGTCTCTCGATGGTCTCGGCCCGGTGCTCGGCGGAGCGCCGGCCGATCTCGGCCTCCAGCCGGGAGACCGCGTGATCGAGGTCTCCCGGCTGGGTGGCCTGATGGGAGCTCCTGCTCCGAGTGGCCGCAGTCCACGGCGATCCCACGCTTCCGGGCTGCATGCGGCGTCGAAAGGGGTTCCGGTGCGGTCCGGTCCCGTACGGTGCCGGTCGTGCCGGTTCGCTGTGTGACCATCGACGCCGACCTAGCGCAGAGCCCGGACCCGCGCGGGCTGGCCGACGTCATCGACGCCCTGGTTCCTGCAGTGGTGGTCGGTCTGGTCACCGACGGCGATCCCGACCAGTTCTCCGGTCCCACCGGGCTCGGCGGCCGGTTCCAGTTCCGCCTCGGCGTCGACGTCATCGGCAGCGACCTCTCCGACCCGCGCATCTTCGCCATGGCTGCCGTCGCCGCTGGTTGCCACCCCGGTGAACTGGTCTACGTGGGTGAGCGGCCCATCGAGGCCGTGGCCGCCGCGCAGGCCGCCGGGTGCCGGGGGGTGTGGCTCAACCGCACCGGTGCACCGTGCCCGCCGGGCGTCGAGCCCGACG
>CAUJFC010000063.1 GCA_963169755.1 Actinomycetota bacterium | reverse complement strand
GAGACAACTGGCTGGTGGCATCGGGCACCGCACTGTTGATGCTGGCCCTTCTGGTCTATGTGCTGATCGACGGCTTCGGTCGAGACAAGCTGCCCGCCGACCTCATGCCCACCGACACCAGGGCCATCTCCGATGCCCTGTTCAGCGTCTATCTGGTGCCCTTCGAGGTGGTGTCGGTTCTCCTGTTGGCCGCGCTGATCGGCGCCATCGTGGTTGCCAGGAGGGACTGACCGATGCTGCTCAATCAGTTCCTGATCCTCGCTGCCATCCTGTTCTGCACCGGCGTCTACGGGGTCATCTCCCGACGCAATGGCGTACTGGTGCTCATGTCGATCGAGTTGATCCTCAACTCGGTCAACCTCAACCTGGTGGCCTTCAGCGCCATGACCGGCGCCGTCGCCGGCCAGGTCTTCGCCCTGTTCGTGATTGCGGTGGCTGCCGCCGAGGTGGGCGTGGGGCTCGCCATCGTGCTGGCGATCTTCCGTAACTTCCGTACCGTCGACATCGATGAAGTCGACCTGATGAAGGGCTGACGGGCCATGCTGACCCACGCCTGGTTGATCCCCGCCATCCCGGCCGTCGCCTTCGTACTGATCCTGGCGTTCGGCAAGAAGCTTCCCCGTGGTGGCTCCGAGATCGGAATCGCTTCGGTCTCGATCTGTTTCGTCCTGGCGCTGGCGGTGGCGACCGGCTGGATCGGTCGGGTCAACCACCCGCCGGCCAGCGAGCACGGCACCGACACTCAGGAAGTGGTGACCGAGCACGGCACCGAGCCAGCTGCCGAAGGTGATCACGCCACCGAGACCGAGCCCGGCACCGAGGACGCCCCGGCCACCGCGGAGGAGCACGGGGCAGCGGCCACCGCTGACGACCGGCTCCCAGTGGCTTCCGCCGCGGCCGAGGAGGCCGGAGAAGAACATCACTCGACCCCGCCGGTGGTCCGGGAGATGAAGTGGTTCCAGAGCAACGGGATCAACTTCCAGGTCGGCACCATGATCGACGGCCTGTCAACGGTGATGCTGGTGGTGGTCACCCTCATCTCGCTGCTGGTTCACGTCTTCTCCACCGACTACGTGGCCGGCGACCGTCGTTACACGCACTACTTCGCCTTCCTCAGCCTGTTCACGGCTTCGATGCTCTTCTACGTGCTGTCCTCCAGCACCCTTCAGATGATCGTGGGCTGGGAGCTGGTCGGTCTCTGCTCGTTTGGGCTGATCGGGCACTGGTGGGAAGAGAAGCCCAACTCCGACGCCGCCCTGAAGGCCTTCCTGGTCAACCGCGTCGGCGACATCGGCCTGCTGTGCGGAATGATCATCCTGTTTTTCGCCGCCGGTGGCACCTTCAGCGTGGTGGACATCAACACCATGGCCAACCACGGTGAGATCCGCCACTTCCTTCTGCTGATGGCGTCGTTGTCGCTGATCACCGCCGTGATGAGCAAGTCGGGTCAGTTCATCCTCCACACCTGGCTGCCCGACGCCATGGCCGGCCCCACGCCGGTGTCGGCCCTGATCCACGCTGCCACCATGGTGGTGGCCGGCATCTACATGGTCGCCCGGCTCTACGGAGTCTTCTTCAACGGCTTGTCCATCGGTACCGGCAACATCAACGCCCTAGCGGTGGTGGGCTCGGTCACGCTGCTGTTCGGCGCCCTGTTGGCCTTTGTTCAGAGCGACATCAAGAAGGTCCTGGCCTACTCGACGGTCAGCCAGCTCGGCTACATGGTCATGGCTCTGGGCGTCGGCGCTTGGACAGCCGCCATCTTCCACCTCTTCACCCACGCCTTCTTCAAGGCCTGCCTGTTCCTGGGCTCGGGTTCGCTCGCCCACCACATCCACTCCTTCGACTTCAAGAAGGACATGGGCGGCATGCGCAAGACCATGCCCCGCACCTATGTCACCTTCCTGATCGGCACCGCCGCCCTCATGGGTGTCCCGATCGTGACCTCGGGCTTCTGGTCCAAGGACGAGGTCCTGGCCGGTGCCTCCATGCTGGGCGGCAACGGAGACGGCTACACCTTCGCGCTGGTCATGGGCCTGCTGGCTGCCGCCTGCACCTGCGCCTACATGACCCGCCTCATCTGGTACGTGTTCTTCGGCGAACCCCGCGGTAAGTCGGCCGAGCATCACCTGCACGAGAACGGCCCCCGCATCGTTCTTCCCCTGATGATCCTGGCCTTCCTGGCCATTACCTCGGGCTGGACCAACCTCCCCGCCAAGGTGTTCGGCATCTCGGTACCCGAGAACCTGGCGTTGCGCTTCGAGCACTTCGTGGAGCCCACCGACACCTACTTCCCGACAGCCGCCAATGGATTCCATCACCCCGAGTTCGTGCCGTGGATCGCGATGGTGTCATTGGTGGCCATCATCGTCGGGGCCGGCGGTGCCTACCTCTGGTACTGGAAGGGCATGGGCCCCCACGGGATCACCGAGCGCAACCGTTTCGCTCGGGCTGGATACAAGATTCTCGAGAACAAGTACGGGCTGGACATTCTCTACGTGGATTGGATCGCCGGCTCGTTCAAGGGCCCCATCGCCAAAGCGGCCAACTGGGTCAACCAGAACGTGCTTGACGGCGTGGTCAACGCCGTCGGTACCACCGCTCGACGGAGTGGCGAAGCGGTGTACCGCTACATCGACCAGGGAGTGGTCGACGGGGCGGTCAACGCGTCGGGAGCCGGTGCCGACGGTGCCGGTGAGATCCTGCGCAAGGCTCAGACCGGCAAGGTCCAAGCCTATGGCGCCTATCTGTTCGTTGGTGCGGCTCTCCTGGCCGCCATCTTCGTGATCGCAAGCTGAGGACGAGGAGTCGTAACCGTGAAGGACCTGCTCAACGGCTGGGGTGCCACCGCCGTCGTGTTCCTACCCCTGGTGGGAGCGGCGGTGATGCTGGCCATCCCGAAGTCGGAGGAGACCCTGCACAAGGTGGTGGCATTGACTACCAGCCTGGTGGTGTTCGCTGTCGGAGTCGCCCTGTTGGTGAACTTCGACTACGACCACGGCGCCACGTTGC
The DNA here is from genome assembly GCA_963169755.1 of Actinomycetota bacterium. GTDB lineage: Bacteria > Actinomycetota > Acidimicrobiia > Acidimicrobiales > Iamiaceae > Aquihabitans. The sequence continues at coordinate 8,913 of CAUJFC010000063.1, read as the reverse complement.
AGTTCTTCCAGGACAAGACATGGATCGAGGTCATCAACAGCCGCTACATCGTGGGTATCGACGGCATATCACTGCCGCTCATCGCCCTGACGGTGTTCGTGGTGCCACTGGTGATCGTCTACTCGTGGGACCACTTCCCTGAGCCCCACAATCCCAAGGCGTTCCTCCTGCTGATCCTGATCCTCGAGACCGGCATGGTCGGCAGCTTCGTGGCCCAGGACCTGCTCCTGTTCTTCGTGTTCTTCGAGTTCGTGCTGCTGCCGATGTACTTCATGATCGGCGTGTACGGCGGCGAGAACCGCAAGTACGCCTCGCTGAAGTTCTTCCTCTACACCGCTTTCGGCTCGGCGCTGATGATCGTGGCCATCCTGGCCACCTACTTCCTGTCGCCCGAAGTTGTCATCGACGGGGTGAGCCGCCACACCTTCTCCATGGTGGCCCTCACTGAGTGGGGCGGGGCCGGGCTGGCCAAGAACACCGCCATCTTGATCTTCGGTGGGTTCTTCATGGGCTTCGGTATCAAGGTCCCGATGTTCCCGTTCCACACCTGGCTGCCCGATGCCCACACCCAGGCCCCCACTCAGGGCTCGGTGATCCTGGCGGCAGTGCTCCTGAAGCTCGGCACCTACGGCTTCGTGCGGATCGCCATCCCGATCCTGCCCGAAGGCGCCAAGTGGTGGGCCCCGATCATCGGTGGTCTGGCGGTCATCGGCATCATCTACGGCGCCCTCGGCTGTCTGGCTCAGACCGACATGAAGCGACTGATCGCCTTCTCGTCGGTGGCCCACATGGGCTACGTGATGCTCGGTATCGCCACCCTCACCCCCTTCGGCATCAACGCCGCCATCTTCGGCATGGTGGCCCACGGTCTGATCACCGGCATGTTGTTCTTCATCGCCGGCTCTGTGAAGGACCGCTACCACACCCTCGAGATCAAGCGTCTCGGCGGTCTCCTTCTCCAAGCCCCCCGTATGGGCTGGCTGCTGGGCTTCTCGTCCATGGCGTCTCTGGGCCTGCCCGGCCTGGCCGGATTCTGGGGCGAGTTCCCCGCCATCCTCTCGGCCTACAACCCCGGCGCCGGTCTGGATGAGGCGCTGTTCCGCTTCTACATGGTGGTAGCCGCCATCGGCACCGTGTTTGCCGCCGGATACCTGCTCTGGCTGCTCCAGAGGGTGGCCTTCGGAACTCCCACCGAAGAGTTCGAGAAGGCTCACATCCACGACATGCACCTCACCGACTACATCGCATGGGCGCCGATGATCGTGTTCATCGTGGTCCTCGGTGTGTACCCCAACCTGATCTTCAAGGTCACCGACTCCGCGGTGGTGCACAGCCTGACCGCCTTGGGCGGGAGCTGAGCCATGTCATCGGTACTCCTCGCCGCCGCGACCTCCTTCGTCCGGCCAGAGATCGACTGGCACGCCCTAGCACCCGAGCTGGTGCTGGTGGCCACCTTCGTGGTGTGCCTGCTGGTCGATGTCTTCACCGACGAGGAGAGCCGTTGGACGGCATCATCGCTGGCTGGTGTCGGGATGCTGGCCGCCATGGTGCCGTTGTTCACCCTGCACATGCGCGAGCTCGACGCCGGGGTGATGTTCGGTGGCGGTTATGTCGTCGACGACTTCGCCTTGGTTCTCAAGGGTCTGTTCCTGTTGGCCGGCTACGTGACCGTGCTCATCTCCACCAATCAGATCGCCGAGGGCGATTACCCCGAGGGTGAGTACTACCAACTGCTGCTCACCGCGGTGTTCGGCATGATGGTCATGTCGTCCTCTCGGGACCTGATCACCATCTTTGTGGCCTTCGAGATGCTCTCGATTCCCACCTACCTGCTGGCCGCCTGGCGTAAGCGCACCCAGACCGGCATCGAAGCGGGCATGAAGTACTACCTGATAGGCGTGTTCGCCACTGGCGTGATGCTCTACGGCATGTCGCTCATCTTCGGCGGAACCGGGACCACGCTGGTGTCCGAGATCGGGGCCCACATCGGCGGTACCTTCGGCAACGAGCCGGTGGCGGTGGTCGGCATCTTGTTCACCCTGGTCGGCTTCGCATTCAAGGTGTCGGCGGTCCCGTTCCAGAACTGGGCACCAGACACCTATGAGGGCGCCCCCACTCCAGTCACCGCCTTCCTGTCGGTGGCATCCAAGAGCGCCGGTTTCGTGGCCATCCTCCAGTTGGTGTTCATCGGCTTCTTCGGACGCAGCGATGTGCTTCGGCCGTTCATGTTCGTGTTGGCGGTGTTGACCATGACGGTGGGCAACGTGATCGCCCTTCGTCAGACCAACATCGTGCGGCTTTTCGCCTACTCGTCAGTAGCGCAGGCTGGCTTCATCCTGACCCCGCTGGCGGTGGTAGGGGCCGGTGATCCGTCCACGTCGGCTCAAGTCCTGTCGTCGGTGGTGCTCTACCTGCTCATCTACACGGTGGTGAACCTAGGGGCGTTCGCGGTGATCATCACCGTCAGCCGGCGGACCCGTTCGGGTGAGTTGGCCAGTTGGGGCGGCCTGTTCACCTACGCCCCCGGGCTCGCCGTGTCCATGGCAGTCTTCCTGTTCGCCCTTGGTGGAATTCCGCCGGCCGTGGGTTGGTTTGCCAAGTTCCAGTTGTTCACCGCCGTGGTGAGCCCCCACCACGCTCTCGGGTACGCGGCCGGTGTGGCCATGGCGGTCAACTCGGTCATCAGCCTCGGGTACTACCTGGGGATCATGCGCACGATGTTCATGGACGACGTGCCCGATGGTGACACGACCCCGGTCAAGATCCCGGTGGCTCTGGCCGCCGCGGTGGGAATCACGCTGGCTGCCACGCTGGTGGTGGGCCTACTGCCCAACCTCGCTGCTGACCTGGCTGATCACGCCACCTTCGCCCTCTCGCTGGGCGACTAGCGGTGTCCACCCAGGGGAGCGGGGATCCCCCCGGGCCCCTGGCGACTCTGCTCGCCGAACACATCGCCCGGTCCGGGCCGATCGGGTTCGACACCTACGTCGCTGCCAGTCTCTACCAACCGGGCCTGGGGTTCTACCAGCGCGGTGGCGGAGCCGGGCGTCGTCGGGACTTCATCACCAGCCCTGAGGTCGGCCCGTTGTTCGGTCGGGTGATGGCGGGGGCCCTCGACCGATGGTGGGTCAAGATGGGGCGACCCACCTCGATGGTGTTGGTAGAGGTCGGAGCAGGCCCGGGCACCCTGGCGCGGGCCATGCGTGCAGCGGCCCCTCAATGTGCGGGGGCACTGCATCACTTCCTCGTTGAGGTGGCCGAAGTTCAGTGGACCACTCATCCTGAGGGTGTCACCACCCTGGCCGAGTTCCCCCGACCCGCTGACCTGCCGCCCGGGCCGGTGGTGGTGTTGGCCAACGAACTGCTCGACAATCTGCCGTTTGCGCTGGTCGAGAAGACCCCGGCCGGGTGGGTGGAGGTCGGTGTGGGCGTTGAACAGATCCAGGACGGGTCCCTGGTTCTGGTGGAGGTGCCCAGCCCCAACGGAACGCTGCCAGCCAGCCGCCAGGCGTGGTGCGATCAACGGGCGGGTGACGACGCACCGATGGGCGCCCGTCTTCCGGTCCATCACGAGGCCGCGGCCTGGCTGGGGGATGCCTTGCAGTTGGCGACGGTACGGGGCGGTCGGGTGGTGGTGTTCGACTACATGGCCACCAGCGCCGAGCTGGCCCGGCGGCCGTGGACCGAGTGGGTTCGCACCTACTCCGAACAGGGCCGGGCCGGTCATCCGCTGGAGATCCCGGGATCGTGTGACATCACCACCGAGGTCGCCATCGATCAGCTCGCACTGGTGGCTGACCCCGTCCGGGTATGGACCCAGGCTCAGTTTCTGACCCATCACGGCATTGCCGATCTGGTGGCCGAGGGTGATGCGCTCTGGGCTGAATCGGGTATTTGTGGCGGACGAGAAGTGCTCGAGGCCGGGAGCCGACGTAGCGAAGCCGATGCCCTCACCGCTTCTGAAGGACTGGGAGGTTTCACGGTGGTGGACTGGGAGTTCCCGCTTCCGTAGCGATAGCGCACGACCCCGTTCCTCGGTCGGCAATGCATGGGTAGGGTGAGTCCGTTGTCACCGTGGACCAGGGGAACGGAGCCACCGCCATGACCGATGCCGCCGGAGCGACCGATGCTGCCATCGAGGATCTCCTCATGGAGACCCGGACCTTCGCACCCCCACCCGGATTCTCGGCCACGGCGTTGGTGTCGAGCTCGGACCTCCACGACGAGGCGGCCGCCGATCGTCTGGCGTTCTGGGCCGGACAGGCCAGCGAGCTGGTGACCTGGCGTCGCCCCTGGGATCAAGTTCTCCGGTGGGAGCTGCCCTTCGCCCGGTGGTTCGATGGCGGTCAGCTCAACGTCGCCGAGAACTGTCTCGACCGTCATGTGGCCGCGGGCAACGGAGACCGGGTGGCCTACCACTGGGAGGGTGAGCCCGGTGACACCCGCACCATCACCTACGCCCAACTCCTGGCCGAGGTCGAGCGGTTCGCCAATGTGCTCAAGGGACTGGGAGTGGCTCGAGGGGACCGGGTCGCCATCTACCTGCCGATGATCCCAGAACTGCCGGTAGCGCTTCTGGCCTGTGCCCGCATCGGTGCCCCCCATTCGGTGGTCTTCGGCGGGTTCTCGGCCGACTCCCTGGCCGACCGCATCAACGACGCTCAGTGCAAGGTGCTGGTCACTGCCGATGGTGGTTGGCGCCGAGGTCAGCCCGGCCTGCTCAAGCCCACCGCCGACGTGGCTCTGGCCGCCACCCCATCGATCGAACACGTGGTGGTGGTCGATCGGCTGGCGGCTTCGGGGGCCGACGTGGCCGTCGCCATGACCGCCGGTCGCGACCTTTGGTACCACGACCTGATGTCTGGCGCCGAGCCCCACTGTGAGCCCGAGCCGATGGACAGCGAGGATCTGCTGTACCTCCTGTACACGTCGGGCACCACTGGCAAGCCCAAGGGGATCATGCACACCACCGGTGGCTACCTGGTCCAGAGCGCTTACACCCACCGCTACGTGTTCGACCTGCACCCCGAGTCCGACGTCTACTGGTGCACCGCCGACATCGGCTGGGTCACCGGGCACACCTACGTGGTGTATGGGCCGCTCGCCAATGGAGCTACTTCGGTCCTGTACGAGGGAACGCCCGACACCCCGGGCCGTGACCGGTTCTGGGAGTTGGTCGAGCGTTACGGCGTGACCATCCTGTACACCGCACCAACCGCCATCCGGACCTTCATGAAGTGGGGGACCGAGGAGTTGGAGGGCCACGACCTGTCATCGCTACGGCTGCTCGGGTCGGTGGGAGAACCGATCAATCCCGAGGCCTGGATGTGGTACCACCACAACATCGGTGGTGAGCGCTGCCCCATCGTCGACACGTGGTGGCAGACCGAAACCGGGACCATCATGGTGTCGCCCCTACCGGGGTTGACCACCACCAAGCCGGGGTCGGCCACCTTCCCGATTCCCGGCATCTCCATTGAACTGGTCGACGATTCCGGAGCCCAGGTGGCCCGTGGCGGGGGATATCTCACCATCACCGAGCCTTGGCCCTCGATGTTGCGAGGCATCTGGGGAGATCCGGACCGGTTCCGGGACGCCTACTGGAGCCGGTTCCCGGGCCGATACTTCGCCGGTGACGGTGCCAAGCTCGACGACGACGGCTACTTGTGGGTACTGGGCCGAGTTGACGACGTCATGAACGTGTCGGGCCACCGGATCTCCACCGCCGAGGTCGAGTCGGCCCTGGTCGACAACCCCAAGGTGGCCGAAGCGGCGGTGGTCGGAGCCCGCGACGACACCACCGGCCAGGCGATCGTGGCGTTTGTGACGTTACGAGGCGACGTCACGGCCTCAGACGAGGTGGGTCAGGAACTGCGGGCCCACGTCGGCACCAAGATCGGCCCCATCAGCAAGCCGAAGCTGATCATTTTCACCGACGATCTGCCCAAGACCCGATCCGGCAAGATCATGAGGCGGCTGCTGCGCGACGTGGCCGAGGGTCGAGAACTGGGTGACACAACCACCCTGGCCGATCCCGGGGTGGTCGATGAGATCCGCGCCCGAGCTGCCGCGGCCCCCGGCGACGACTGATCAGACCAGCGGTTGCCGACTTAACGACGCTTTAGGGGCTCACCGGTAGCTTGGAATCGAGTATGTCCGGTGATGTTCACCGGCTCCGTCAGTCCAGCTCCCAGGAGCATCCGATGAAGAACAATCTCAAGACCGCGATCCTGCTGGCCGGAATCGGCGGATTGCTCATCGTGGTCGGCGGGGCTTTCGGCGGGCGCGGTGGCGCCAGTATCGGTCTGATCATCGGTCTGGTATTCGTGGGCGGCTCGTACTGGTTCAGCGACAAGCTGGCCATCCGATCGGCGCGGGCCGTCGAGGTGTCGCCCCAGCAGATGCCCCGGTATCACGCCATCGTGGCCGACCTGGCCCAGCGGGCCGACATCCCGATGCCTCGTCTGTACGTGTCGCCCGACCCTCAGCCCAATGCCTTCGCTACTGGCCGATCTCCGGCTCACGCCGCCGTCTGCGTCAACCAGGGGATTCTCGATGTTCTGACGTGGGAAGAGCTGCAAGGGGTATTGGCCCACGAGATCAGCCACGTCCGCAACCGGGACATCCTCATCAGCTCGGTGGCAGCCGCCGTGGCCATGGGCATCACCTTCCTGGCTCGGATGGTCATGTGGGGAGCGATGTTCGGGGGCGGCAGCCGGGACCGCAACGACAACCCACTGGGGACATTGGCGCTGGTGATCCTGGCGCCAATGGCCGCTGGCCTTCTGCAGATGGCGCTCAGCCGTAGCCGCGAGTACGAAGCCGACCGGCGGGGTGCCAAGTTGCTCGGAACCGGTGAACCGTTGGCCCGGGCCCTGGAAAAGCTGGATCGGGGAACCCGATTGATTCCCAGCGGCGTCGACCCGGTCCAGGCGGGGGCCTACATCGCCAACCCGTTCAATGGTCAGAAGGTGCAGTTCGCCAAGCTGTTCACCACTCATCCGCCCATGGAGGATCGGATCGCCCGCCTCCGCCGGGGAGATTGGCAGTAGCTGCCGGCGGGCTCAGTCCCGGAAGTTGGTGAACTGAAGGGGAATGCCCAGGTCCGCCTCCTTCAGGGCGGCTATCACGGCCTGAAGGTCGTCGCGCTTCTTGCCGGTCACCCGGAGTTGGTCGCCCTGGGCCTGGGACTGGATCCCTTTCAGATTCAGAGCCTTGATGAACTTGTTGAGCTCCCGGGCCTTGTCCGAGGAGATCCCGGCCACCAGCGCCGCCCGCTGACGAACGGTGGCACCTGAGGCCTCCTCGACCTTCCCGTAGTCGATGGATTTGAGCGAGACCTTCCGCTTGACCAGCTTTTCCTCCAGCATGGTTCGCAGAGCGGTGAGGCGGTCCTCGGAGGCAGTTGCCATACGGATCTCGCCGTCGCCCAACTCGATGCTGGAGTTGGTTCCCTTGAAGTCGTATCTGGTCCCGAGCTCGCGGGCAGCCTGGTCCACGGCGTTGCGGACCTCTTGCATATCAACTTCGGACACCACATCAAAGCTCGGCATGGCCCCAGATTAGGGCCCGGGCTTGTGATGCGGGTTTGGTTGACGGGAACCGCCTCCAGGAGGCGTCGAGCCGTGACCGTGAAAAGCTCTGACTGGTCGATCAACCGGCTATGGCTGAAAACATCTGGAGCCCCCGCCGGGGCGGGGGCTCCAGATGTTGGTGGGCCGGGTTGGATTTGAACCAACGTAGGCAATGCCGACGGGTTTACAGCCCGTTCCCTTTGGCCGCTCGGGCACCGACCCAGGGAGCGATGAACCTAGCACCCCTGCCCCGTGTACCCCGAACTCGAAACCGATCGAGTCGCGGAGTGTCTGTCCGTAAGTAATGCCCTGGTGGGCAGGTCAGACTGCCAGCCCTCTGGCTTCGAGCCCGAAGGACTCGCCGGACGTGGTGTCCGGTAGCGGTGGGGCGTCTGGTCCGGCGGGACCCGGCCCGGATTGGCCTCTCGGGGTCGACGATTCTGCTGGTTCGGTTGGTGCAGTCGGTCCCATCGGCTCCAGCAGGGCGGCGGTACCCTGGGCAGCGTGGCGCCGGGCCCAGGCCGCGACCTCGGCCGATCCGCTGAGCAGAACCACCTGAGAGCCGCCGCCGTCTCGGGCGATCAGTTCCAGTAGTGCCTGGCGAACGTCAGAGTCCAGATCTACGAACGGATCATCGAGGAACAACGGGAAGCTCTCGGCCCCGTAGCCGATTCGTCGCAGGGTCGAAAGGCGCCCCAGAACGGCAGCGGCCACCGCGGCGCTGGCCGGATCTATATCGGGGAGGAGGCCCGACTCGGGATGCTGGGCGCTGATCTGGGCTCGGAGCCGAGCTACAGCATCGATCTCGCGCTGGTGGGCGAAGGCCCAGTCGACGGTCACCGCCCCGGCCAGGCGGGTCCAAGCGATGGCCGCCTCGCGATGGTCGGAGGCCACGCTGGTCAGCCGCTTGAGCTGATCCGTCTCCTGCATCATGCCGTTGACCTGATTGACCATGAAACCGAGGTACGAACTGGTGCCGGCCGAGGCCAGAGCGGCAACCTCCTGGTTGCGGGCCCGGCTCACCTTCACTCGCAGGATCATCGAGATGCCCATTGCCAGCAGGGCGATGGCGAGGAGGGGAAGGGGAGTGAGGCTGGTGAAGGTCCCGGTGGCAGCAGCACCCAGTAGCGCCACTCCACCGACCCGAACCAGGTTCTTCTGGGTGTGTTGCTGCGTCGAGACCGCCTCGTCCAGATCACGGTGTCGTTGCTCGACCTGGGCGGCCGCCTGCTCGGCCCGCTCCGCCTTGTCTCTCTGGCTGGCGGCAGCTTCGAACTCGGTCTCTGTCACCTGCACCCGGTTGGCGCTGGACCACAGCTCCGCCTGGTTCAAGTTGCCC
>CAUJFC010000062.1 GCA_963169755.1 Actinomycetota bacterium | reverse complement strand
GGCCCAGATCCGGGCTGGGAAGTTGCCGCCCTGCACCGTCATCCCGTGGACCTGGCGCATCGGGATCTGGCCCTCGGGGTGCCCCATCCACACGGCCGCCGTGAGATCGGGCGTGTAGCCCACAAACCAACCGTCGGCATTGTTCTGGGTGGTTCCGGTCTTACCGGCAGCCGGTCGTCCGAAGTTGGCCTGTCGGCCGGTACCGCCCTGAATCACCTGCTGGAGGGCGAAGGTGACCCGCCCAGCCTGTTCAGGAGTCAGAACCTGCTTCTCTTCAGCCTCATAGGAACGCACAGTGCCGTCGGGGAACTCGACCCGAGTCACCACGATGGGGCTGCGGGCTGTTCCCTCGTTGGCCAGAGTCGAGTAGGCGGCGGCCATGTCGAGCACCGACACTTCCCCCGCCCCCAGCACCCAGGAGCATTGAGGCTTCTCGTCTCCCAGCGAACTGACACCCATCTCGAGCGCCAGATTGGCCACCGCCTCGGGGCCGAGGCGCACCATGAGTTCGGCGTAGGTGGTGTTGATCGAGTTCTTGGTGGCACTCACCAGCGAGGACGCCCCACCCGGTCCTCCTCGGATCTTCCATACGTCTCCCCCGTTGGTGCACTGCGGCTCGGAGATCTCGAGGTTGGCGGGCGATGGGAGTACCGAGCGGATCGAGTAACCCTCACGCACCGCTTCAGCCAAGGCAAAGGTCTTGAACGTGGATCCGGGTGGCCGGCCCGATCCACCGCTGGCTCGTCCGGTGGCCAGATTCAGCTCGTTGGAACGGAAGTCGGTGCCGCCCATCATGGCCCGGACCCGGCCCTGATCATCGAGAGCCACCAACGCTCCTGCCGGGTCGTCAGGCCGGTTGAGGATGCCGGTGACCGCTTCGAAAGCCGACTTCTGCATGCCCTGGTCAAGCGTGGTGTACACCTTGAGTCCACCGCCATAGACCGTGTCGGCCCCGAACTCGGCGATCAGCCACTGGCGGACATACTCGGCGAAGTACTCGCTGCCCCACTCGGCTCCCTTCACGTCCTCACCCAGCGTCGACGGGACCGGCGGAGGCTGCACGAAGCGGTCCTCCTCGGCCACTCCCGGAGCTTCCGGATCCATGGAGACCGAGGCGTACCGGGACTTGTCGTCCTCGGTCAGGTATCCGTCTCGGACCATCGCCTCCAACGAGACCAACCGCCGGCGCTCGGCTTCGGCCAGCGATCTGGGGCCTCGGTAGGGATCGGCTCCGTTGGGATTGCGCAGCAATCCGGCCAGGAAGGCGGCCTCCCCGGCACCTATGGCCTCCACGTCGTGGCCGAACCAGGCCCGTGACGCCGCCTGCACCCCGTAGGCACCGCGACCGAAGTACACGGTGTTCAGGTAACGGGTGAGGATCTCCTCCTTGGAGAGCTGCTGTTCGAGTCGGATGGCCATCACCGCTTCCTTGATCTTGCGGGTGATGGTCTGCTCGGCTGACAGGTAGGTCTTCTTGACGTACTGCTGAGTGATGGTCGATCCGCCCTGACGAGAGGCTGAGGTTCCACGGATGTCGTGGTAGGCGGCACGGGCGATCCCCAACGGGTCGACACCGTCGTGTTCGAAGAAGTCCTTGTCCTCGGTGGCGATCACCGCCTGTTTGAGCACCTCGGGAATCTGTTCATAGGTGACCAGCACACGGTCCTCGGTACCGTGCAGAGTGGCCATGGCGTTCTGGGCGTTGCAGTTGACCTGGACCTCGGCCGAACACACGAACGAGGTCTGCTTGTAGGCGTCCTCGAATCGGGGATCGCGGGGAAGTTCGATCTGGGTGAGCACATAGACCACTCCCGCCACTCCGAAGGTGGCGGCCAGGGCCAGCACGTAGAACAACCGACGCCAACGCCACACGATGCCGCGCTTTTTGACCTTGCCGCGACGAGTGACCTTGAGGTTGTGGACCGGGACCGGCTTGCGGGTTCGCTTGCGCATGAGAGTCGGTTCCACCCCGGGCGACAGACCGCCTGAGGTTGATCAGGGCGGTGGGGAGTGGGCGATCAACGCTACCAACGCTCCCCCGGCCACCGGCAGTCACCACCTCTCAGTGAGCGGCCATCCGACCCCGGCCAGCGGTCAGTAGGAACGTCCGGGCCAGGTGGTTCCACGAGCAGGCCGGACACACCTCCACCACGTAACAGGTGAACTCACCCTTGCGTTGAGCGATGGCCCTGAGCTCCTTGCGCGATGTGATGCACCGTCCGAAGGCTGGCAGTCGCGGTCCGAACACATAGGACACCAGCACCACCTTCACCTCCTCGCAGACCGGGCAGGTCAACGAGGATGGCTCCCCACACTCCCGGGCCGCCCGAGCCAGTTCGGGATGGGCATCACAGATCTCGTGACGGGCGAGGCGACCTTTCCGGTACTCGGCAAGCACCGACCGCCGAGCCAGTCGATAGTCGATCTGGCCTGGGACCGCCCCCCTCATGGTGTCGGGTCTGAATGCCACAGGTCTCCCAGGGTAGGGGGGAAATCGGCTGCTGGCTCGGGAGTTCAGCCTCCCGAGCCAGGTCGTTGGCTAGCGTCGACACGCGATGTCAGATCCTGCCGCCTCCGCCTACAGTCGATACAGCACCGCTCACCTGTCGGACCCAAGCCGGGCAAGTGCCGTTCTCTACGGAGCCGACCTGCCCAGCGAGTCCGACCTCCGGCTGCTCGGCCCGGTCGATGGTCGACGCATTCTCGATCTCGGGTGCGGAGTGGGCCACAACGCGGTGATCCTGGCCCGACAGGGAGCCAAGGTGTTGGGCGTCGACCCCGACGCCGCCCTGTTGTCACAGGCCCGCGAACGGGCCGAGTCCGCCGAGGTGAAGGTCGAACTCCATCAGTCGGCGTTGGCTGACCTGCCCTTCCTGCGATCCGACAGCGTGGACGCAGCGCTCAGCGTCATGGCCTTGGCCACCGTCGAGGACCTGGCACGCGTGTTCCGTCAGGTTCACCGCGTTCTCAAGCCCGAGGCTCCGCTGGTGGCGTCACTACCCCATCCAGCGGCCGGGATGTTTGACCACGCCGGCGAGGCCCCGGCCCTGGCCGTCCACGCCTACCACCGGTCCCAACCAATCGCCTGGACTGACGGCGACCGCGCCGTCGTCGACCATCCGCGAACCATCGCCGAGATCTTCACCACCCTCCACCGGGCCAGTTTCGTGGTTGACCAGCTCCTGGAGCCGGCACCGTCGTCCTCTGGCGGTGCCCCAGCGGTTCCCTCGACCCTGATCATCCGCGCCCGCAAGCAGGGCAACTGAGGAGTCCCCGCGCCGGCTGGCTACCCCAGGTCGGGAGCGGCAGCCGCGAACCGGGCCACGTCAGCCTTGGTTCCCGCCACCAGGAGCAGCCCGTCGAGCACGGTCGAAGGCGTGGCGTAGGTGTACCGGCCTCCGGGTGGTTTCACGCTCACCACCGTGACGCCGTAGGCCGCCCGGAGCTGGGCGTCGGCCAGAGTCTGGTTGTGCACATTGGAGGGAACCCCGGTTTCGATCAGTACGAAGTCGTCGTCGATCTCCATGTAGTCGGCCACGCGACCGGTGACCAGGTGGGCCAGTCGTCGACCCGAGTCCTGTTCGGGGTAGACGACGTGGGTGGCACCCACCAGGCCCAGAATCCGCGCATGCGCAGCCGAGGTCGCCTTGGCCCACACATCAGTCACTCCCAGTTCACTGAGCGCCGAGGTCGTGAGGATGCTGGCCTCCACGTCCTCACCGATGGCGACGACCGCGTGGGCCAGGTCCTTGACTCCCAGGCTGATCAGCGTGTCGTGGTCGGTGGAATCTCCCTGAACGGCGTGGGTGATCCGGCTGGCCCACTGCTGCACCACCGACTCCCGAGCATCCATGGCCAACACCTCGTGGCCGAGAGATTCCAGCTCCAGGGCCAGCGCGGTGCCGAAACGACCAAGCCCGACGACCAGCACGGTTGACCTGTTCTCAGCCAATGAGGGGAGCCTCCTCGGGATAGCGGATACGAGAGGTTCTGAACCGAACCACCAGGGCGGTACCGAGCGTGACCGGTCCGAGCCGGCCCACCAGCATGACTGCCATCATCAAGAACCGCCCAGCGGTGGGCAGTTGTGGAGTGACTCCGGTGGTGAGCCCGGTGGTGGCGAAACCCGACACCGCCTCGAATGCCACGTGATGGATGGGTTGGTCGGTCATCCACAGCAGCCCGAACACCGTCAGGAGAATCACCCCCGACGCCAGGATCACCACCGTCACCGCCTGCCGTTGGGCGGCCTCACCGATCCGACGGCCGAACACCGAAACATCGCGAGAGCCGCGCAGTTCGGCCAACACCACCAGTACCAGCACCGCGAAGGTCGCCACCTTGATGCCTCCGCTGGTTCCTGCTGAGCCAGCTCCCACGAACATCAGGAACATCGTGCCGATCAGACCCTCGTCGGTCATGGCCGAAGGACTGATGGTGTGGAATCCGGCAGTCCTGGCCGTGACCGATGCGAACAGGCCCATCCATGCCTTGTCGAACGTCCCCTGGCCGCCAAGGGTCTGCCGATTGGCCCACTCGGCGGCGGTCAGCACCGCCCACCCGCCGATCAGCAGAGCTCCGGTCATGGTCAGGGTGAGCCGGGTGTGGAGGCTCAGCCGACGCCACCCCCGCCCCCGGTGCTGGTAGAGATCGACCAGAACCGGGAAACCCATACCTCCCACCACCACCGCGATCATCACCACCCCGGTGACGATCACGTCGGTCGAGAACCGGTTGAGCGAGTCCGGGTACAGCGAGAAGCCCGCGTTGTTGAAGGCGGCGACCGAGTGGAACACCGCGTGCCAGGCCGCGTCGTCCACCGGGTAGTGGTAGGAGACCATGAAGCGAACAAACAGAACGACGGCAGCGATCACTTCGACGGCGACCGTCACCACCGCAACTCCGCCTAGGACCCGGCGAACATCGCCCAGGGCAAGAGTGCCCCGCTCGGCCGTGGCTGCCAGCGTCATCCTCAAGCCCAGCCGGTGCGACACCACCATGGCGATCAGAGACGCCAGCGTCATGAATCCCAGACCGCCGACCTGGGAGAGCACCATTAGAACAAGCTGTCCGAACCCACTGAAATGAGTACTCACTTCGACAGTCGAGAGCCCGGTGACGCAAACCGCGCTGGTGGCCATGAAGGCTGCGGTCACCAGATCGGTTTGGCGACCATCAGCGGTTGACCATGGAAGCAGGAGCAGCAACGTCCCAACTCCGATAGCCGCCACGAAGGCGGTGACCACGAACCGGGCCGGGTGGTCAGCCAGCGACCGTTGACGCGACCCACGGACTCCCATGCGCAAGGAACCTAGATCGAAGTCACCAGCAGCTCGGGGTACAGGTCTCGCGAGCCGAGCCTGAGATCCTCAGGTCACACCGACGGTCGAGACGCCCACCACTGATCGAGACGCCGGTAAGCCTCGTCCTCGCCCAACGGCCCCTCCTCGATCCGGGCCTCGAGCAGAAAAGCCAGGGCCTCACCGACGTGGCGACCGGGACCCACGCCCAGGTGGGCCATCACCTGGGCTCCGTCCAGATCAGGGCGCAACGCGTCAAGCGCCTCCTGCGCAGCCAATGCCGCTATCCGCTCCTCCAGCTCGTCCATTCGCCGGGCCAGAGTGGCGGCCTTACGCTTGTTGCGGGTGGTGCAGTCCGAGCGGGTCAGGTCGATCAGTTCCTCGAGGTGATCGCCGGCGTCCCGCACGAATCTCCGAACCGCCGAGTCAGACCAACCCATCTTGTACGTGTGGAACCGCAGGTGCAGATACACGAGCTGACGAACAGCGTCCACATCGTCGTTCGAGTACCGCAGCGCCTTCATCCGATCCCGGGCCATGCGGGCACCCACCACTTCGTGATGATGGAAGGTGACGCCCCCATCGCCAAATGACCGGGTCCGGGGCTTGCCGACGTCGTGAAGCAGCGCTGCCAGTCGAACCAGGCGCTCCGGCCTGGTCTTGGCCACCACTGCAATGGTGTGGGCCAGCACATCCTTGTGATGGTGAACGGGATCCTGCTCCAGTCGCATGGCAGGCAGTTCGGGCAGGAAGTGGTCGGCCAGGCCGGTGTCAACCACGAACCACAGGCCGGCCGACGGATCCGGTGTCACCAGCAGCTTGTCCAGCTCGTCACGGACACGCTCGGCCGACACGATCTCGAGTCGATGGGCGTTGGCTCGCACCGCTTCGACCAGGTCGGGGGTCGCCTCCAGTCCGTAGCCCGCGATGAATCGGGCGGCCCGCAGCATCCTCAACGGGTCGTCAGTGAATGAAACTTCGGCCGCCAGCGGGGTCCGGAGCACCCCGGCCGCCAGGTCGGCGGCACCGTTGTGGGGGTCGACCAGTACCGGCTCGGGTAGGGCCAGCGCCATGGCGTTGACCGTGAAATCGCGGCGGGACAGATCCACCTCGATGGTGTCTCCGAATGCCACCTCCGGCTTACGCGAATCGGGCTCGTAGGCCTCGGAGCGGAAGGTGGTGATCTCGTAGTCCTGGCCCCGGTGCCGAAGGCCGATCGTGCCGAACCGTTCCCCCTGGGTCCAGACCGCCTCAGCGAGCGGGCTGACGATCTGCTTGATCTCAGCTGGCAGAGCCGGAGTGCACAGATCTATGTCGGCCCCGGCGGGTCGATCCCGGCCGAGGAGCAGGTCTCGAACCACTCCACCCACCAGATACAGCGGTCGATCTGCCGCCGTGAAGGCTTCTGCCAGGGGGCGGACCTGGTCGAGAACGGGCTGCATCCGGGCGGGAATCACCCCAAGACGCTACGAAGACCGAGCCGTCTTTCGCCAGAACGTTGACTTCGGATCGGGTAATCGCCGGTGGTGGTGGTCGGAACGATCAGCGCAGAGTCGCCAGACCCGATTGCTGTACCGCGATTCGGAAGTCCTCGGGATACACGGCCCGCTCCAACGCCTCGTCCAGCGACACGTACTCCTCGTGGAACAGTTGGAACAGGGACTGGTCGAAAGTGGCCATGCCGTGGTACTCGCCATCGGCCATGAGGCGCTCCAGCACCGAAGGATCACCACCGTCGATGATGGCATCGCGCACCTTGTGGGTACCGACCAAGCTCTCGACCACCGCCACCCGGCCCCGACCGTCAGCCCGGTCCACCAGGCGCTGACAGATCACGCCTCGCAGAACCCGGCCCAGCAAGGACCGCGCCGACCCTTGCTGATGAGGAGGGAATCGGTCGATCATCCAGGTGATCGTGTCGGTGGCAGACAGGGTGTTGAGGACCGCGATGACCAGTCGACCGGCCGCTGCCACCGCGAACGCTTCCTTCACGGCATCAGCGTCGGGAAGGTCCGAAACCATCACCACATCGGCATCCTGGCGCGAGATTCGACGAAGAGCGTCAGCGACATGGGGCGTGTCCGACCCAACCTCACGCTGGCTGACCACCGCCTCCTTGTCGGCGTGGAGCACCTCGATGGGGTCTTCCACGGTGACGATGTGACGAGCCTGGGAGGCGTTGATGTGATCGATCAGGGCGGCCGCTGTGGTCGTCTTTCCCGAGGCGGCCGGGCCGGCCACCACCACTAGGCCGTCACGCTGTGCGGCAAGGTCGGCCACGATCTGGGGAACTCCGAGATCGGCGATGGCGGGAGCACCGGGCACCACCCGCCGAATGGCCAGGCTGACCGAACCCCGCTGGCGGTAGACGTTGACCCGGAAACGCCCCAAACCGGGCACGCTGTAGGCCAAATCGGTCTCGCCCGAGGACTGGAACTCGGCGGCCTTGTCAGCGGTCAACAACTCGGCTGCGAGCTGCTCGATGTCGTCGGGCTTGAGGGCCGTGAGGGTCGTGCGCTCGAGCCGTCCGTTGCGTCGGAGACAGGGGGGTGAGCCCACCTTCACCAACAGGTCGGATCCCCGCTCGTCGAGCAGGTACTGGAGGAGGTCGACTACTTGAGCCACGGGTTCACACCTCGAAAGAGCACGGGGGGACGGACCCGCAATTTCGGGGCCTGGTTACCCGTCGGCGGACACGGCCCAGTTCTTGAGGACTGCGTCACTCACATCACGGCCCCGATCTCCCTGGCTGGACCGTTCCGGACGGTACGCCCCGTCATCGATAAGGGCCGACATGACGGCCCCGACCGAGGCTGAGAGTGCCTCCAGGTCGTAGCCCCCCTCCAGGAAGATCAGACGTCGACCGGGATCCACCAGCTGGACCAGGTCAACCGTGATATCAGCGAAATCGGCGCTGGTCAGCCCCAGATCGGTGATCGGGTCTCGACGGTGACCGTCGAATCCGGCTGACAGGATCAGCCAGGTGGGTTCCCAGGAGCTCAGGATCGGGCCGATCACCTCGTTCACCGCTCGGCGGTAGGCATCTCCCGAGGTTCCGGCCGGCATGGGCACGTTCAGCGTCGACCTCCACCCATCGCCTTCGCCCAGGTCAGTGAGGCGGCCGGTTCCCGGATACAGCGGCCACTCGTGGAGCGACACGTAGAACACCCGGGGGTCACGCCAGAAGATGTCCTGAGTGCCGTTTCCGTGGTGAGCGTCATAGTCGACGATCACCACCCGCTCGCCGCGGTCAGCCAGGTGGGACGCTGCCACCGCCACGTTGTTGAGGAGACAGAAGCCCATGGCCCGGTTGGCGAGGGCATGGTGCCCCGGTGGGCGTACCGCACAGAACGCCACTGGTGCCTCCCCGGCATCGAGTCGATCGACCGCCTCGATTCCCGCTCCCGCGGCCAACAGGGCCGCCTCCCAGGAGTGGATCCCCAAGTGGGTGTCACCGTCGATGTAGCCGCCGCCGGTCATCGAGAAGTTGGCCAGAGCCGTCCGATAAGACGTCGGATGGACGCTGTTCAGCGCTTCTTCCGGAGCGGGCGTGGCCACTACCGGGATGACCGCCTCACGCAGCCCCGCGCGATCCAGCCCAGCTTCCACCGCAGCCAAGCGCTCCGGACGTTCCGGATGACCAAACCCGGTGTCGTGGTCTGCGAAACGAGGGTGGGTGACGTACAGCACCGACATTGCTCCGTACCCTAGGGAGAGAGCGCCGGTCAGCCCAGCGCACCGCCACCCTCGCCCGTCGGCCCTCCCACCGTGTCCACACCTCACCGATCCTCAACCGTCACCGCCCAGGTGTCTCCGTGGTACAACCGGCGGCGTACCAACCCGACCACAACGGATCGCCATGAGTGCTGGTGATCACCTGTGGACGGGGCGGCCTGGAGTTCAGGTTGCAGCCTGGACCGGACAGAGCCACACCGTGGTGGTGTCACCGCGCCCGTCACGGGGGGTACTGGCCCATGAAGAGGTCGCGGCCGCGCTCACCGACCTGGCCAGGGCCGGTCATCGGCGAGCAATCACCGGGGCTCTCCACGAAAGCGAACTCGGTCCCTTCATCAGCAATGGATTCGAACTCCACGAACGGCTTCACCTTCTCCGCCACGATCTGACGGACCTACCTGACCTGACCGACCCCCGGTTGCGACGCGGGTGGTTCCGACACCGCCAAGCGGTGCTGGAGTTGGATCACCTGGCTTTCGAGCCGTTCTGGACCCTGGACCGCTGCGGTCTGAGGGACGCTCTGCGAGCCACACCGGTGACCCGCTTCCGCGTGGCTCAGCCGTCACGTGAGCAGCCCCCGGCGGTGGCCTACGCAGTGACCGGACGGGCGGGCTCCCGGGGCTACCTTCAGAGACTGGCCGTGCACCCTGACCACCAGAGGCAGGGACTGGGGAAGGCACTGGTCATCGACGCCCTCAACTGGCTGAGGCGCGGTGGAGCCACCCTGGCCATGGTCAACACCCAGGAGCGCAACCACACCGCTCTCAGCCTCTACCTGGCCTGCGGGTTCAGCCTCGAGCCGACAGGGCTGAGTGTGTTGAGCAGAAGCCTGGAAGGCCGCGACACGTGAAGCTCGGTCCGCGCCGCCGTCTTGGGCTGTCTCACCGCTCGCGTCACGCGCCCGCGAGCCGGTCTCGAGGGCTGTGGATCGTCATGAGCCTGGCCCTGCTGGGTGCCATGACGGCCAGAGTGGACTCGTCGGCGGGCACGCCGTCGCCGTTGTCGGGCCAAGCCGGGCCCACCCCGACCATGCGACTGATCGAGCAGTCCGGGCCCACGGGCCCCGACGACGACTTCGTGGTGTTCGTCGAGGTCAGCGGGGTGGAGGCGGGCAGCGACCTGGCTGTGGATCTCTATCCGGCGATCACCACTCAGGCTCAGCTGGACAACGCGCTGGTCGGAAAGCCTCGTAGCTCCATCGCCACGTTCCCGGTCATAGACCTGCCCGGCGATCCGAACACCGCTCCCATTCAATCCGGGTTCGTGATCGGGCTCCACAGCCAGGACGGGCCACCAAAGACCGGGGGTTGGGCCAAGCGGCTGACTCGCCCGGGTGTCTACCCGGTTCGCATCCGGCTACGCGATGCCACCAACACCACCGTTCTGACCATGGTGACCCTGATGGTTCGGGGCCCCGACAGCAACGATGATCGCCCGGACCAGACACCGATCGGACTACTGGCCGAGATCAGATCACCCAACCCGGCAACGGCCCCCGGCGATGAGATCTTGACGCCCGAGGTGACCGCGGGGGTCAGCTGGATGGCCGAGGCAGCCAGCCTGAGCCCTCGGGTCCCGCTATCGGTCATTGCCGACCCTCAGCTGGCTCGGGTCGCGGCGACGGCGGCCTCCGACACAGCCACCGACGGGTCCAACGCCACCGGCGATCTCGCCTCCTCTACAACCCAGTCGGGCGATTCCGCCCCGGACCACAACAGCTCGGACAGTGAAACAGAGGTTGACGCGCTGGCCGAGCTGACTCGTTCTGACCAAGTCGAGGTGTTGGCCTCTGCCGCCCAACAAGTGGATCCGGCCGAGCTCCACAACCTGGGTCTCGACGACGAGTTGGCTCGTCAGGTCGACGAGGGAATTGCCATCCTCACCGCCACACTCGAGCCGCCGGTCCGGTCGGTCACGTCGGTGGCCACCAGACTCGATCCCGAGACGGTGAGGAGCCTCGGACAGTTGGGGTTCACTGACATCCTGGTACCACCGCCCACCTTTTCAGAGGCTGCACCATCCACCCCGGCCCGCGTGGCCGGTACGACCGCAGCAGTTCGACTGACTGCCATGAATCCGGCCCTGAAGCTGGGAGGTGACCAGGATCCCCTGCTAGCAGCCCATGTGCTGGCCGGAAGGCTGGCCGCGCAGGTTTCGTTGGACGAGCCCCGACCGCAGGTCGTGTCTGTTCACCTTCCCACCAATGAGGCCGAGGCCGAAGCACTCCACCGACTGTTGACGCTTCTCTCCGATGACCCATTTACCGAACCGCGCCTGGTGAGCGAACTGCTGGCCGACGCCGACACCGCGCCAGAGCGAGCCCGCATCAGCGCCCCTGGCCGGTTCACCTCGACCCAGTGGGCGGACGATCTGGGGGTGGCCCGTTCGTTGTTGAGCAGCTTGGCGGGAATGGTCCCCGGCGACGAGTCACTTCTCCAACCCTTGGCCAACCGCCTCTCGGCCACCACCGACCGTCGTCTGGACAGTGACACGCGATCGTCCGAGGTGACGGGAGTACGTAACGAGCTGAACGCGCTGTTCTCCTCCATTTCGATACCGCCCTCGGACCGGGTGACCCTGGGGGCAAATGACGCCCGCTTTCCTTTAGTGATCACCTCGAACTTGGACACTCCAGCCACGGTGAGAGTCCAGCTCAGCTCCTCTGATCGGCTGAGCCTTCCCGAGCCCGACCAGATGGTGACCCTCACGAATGATCACACCGAGGTGTCACTGAGAGTCCGGAGCCGTCTACCCGGAGACACTCCGCTGAAGATCCGAATCACCAGCCCCGATGGGGCAGTACTGCTCAGCGAGGGCACCTACTCGGTACGTTCAACCGCAGTCTCAGGGGTCGGCCTGATCCTTAGCCTCGGCGCCGGCCTGTTCCTGGCCGTCTGGTGGGCTCGGCACATCGTGGCCGCCCGACGTCCAAAGGGCCGTCACTCTCGATGATCCGCCCCGCCTTGGGTCGCAACTGTCTCCGGGTCTCCAGAGCGACAGCGCGCCGACGGCAACCGGTCAGATGTAACCATGGTGGTCCTCGCCGAGTCCGATAACGGATCCATACCTATCGCTCCGGAGCCACGATGCCCGTAAAGATCATCACCGACAGTGCCGCCGACCTCACCGCTCAGCAGATCGCCGAGCACGGTATCGGCATAGTCCCGCTGTCGATCAGGTTCGGCGATGAAGAGTTCACCGACGGGGTCGACCTCTCCACCGAGGCCTTCTACCAGAAGATGAACACGTCCGGTATGCTGCCAGCTACGGCGGCACCCAGCCCCGGAGCCTTCGAACAGGCCATGCGCGAGGCTGGCTCGAACGGCGATCCGGTGGTGTGTATCAACATCTCCAGCAAGCTGTCAGCCACCATGCAGTCGGCTGAGAACGCCGCCCGGGCGATCGGCGGCGACCTCGACGTGCGGGTGGTCGACTCGTGCGCGATCACCGCCGGTCAAGGAATGAAGGTGTTGGCGGCCGCCGCCGCCGCCGAGCAGGGCGCTACCGCCGATGAAGTCGTCGAGATAGTGAAGGCTTTGATTCCCCGCACCCGGATCTTCGGGGCCCTGAACACCCTGGACAACCTCAAGAAGGGCGGAAGGATCGGAGGAGCCCAGGCCATGCTGGGATCGCTGCTCTCCATCAAGCCGATCATCGACATCTCCACCGGCGAGGTGCACGAGGCAGCCAAGCAACGCACCCGGGGAAAGTCGCTCCAGTGGCTGCGCGACCGCCTGTTCCAAGAGCCTGACGTCGAACACGTGGCGGTCTGCCAGGGCATGGCCGACGACTACGAGGAGCTGATCGACCTTCTCTCGCCCCGCTACAGCCGTGAACAGATCAGCGTCTGGACCATCGGCGCGGTGATCGGTTCCCACGGTGGGCCTTCGGTGGCCGGTCTGGCCTGGCACGCGTCTGCTTGAACTGACGTTGGCTCACCGGGCCACGTGCCCGGTGAGCTGGCTCGAGCGGCCACTATCTTGCAGCGGTGACGTGGCCACATCATCCTCATCAGACCGGCTGTCCGGCCAGCTTCTCGCGCAGCGATACCGCCTGATCCGACCGATCGCGGCCGGTGGCATGGCCAGCGTCTACGAGGCCACCGACGAGACGCTGGCCAGACGGGTGGCGGTGAAAGTCCTCCATTCGCACCTGGCCCGAGACGCTGGGTTCGTGGCCCGCTTCCGGACCGAAGCGGTGTCAGCTGCCCGCCTGACTCACCCATCGATCGTCTCGGTCTATGACACCGTGGTCGAGGGTGATGTGAACGCAATCGTGATGGAGCTGGTCCGCGGTACCACCCTCCGCGCCGACATCGACGCCCACGGACCGTTACAGCTCAACGCTGCTCTCGCCATCGGAACCCAGGTGGCTGATGCTCTCGAGGCGGCCCACCGGGCTGGTCTGGTCCACCGCGACGTGAAGCCGGCCAACATTCTCCTCTCGGCCGACGGCCGGGTTCTGGTGGCTGATTTCGGCATCGCCAAGGCCGCGCGTGGTGCTGACCACACCGACAGCGGCGTGATGGTGGGGACCGCCAAGTACCTGGCGCCCGAGCAGGTCGATGGGCGGCCGGTGGACGCCCGGACCGACGTCTACGCCCTGGGCGTGGTGCTGTACGAGGCCCTCACCGGAGTGGCACCCTTCAAAGGAGAGACCGACACCGCCACCGCACTCATGCGTCTCCACAACGATCCGATCCGACCACGAGATCTCAGGACTGACCTACCGGCGGCGGTGGAAGCGGTGATCGGCCGGGCTCTAGCTCGTCGCCCCGAGGATCGCTTCCAGTCGGCAGCGGAAATGCGCAGTGCTCTGGTGGCAGCGGGCGCCGATCCCGGCAGGGCTCGTCAGGCGGCTCGCTCGGCGGTAGCCGCCGCCGGTGACCACCTGGATCCGGTGCCTCCCCTACCCCCACCGCCTCCTGTTCCACCCACCGCCTCGTCCACAACCACCACCCACGAACCACGACGGGCAGGAGTGGGGGCGATCCTTCTCGTCACAGCCATGCTCGGAGTCGCCGCCGTAGCGGTGTTCGTGGGGGTGACCCGCTCCAACTCTCCCGGTCAGAAGGTGGCGATTTCCGGTTTCGCCACCTTCGACCCACCACCCGGTAGCGGCGGTGAGAACGACGAACAACTGGTCAACCTCACCGATGACGACGGCGACACGACCTGGTCGACCGAGAGCTATCGCAATCGGGACGTGACCGTCCTCAAGCCCGGTGTCGGCCTGATGGCCACGCTGGCGTCCCCGACGCCGCTCAAGACCCTCCGGATCGATTCACCGAGTCGTGGCTGGACCGCCGAGGTCCTGATGGTGAATGGCCCGGTACCCACCGAGAGAGCGGGTTGGGGTGAGCCGGTGGCGGTGATCACCGGAGCCTCCACCGCCATCACCGAGATGCCGGTCGGAGGTCAGCCGGCCACCGCGGTGATGGTGTGGTTCACCGACGTCGGCGAAGATCATGCCGTGAAGGTCCGATCGTTGGAGCTGTTCGAGCCGTGAGCGAGTCAGTATCGAGTGACCCGGTGTTGGAAGCCGCCCGCCGGGGCGATCGCAGCGCTCAGGATCAGCTTCTCCGCCGCCATGTGCAGGCGATCCATGGACTGTGCCGCCGTATCACCGGAGACGACAGCGATGCCTTGGATGCCACCCAGGACACCCTCATCGCCATCGTTCGGGGTCTCTCCGCTTTCGATGGTCGTTCCAGCTTCTCGACGTGGGTCTACCGGGTGGCCACCAACGTCTGCCTGGACGAGTTGCGTCGTCGCAAGCGGCGTCCGGTTCCCTTTGATCCGAACACATCCTCCGATGACCAGTTCTCCAGCAGATCATCGATCTCCGGCCACAGCGGAGATTCCGACGAGATCGGGCGAATCGCCGACCATCTGCTGATTGATCAGGCGCTGGCACAGCTCGCTCCCGAGTTCCGGGCTGCCGTTGTGCTGCGGGACATGTGCCAACTCGACTACGCCGAGATCGCCGAGGTACTCGACATTCCCATCGGTACCGTACGGTCCCGGATTGCCCGAGGGCGCGGCCAACTCGCCGATCTGATCGGCCACAGTGATACCGGGAACTCAACGGCCCCCTCAGATCGTCAAAGAGACCGACGATGACCACCGATGACGCCATGAACGACACCACCGACTCTCTCGATCTCGACTTGTCACTCTCCCTCGATGGTGTGGCGTCGCCCGAGATCGAGGCCCGGTTGCAGTCAGATCACGCCACCTTGGCGCGCCGAGAGCAGATGCGACGGGCAATCGAGTTGATCGCATCACCCCCGTCGCCCCTTGATGACCAGGCGGTGAACTCGACCATCTCCGCCGCTCTCGACGGTGCTCGCAGGAACGTCAGCGCCGATCCGGGGGTGGTCTCAATGCTGCCCTCCCCCGGCTCGACAGGTTCGAGGCGGATTCCACCCTGGCTGGTGGCGGCCGCCGTTCTGATCCTGATGGGCGTCGGACTGACACTGGTGTACACCGGACGCGAGACCAGTACCGACGTGGCCTTCCAGCAGGTTGGATCATCACTGGAGCCCGACACGGCGCTGACCGAGTCCGCAGACGCTGACAACACCGCAGAGCGCGAGGCGGCCGCGGCTGGCGCTGCGGCCCCGGATGCCGCCGACGCCGTCAGCACTACCAGCGCAGTTTCCTCCGCTGGTGGCACCAGCGTCCCAACTCTCGTACCGCTGGGCTCATTCGAGTCGGCCGACCAGTTGCGAGAGCACCTCCGCAGCGGATTCCCCGAAGCCCCGCCAGATGTCACCAACGCTGAGCACGATCTGGATGCCGCGTTCCGATGCCTGGGCAAGATCGACACCATGTTCGGAACCGGTAGTGAACCGGTCCACGTCGGTCTGGCCACCATCGCCGGCGACCGGACGGTTGTCTACGAGCTGCCGTACAAGGCCACTGACGGACGGCAGACCACCCTGGTAGTGGCGGTGGGCGAGCTGAGTTGCATTCCGGCACTCAGCTTCCAGCGCTAGAAGCCGGACAGGTGCTGCCGGCCCAGCCATAGCCAGCCAGGACGCTGCGGTTCGACAGCACCAGCGAGTTGGCTACCGACAGGTAGGGTTCTGGTCATGGCGCTGCCCTCGTCTCCCAACGGCTCCGGGCCCCAAGGCATGATCCCGGCCGAGTGGCCAGCCCAGGCGGCCGACACCGTCGTGGACGTGATCGGCAAGGTCCGAGACAAGACCACCCGTCCTATCCAAGTGGCCGCCCGGGCCCTGGTCTACGGCCTGGTTGCGGCAGTGGTCGCCGGAATCGCCCTGGTTCTGGCCCTGGTGGTCCTGATCCGGGTACTGGACAACTACGTGCCAGGCCCCGTCTGGTACATCTACCTCGCCCTTTCGGTGGTGTTCACGATCGCTGGAATCGTGCTCATTCGCAAGGCCAACCATCCGGGTGTGACCGACGCTTCCTGACCGTGCCGGTGGCACGGAAGATTCCGCCGTCGCCCAGTGTTCTAACCCGGCGAAGTACGACCCAGATCGGAGTTTTCCGTGCCTGAAATCCGCACCGTTGCGATCATCGGCTCCGGCCCGGCGGGCCTGACCGCCGCCATCTACACCGCCCGTGCCAGTCTGGCTCCTCTGGTGCTGGAGGGTGAACCTTCCAGTACTTCAGATCAACCCGGTGGACAGCTGATGCTGACCACCGAGGTTGAGAACTTTCCTGGCTTCCCCGAGGGGGTCATGGGTCCCGATCTGATGATGCGGTTCCGGGAGCAGGCGCAACGCTTCGGAGCCGACACCCGCTATGAGAAGGTCAGCAGAATCGATCTGTCTCAGCGGCCTTTCAAGATCTGGGTCGGAGACGCCGATGCCGATGAGCCCACCTATCTGGCCCAGTCGGTGATCATCGCCACCGGCGCCCAGTCCCTACTGCTCGAATTGCCGCGAGAACGAGAGTTGATCGGCCACGGCGTTTCCACCTGCGCCACCTGTGACGGGTTCTTCTTCCGGGGCCAAACCGTGGCCGTGGTGGGCGGCGGCGACTCCGCTGTCGAGGAGGCCAGCTTTCTCACCAAGTTCGCCGACAAGGTCATCCTGATTCACCGGCGCGACGAGCTTCGTGCCTCCAAGATCATGCAGGACCGAGCCTTCGCCAATCCGAAGATCGAGATCCTGTGGAACCACCAAGTAACCGAGATTCTGGGAGACTCGAAGTTGTCGGGTGTCGCGGTTCGCAACACCGTCACTGGAGAACCTTCAACACTCGATGTGTCCGGCCTGTTCGTGGCCATCGGACACCGTCCCAACACCGATCTGTTCCGTGACCAACTCGACTTGGACCCCGAGGGCTACGTGGTGACCGGGCCGGGAAGCGCCACCAGCGTTCCGGGAGTGTTCGCCAGTGGCGACGTCCAAGATCCCCACTACAAACAGGCCATCACCGCCGCCGGTTCGGGCTGCATGGCCGCCATTGACGCCGAACACTGGCTCGAGGCGAATCTGCACGACTGATTCCACCAGTCGTGCCATCCGGCCAATCCCTACCGGGAATGGTCCGGGTCTATGACCGGTTGTTAACCCCGAACACTTCCCAAGGAGATGTGAAACCAATGGCAAACGCCATCGCCACCTTCAACCAGAGCTCCTTCGCCGAGGAGATCGCCAGCTCCGACAAGCCTGTACTGGTGGACTTCTGGGCGGAGTGGTGCGGCCCGTGCCGAGCTCTGGCCCCCATCCTCGATGAAGTCGCCAGTGAGAACATCGAAAAGATCAAGGTTGCAAAGGTCAACGTCGACGAGAACCCCGACTTGGCCCGGCAGTTCGACATCATGAGCATTCCCACCCTGATCGTGTTCGACAAGGGAGAACCGGTTCACCGGTTCCAGGGTGCGTCTGGCAAGGCCGGACTACTTCAGCAGCTCGACCGCTTTCTCTGACCAGGATGCAGCCCGGCAGGGCACGAGAGAGATCAGTCCGCAGGCATTCGACCACTTAGGGTGGCGAATTCTGGACAGAAGGCGTAGAATCACAGGTGAGGTCGTCGGCCCTCCCCCCCACGGCGACCTCAGGAGCGAGGCTGGAGCCATCCCGGTTCCAGCCTCGTTTCGCGTCCACCCTCAGATCCAGCTGACATCGACACCCGAGATCGAGAACGCAGGCTGAGAGTCCGCCGTCCGGGCTCCCCCATCTCGTCCCGACCTCTCCCCCGATGAGGGAGTGCTTGCTGGGGGGCTTGATTCCATCTATTGATGATTCGTCAATAGGATTGACAGGTCATCTGGTGGACGGAGGGCCCGGAAGCCGCACCGCTCACCAACTCACTCAATCCCCCGGCTCGAAGACCGTACCCACTATTGAGGTCAGCTCATTGCTTGAGGGTTGGGCTAGCGGATGCGAGAAGGAGTGAGTAAGCCGCCTCCGCCAAACGAACCCACAACCGGAGATAGAAAGTCACAGCTTTCTACACACCCTGTGGACAACCTTGGGTAGAGGATAACGCCACCCCTGAAACATCAAGTGAGTCCCTTCTCCACTAAGTGACGTTGAGACTCAAAGATCAAGGAGTGGTCATAGCTCGGTAGATCCGCTCCAGGTCTTCCAGACTGGCAAAGTCGATAGTCACCTTGCCCCGCTTGGCGCCCATGGCCACCTTGACCCGAGTGTCCAACCGGTCGGACAGAAGCTGCTCGAGCTCCAACAGTCCCGGGGCCCGAAGACTCGACCCTGAAGGACTCCCCGACTTTCCAGTTGAGTTGGTTGCTCCCGGTGCTGGCTCACCGCCATCAGTGTCACCACCGCGAGCACGAACGGCCTCCTCCACCTCTCGAACCGAAAGCTGTTCGGCAACGGCCCGGCGAGCCAGTGCTTCCTGAAAGCTGCGATCCGGGGTTCCCAGGAGCGCCCTGGCGTGCCCCGCCGCCAGTTGACCCTCAGCCACCAGCTTCTGGATGGTAGGAGGAAGCTGGAATAGTCGAAGGGTATTGGACACCGCCGATCGGCTCTTGCCAACTCGTCGGGCCACGTCATCGTGAGACAGACCAAAGTCCTCGATCAGTTGCTGGTAGGCGGCAGCCTCCTCGAGGGCGTTCAGGTCCTGGCGGTGGAGGTTCTCCACCACGGCCTGCTCCAGTGAGGCGGTGTCGTCCACCGTCCTGACCACCGCGGGAATCGACTGAAGGCCGGCCCGCTTCGCGGCCCGCCAACGACGCTCGCCCGCAATGAGTTCGAATCGCTCTCCGGCTGGTCTGACCAGGATCGGCTGGAGCACACCGAGTTCACTGATGGAGGCGGTAAGCGCTACCAGGGCTTCCTCATCGAAACGCTCCCTCGGTTGCAGACGATTTGGATCGATCAGGCTCACTGCCAACTCACGCAGGGAAGCATCCTGTTCCCCGACAGCCACCTCGCTGGGAATCAACGCTCCCAAGCCACGACCGAGACCACTACGCCGCGCCACCGCTCACCTCCTTGGCCAGTTCCCGATAGGCAATGGCGCCTCGAGAAGACGGATCGAATGCAATGATCGGCTGCCCGAAGGAGGGCGCCTCAGACAACCGGACAGTCCGGGGAATCATCATCCGACAGACCTTGTCGCCGAAATGGTTCCTCACTTCAGTCGCCACCTGATCGGCCAGCTTGGTTCGAGCGTCGTACATCACCAAGACGATGGTGGACACGTCCAGCGCTGGATTGAGGTTCTTCTGAACTAGCCCGACGTTGCGCAACAACTGACCCAGACCTTCCAGGGCGTAGTACTCACACTGGATCGGGACCAGCACTTCAGTAGCTGCCGCCATCCCGTTGATCGTGAGCAAACCCAGCGATGGCGGGCAGTCGATCAGGACATAGTCGTAGTCCTCTCGCACCTCTGCCAAGGCCTGCTTGAGTCGGAGCTCACGGGAGAAGGCCGGAACCAGCTCAATCTCAGCTCCTGCAAGGTCCAGGCTCGCTGGTGCGACGAACAGATTCCGGACCGAGGACGCCTCGATGCAATCCTCTATCGGGACGTCATTGAGGATCACGTCGTACATCGAAGCCTGAAGGCCGCGGATGTTGATTCCCAGTCCAGTACTGGCATTGCCCTGGGGGTCCAGGTCCACTACGAGCGTCCGATACCCGAGGTCAGCAAGACATGCGCCAAGGTTCACGGCGGTAGTGGTCTTGCCGACCCCTCCTTTCTGGTTTGCCACTGCGATGATACGCGGTAGTGGGGGACGGTTGGAGCGTGCCCCGCTCCCGGCCCCTTCTGGCCCTACGCCGCTATTAGACCCGGCTCCCACCGCACTTTCCGATTCCGTATCCGCGGGTGACGCCTCGCCTAAGTCTGTGCTTGACGGGCTCTCATCGGTCGTCGCTGGCATTCCGTCCACCGTTGACGCGGCTTGTGAGCTGTCGGCCTCGCCTGAAGTCACGGTGTCTCCACCACCCTCGATTGATGATCCGGAAGACATCGGCACCGTTCTGGCCATGTACCCGGAAGTGGCCGATGGTGGCAGGGACCAGCCGCGGCCATCCCTTTCAGAAGCATCGGCGGTAGGTGGCAGGTCAGTCACCCGCCTATCCTTCCCGCCCAGACCGCGAGGGTCAAGCACCGTGGACCAAATGGTATGAGTTCCCAGGCACACCCACCTTGCCCCGAACGGTATGGGAGCTCAGAGCCCAGGTATCCCACCCAAGTTGCCGGCTTTGACGGTGCGTCGCTGGATCAATCCAAGGCTGGAGCCACTGCTTCCTCACAATAAGGAGGTGCGCCGATAGGCGCACCGACCAGACAAGCACGGCATGGCTGAACCGAGGCGAAGCCGAGGTCTGTCCAACCTGGTTGCGACGAAGGGCGCACCTATCCGCTCGGGTCCTAAGAAGCGGATGCGCAATCCCTGCTGGGCATCAAGGCCGTTTCACGTGAAACATGCCCGCCAACCAGTCACCGGGTGACCGAGCCAAGGCCGAGCCACGAGTTGGGAATTGTGACCGAGCTCCGAACAAGCGGGGGAGTGGCCGCCGTCACGAGGTCCATCAGCTAACAGGCGTGCGACCACCTCACCAACAGGACCCCCAGCCGGGAGACCTCCAGGCAGACCACTGGTAGCCCGGGAGGCGCTTGACGGGTAGTCGAGCAGGGCTCACGATCGGTCTCCCCTCCTGCGATGACCCACCTCAGCGTGATGTCAGCAGCTACACATGCCCTCACCGGGTTGAAACTGCCAAAGGAGGTGACCCGAGAGGCACACTGACCGGACGAGCACGGCACGGCTGACCCGAGGCGAAGCCGAGGCCTCATCCGACCCGGCAACTACGAAGGACGGATCCAGTAGCTCGGCTCTTGAGCGAGATGCCTCCCCGATAGTGGTGGAGCGGCCCACGATACGTCTCTGATCAGGGCTCACACTGATGCCGGGTGGACGCGACTATCTACCTCACCGGCCTCCTGTCTCCAGCGAAGGTCGGTGGGGAAGAATCGACGCGGTAGTCGATACAACCGGGCTGCCTGGGCGAGCCTGCACACGCAGCTCGACCGAGATGAGAGCGGTCTCCTTCGGGAGATGGTGTGTGAAGTGGCACCCCTGCTGCGTCTGCAGTGGGGTGAGGAGCATCCGAGCGGGTCGACCATCGCAACGGATACCGTCCGCTCCCGTTCGCCACCCGATCGGGCGCCATCGCCCGAGCGATCGCCAAACAGTGCCATGGCAGCCATCTCCTTGGCTTGCTACTCACGCCCCGCCGCCGAGCGGAGAAGGCGCTGGTGTCGGCTGCGGAGGAGCGGTACGTCAGTGGCGGGGTCGACGCGCAATGTCGATGGTCTGACCGAGACGTTGGTCAACGACTTTCTATCGCAGTCGGAGGTGTCGTGAGTTTCCGGCATGCTTGACGAGATCGTCATAGGGCTTCCGCTACCGTCCCCCTCGACGCTGACCCCCACATTGGTGCGTGGCTGGACGCGGTGACCCAGAGGGTTCCCGAGGAGGCTGGGTCATGAATGTCGCTGTCGTCCCGGCCGCGGCTGTTGCCACTGACGGGTATCAGGAAGTCCTAGGGGCTCGACGTGATCAACATCGAGGACGATGCTGGATGGCAAGCGTTCCTCCACGAATCGGTCGCCGGTGTCCTATTGGTGTGTCGACGATGTGCTCTGACGGTCACCCCAGCCTCGTCGACGCCATCGTGTCCACACTGCCCCGCGGCCTGCTGGCAACGCTGCCGCACTCACCATGTGAACTACCCGCTCACAAGACCCCCAGGAATGCCCCAACCCGCTGTGGCCATGCTTGTGCACATGATCCTCGCTGTACCCGACTCGGCGTCGTGAGGGCCCAGGTTGGCCGAGTCGTCGACTAGCTCACCGAGTTGCTCCTCGACGTAGCCATCTACCTCTCCCATGCCCCTGAACCTGTTCCCTTCACAATGCTCTCCAGGGGTCAGTGCGCCGGATCTGGTCGAACGACCGCAGAATCAACTCCGCGAGGAGCTCCGCCAGCATCCACACCGTTGTAGAGATGTGCCCCACCGTGAGTAGGTGGTCCGCCTCATCGGTACCGCGCTGCCGAGTATTAGGACGACTGGGCCATCGTCCGTCACGTCCTGTCCGCTGCGAGCTTCATCAGAGCCAGCATGCGCATCATCAAGATGGCGAGGGAGGTGAGTCCGCTGTGGTCTTGATGCACGAGTAGGTGGTGCCCATGTCGTAGTTGAGCCACAACCAGGCTGGCGTCGCCGCGTCGCGCCGCGCCGCGCCGCGCCGCGCCGCGCCCTGAGCTACTCACTCCCGCTCCTAGGAGGTGCGCCGA
>CAUJFC010000061.1 GCA_963169755.1 Actinomycetota bacterium | reverse complement strand
CCAGTGGGCGAGCAGACGCGCTGGGGTCAGTTGGAGGGTCTTGCCTCGGGGGTGCGCGGGATGGCTCCCCTGCTCCGACTTTCCCGCTTCCGACACCACCGCCACGTCGACCATGACATCGACGGCCTGGAAGTGGCACTGAGAAACATCTCGTCACCGCCGGTTTGACGACACCAGACACCTAGGGTGGTCACATGGGTTCCGTCACCGGTTTCCAACAGGCTCCGCCCTGGGAGGTGACCCGCTGGTTCAACACCGAGCACCCACTCACGTTGACTGACCTGGCGGGTGAGGTGGTGGTGCTGGAGGCCTTCCAGATGTTGTGTCCGGGCTGTGTCAGCCACGGGCTGCCGCTCGCCCAACGGATCGCGCGTACCTTCGCCGGCGAGGTGAAAGTGATCGGCCTGCACACCGTGTTCGAGCACCACGCCGCCATGACCCCGGTGTCGCTGGAGGCCTTCCTCTTCGAGTACCGGGTGAACTTTCCAGTGGGGGTGGACGCCCACGAACAAGACGGCGGGGTGCCGGTGACGATGGCCCGCTACGGGCTCCGTGGAACACCCAGCCTGGTGATGATCGACCGGGCGGGCCGTATCCGCCACAGCCTGTTCGGCCACGCCGACGAACTCACGGTGGGGGCCGCCCTGGCCCGCCTGATCGACGAACCCCGCCCGGCGCCGGGCTGACCCAGACCAGCTCAGGCCTGAGTCAGGCCGGT
The DNA here is from genome assembly GCA_963169755.1 of Actinomycetota bacterium. Taxonomy (GTDB): domain Bacteria; phylum Actinomycetota; class Acidimicrobiia; order Acidimicrobiales; family Iamiaceae; genus Aquihabitans. Next base: position 2,563 of record CAUJFC010000061.1, on the reverse strand, counting down.
GACCAGTGTGGGTCGCGGCCGTTCCAGGCCACCAAGCGCTCCAGTGAAGTGGCATCGGGGCCGACTTCTACCGCGTTGGCGAAGGGGTCTTCCCACGGAACTCCCTCGGGCAGGTGGGCCGAGATCTCAGCCCACATGGGGCCACGATCAGCATCTGGTAGCTGACTGTGCATCATCTGCTCGGCCACCTCGATCGCTTCATCGCTCCATGTGACAGGGGTACCGATCGCCGCGGCCAGCTCCCAGCCATGGACCACGATCTCGTTGACATAGACCGCGACCACGTCGGCTCCCCGCAGGGTGGTCCAGGGAAGGACGATCTCAGCATCGAGACGCTGATCGTCCACCCAGGCGAGGTTGGCGGCATCGACAGCCTGCTGACAGGTCTGAGCCCAGTGCTCGACACCCACTTGCGGTCCGCTGACCGCCCAGGTAGAGAGGTCGTCGCCCCGACCGGCACTTCCCAGACGCTCGATGGCCATGATCAGGTGGCTGAACAGTTGAGCCACGTTCATGTCGGTGCTCGGAGTGGGGAGACTCACCTGATCGGGGTCGATGCGTTCGATCAGTCCGAGTAGCGACCCGCCAGCAGCGGTCAGGTGCGGGCGGGGGTCGATGGTGATGGTTCGGGGGGTTGTCATGGGCTCAGAGTGCACGCCCAAACCGGCCATCTTCTGTCCTGTTTATGGACAACAATCGCGACGTGCGTGCCGATCGGCTGGTGGCTGTACTTCTGATTCTCCAACGCCGTGGTCAGGTGACGGCGGCCGAGGTGGCTCGCGAACTCGAGGTGTCTGAGCGAACCGCCCGACGGGATCTGGACGCGCTGGGTGCTGCTGGTCTGCCGGTGTACGCGGTGCAGGGGCGTGGTGGCGGATGGCGCCTGCTGGGAGGAGGCCGCACCGACCTGTCAGGGCTCAGCAGCGGCGAGGTCCGAGCGCTGTTCATGGTGGCCGGTCCTCATGCTGAGACCACACCGGAGATTCGAGCCGCACTGCGCAAGCTGTTGCGGGCACTGCCTGAGCCATTCCAGGACGAAGCGAGCGCGGCAGCGTCATCAACCTTCACCGACACCACACCCTGGCAGGACACCTCCGGCAACCGGCCACCACCGCCTCTCCTGCCAGCAGTGCAAGATGCCGTCATCGTGGGTGATGAACTGATGCTGGACTACGTGGACCGGACGGGCACAGCTACCCAACGCCCCATCGCTCCGCTGGGCGTGGTGTCGAAGGGATCGATCTGGTACCTGATCGCCGATACCGAGGCAGGGCAACGAACCTTCCGCGTCGATCGGATTCGGTCGGTGGAAGCAACCGGCCGACATGCGCCACGACCCGCTGACTTCGACCTGGGCGCGACCTGGGCTGAGGTCATGGCCGGCATGGAAGAGATGTGGGCCCCGCTCGAAGCCCGAGGTGTGGTGGCACCTCGGGTCCTGTCGGTGCTCAGGCACGTGCTCGGCCAGCGAGTCGCCATCGGCCGCCCCAACGACGATGGCTGGGTGGAGGTGGTCATACGAGGTCGGTCACCTGAGATTCTGGCCGCCGAGATCGCGGGGTTCGGTAGCGACATCCTCATCGACTCGCCGCCCGCGCTCCGAGCCGAGCTGGCCAGGATCGGAGCCTCGCTCACCGCTACGTATTCGCTCGACGGCTCAGACCAGGGCGCGACGGGCGCGGCCGGTTCCAGCAATCCGATCCCTGCAACCGATTGAGGGGTCGTTTTGAGCCTTCGTCACCCTTGGGGTCGGGTTGTGCGGACCGGTGAGCGTCCCAGAGCAAGGACACCATCGGTGACCTTGCGAACCGCTTCGAGCAAGACCTGACGCGTTGCCGAATCTGGTAGCAACCCGAAGATGGGACCGACAGACTCGGGCCATGACCTCTGATTCTCTGCCCTCCCCTCCCCCGGGATGGACCCTCAGCGAGCAGGGCCTGTGCCGCGATTTCACCTTCGCCGACTTCTCCGAGGCCTTCGGGTTCATGACCCGGGTGGCGCTCGAGGCCGAACGCCGCAACCATCACCCCGACTGGTCGAACTCCTGGAACCGGGTGAATGTGACCCTCACCTCGCACGACGCCGGGGCGGTCACCGAACGGGACTTCGAGCTGGCCGAGATCATCGGCCGTCTGGCCGCTCGACCTGCCGACGACGGACTCGGGGCGTCCTAGCGCCATGGGGGCACAGCCATCGGACCGGCTGACCGCGGTGGAGGGATTGGCGGTGGGTCACTGGAGCGATCCAGTGGCCCGCACCGGCTGCACGGTGGTGCTGCTCCCTCAGGGATCGGTGGCCTCGGGAGAGGTGCGGGGTGGGGCGCCCGCCACCCGCGACGTAGCTCTGCTGGAGCCGAGCCGTCTGGTCGACCGGGCCGACGCTGTGGTGCTGACCGGGGGCTCGGCGTTCGGGCTGGCGGCGGCCGACGGGGTGATGGGATGGCTGGAGGAACAGGGTCGGGGCTGGCCCACTCCCGCAGGACGGGTACCGATCGTGCCCACCCTGGGTCTGTTCGACCTGGCGGTGGGAGATCCGAGCATCCGACCGGGGCCAGCAGAGGGCC
>CAUJFC010000060.1 GCA_963169755.1 Actinomycetota bacterium | reverse complement strand
CGCGTCCCCTGGCTGGGTGAGCACACCGACGCCCTGCTGGCCACCGAACTGGGCTACGACTCCGAGCGCATCGGCCAGCTTCGCCAGGACGGTGCCATCGCCTGACACCTGGGACTCGCCGGCAGGGTCGAACCGACCCGGTCGCCGCGCGGTCGGCTGGGGCCTCTACCGTCAGGGGATGACCACCGGCCGGTTCGCGCCCAGCCCAACCGGGCGGCTGCACGTGGGCAACCTGCGTACCGCCTTGCTGGCCTGGTTGTTCGCCCGCTCCGAGGGCGGTCAGTTCCTGGTGCGCATGGAGGACCTGGACCGCGTTCAGTCCAGTACCGCCCATGAGACCGATCAGCTCGCCGATCTGGCGGCACTGGGACTGGACTGGGATGGGCCGGTCGTCCGCCAGAGCGAACGCTTCGACCTGTACCACCAAGCGGTGGTCGACCTGAGCGAGCGGGGCCTGACCTACCTCTGTTACTGCACCCGCCGTGAGATCCAGGAGGCCGCCTCGGCTCCTCACGGAGACCCCAGGCCCGACGGGGCATATCCGGGGACGTGTCGCGACCTCGGTCGCCGTGACCGGGCCGACCACGAGGCGGCCGGCCGACCTCCGGCGATACGGCTACGGGCCCAGGTGGCAGAACTGCCGGTGCCCGACCTGATGCTGGGCGAGGTCACGGCTGTCGTCGATGATGTGGTGCTGGTTCGCAACGACGGGACCCCCGCCTACAACCTGGCGGTGGTGGTCGACGATGCCGCCCAGGGCGTCGATCAGGTGGTGCGGGGTGATGATCTGGCCTCCTCGACTCCCCGCCAGGCTCATCTGGCTGATCTGTTGGGACTGCCCCGGCCCGAGTGGGCGCACGTTCCCCTGGTACTGGGGCCCGGTGGCCGGAGGCTGGCCAAGCGTGACGGCGCAGTTACCCTGCCCGAACTGGCAGCGCTGGGGGTGACGGCCACCGATGTGTTGACCGTGCTGGCCCAGAGCCTGAAGCTCGCTCTTCCCGGCGAGGCGGTGACGCCGTCGCTGCTGCTGGAACGCTTCGAGCCGTCCCTGGTCCCGGGGGTTCCGTGGGTCCTGGACCCGGCAGCAGGAGTGACGCTGTGACCGGAACCCCCGACGACCCGCCTGACCTCAGGGGCGACGCCGCCGATGTGTGGGTGGTGCTGGTGGCTCACGGAAGCCGGAGCGCAGAGGCCAACCAGGCCCATCGGGATCTGGCCGACGCCCTGGCCGATCGCAGCGGCTGGCCGACGATGGCCGCCTTCTTGGAGTTGGCCGACCCTTCGATCGGTGCCGCCATTGCCGAGGTGGCCAGCCGGGGAGCGAAGCGGGCCGTGGTGGTGCCCTACTTCCTGCACCCTGGCCGGCACCAGAGCGAGGACATTCCCCGCCTGGTGTCCGAGGCAGCGTTGCTCCACCCCGGCCTGGCGGTGGTCATGGGAGATGCCTTCGGGGCCGACCCCGAGGTGGTGACTCTGCTCGTCGGCCAGGTCGAGCGGGCGCTGGGCGGTCCGTCCGCCGTGGACGGGTGACTACTCGACGATGGTGTAGGCGGGGTTGACCAACAGCAACTTGCCGTGCTCGCGCCGCGCCACTCCCTCGAGGATCAGCCGCCTTCCGCAGTCGACCCCACCCAGGCGGCGGCGGCCGGTGAACACGGCGGCTGCTCGGCCGCTGCCGTCGCTGACCGTGATCTCCAGGGAGGGAGAGCCCAGGTGCGGTACCACCTGAACCGCTTGGACCTCGCCGGCAATGGTCACCCGGGTCCGCAATGGCGTCTCGGCGATGGGGGTCAACGCGAAGTCGGCCACCCGCTCTGCCAGCCGTTGATCCTCGATCTCGTCGATCGACTCGGACATCCGGCGGCGCAGGTTCTTCAGCACACCTCCACCCTTCCAGATCTGGTCCACCCTGACAACGATCGAGGCAGTCTGAATGGGCCTAACGTTGGCTCGGTCAACCACCTGCAACGGAGCCGATTATGGGATTTCTCGACAAGGCCAAGGACCTGATCGCCGACAACGCCGACAAGGCCGACGACGTGATCGACAAGGCGGCCGACCTGATCGACGACCAGACCGACCACAAGCACACCGACAAGATCGAGGCGGCCGCCGACAAGGCCAAGGACTTCGTTCAGGACCTCGACAAGGAGTCCTGAGCCCCAGTCAGCCCAACAGGGCGCTGATCACCTCGGCCTCGGCGTCGGGGGTGGTGAGTACCAGCACCTCGTCGCCGGCGCGCAGCACGGTGTCGCCTCGGGGAACGATCACGTGGCTGTCACGCAGCACGGCCACCACCGTGGCGCTGCGGGGCAGGCCGAGGTCGACGATCTCCTTGTCGTTGGCAGGAGAGTCGGGGGCCAGCGTTGCTTCGCACAGCCGTGCCCGGCCGCCTTCGAACGACAGCAGGCGCACCAGGGTGCCAACCGAGACCGCCTCTTCCACCAGGGCGCTCAACAGGTGCGGGGTGGACACCGACACGTCGACGCCCCACATCTCGTTGAACATCCACTCGTTCTTGGGGTTGTTGACGCGGGCCACCACCCGAGGCACCGCGAACTCCTGCTTGGCCAGCAACGAGATGACCAGGTTGTCCTCGTCGTCTCCGGTTACCGCCGCCACCACGTCGGCCCGGTCGACGTCGGCGCGGGAGAACTCGGAGACCTCGCAGGCATCGGCGGTGACCCAGGTGATGCCCTCGGCCACCCCGGCAGTGCGGGCTTCGGCCACCCGGTCGGCATCGACCTCGACGATCACGATCTGGTGACCGGCCTTGGCCAGGTCCTCGGCGATGAAGGTGCCGACGTTGCCGCCGCCGGCTATGACGATGCGCATCAGTGCCCTCCCTTGGCCGGGCCGGTGCCCAGATGGCTGTCGAAGTGCTCGATGGAAGACCCGCTCACCATCACGTGGATCACGTCACCCTCCTGGAGCACGGTGTCGGGACCCGCCACACTGCCCTGACCCAACCTGGTGAGTGCCGCCACCCGGGCATGGCCGGCCAGATCGAGCTCGATCAACTTGTGTCCGGCCCACGGGGCGGGGATGGGGCGCTCGACCAGCAGCACGTTGGCGCTGGGGTCGATCCACTCGGTGGAAGGGCGGTCGGGCATGATCCGCTGGAGCACCCGCTCGGTTGCCCACTCGACGGTGGCGATGGTGGGAATGCCCAGGCGTTCGAAGATCTTGGCTCGACGGGGGTCGTAGATGCGGGCCACCACCCGCTCGACCCCGAAGGTCTCGCGGGCCACCCGGGCCACCAGGATGTTGGAGTTGTCGCCGTTGGTGACCGCCGCCAGTGCGCCGGCCTCTTGAATACCGGCTTCGGTCAACCGGTCACGGTCGAAGCCGACCCCGGTCACTGTGCGTCCGGCGAACTCTTGGGGCAACCGTTCGAAGGCCCGCGGCCGGCGGTCGACCACCGCCACGGTGTGACCGCTCTCTTCCAGGTTACGGGCCAGACCAGCGCCCACCCGACCACAACCGACCACGACTACGTGCATGGATCCATCACCTCAGGTCCCGTTGTCCCGATGGGGACGGGCGGTGAGCCTATGCCTGTCGGTGGCCAGTGTCTCGCATCGGTGGCCTCTGGGGGGCTAGACCAAGCAGGTTCACTCCCCGGTTGGGTCGATCTCGCAGCGTGGCGGTCACTCTCCCCGGTCCCTGATATCCCGGCCAAGGGGCTCTCATGCCATCTGGTTTCAAGCGGTTCCTGGTGGGCAAGCCCATCGCCAGCAGCGAGGAACACCACCAGCGGTTGGGCAAGCCCACCGCGCTGGCGGTGTTCGCGTCCGATGCCGTCTCGTCCACCGCCTATGCCATCGAAGAGATGCTGCTGGTGCTGTTGCTGGCGGTGGCCTTCCCCACCTCCCACAGCTACCTGGTGCCCCTGGCGGTCGCGGCGGTGGTGCTGCTGGTGCTGGTGGGCACCAGCTACTCCCAGACCATCCACGCCTACCCCGACGGGGGCGGCGCCTACGTGGTCAGTCGTGAGAACATCGGCGCCAACGCCTCTCTGGTGGCGGGCGCCGCCCTGTTGGTGGACTACACGCTCACCGTGGCGGTGTCGATCTCGTCGGGTGTGCTGGCCATCGGGTCGGCCTTCGACTTCAACGACGACATCACCTTGCGGGTGGGCTTGGCCTTGTTCTTCGTGGCCATGATGGCGGTGGGGAACCTGCGAGGGCTCAAGGAGTCGGGGAAGCTCTTCGCCGTTCCCACCTACTTCTACGTGACCATGTTGGCGCTGTTCCTGGGCGCCGGCTTCTTCAAGCTGTTCACGGGGAGCCTGCACGAGATCCATACCTCGGCCGAACTGGCCCGCCACTATGCCGAGAATGGCAAGCTCATGGCGGGGGCCTCGGTGTTCGTTCTGCTGCGGGCGTTCAGCTCCGGTGCCGTGGTGCTGTCGGGAGTCGAGGCCATATCCAACGGGGTGCCCGCCTTCCGCAAGCCCGAGTCCCGCAACGCCTCCCAGACCCTGTTCATGATGGCGGCCATTCTGGGTGTGGGAACCCTGGGCATCTCCACCCTCGCCCATCATCTCAAGCCGGTGGTCGAACACGGCGGTGAGACCGTGATGTCACAGATGGCCGCTGCCATCTTCGGGTCGGGCAGCCTGCTCTACTACGGCGTCCAGTTCGGTACCTTCACCATCTTGATCATGGCGGCCAACACCGCCTACGCCGATTTCCCCCGGCTCAGCGGTCTCATCGCTCGTGACGGGTATCTACCCCGCCAGCTCGCCAACCGGGGCGACCGACTGGTGTTCTCCAACGGCATCTTGATGCTGTCGGCAATGGCGGCGTTGCTGATCGTGGGATTCCAGGCCGACGTGTCGGCCCTGATTCCGCTCTACGCCGTGGGCGTGTTCGCCGGCTTCAGCCTCAGCCAGTTCGGCATGGTCCGTCATCACCTGTCGGAACGGGAACCCAACTGGCGGCGGGGCATGGTCATCAACATTGTCGGCTGTGTTGCCACCAGCGTGGTGCTGGGGGTGGTGATCTACTCGAAGTTCACCATCGGTGCCTGGATACCGGTGGTGGTGATCCCCTTGATCGTGTTGGGTTTCCGAACCATCAAGAAGCACTACGTCGAGATGGACCAGCGACTGGCAGTCGCTCCCCTCGAGAAGGTGAGTCGACGTACCAACACCGTGATCGTGCTGGTGGGCAAGATCACCAAGGGATCGCTGACCGCACTGGCCTACGCCCGTTCCCTCAACCCCGACAAGCTGGTGGCGGTCACCGTGGTCTCCAACCCCGAGGAGCAGGAGCGGATCAACAACCAGTGGGAAGAGCACCAGATCCAAGTCGAGCTGGTGTCGCTCTACTCGCCCTACCGTGAGCTGACCCGCCCCATCATCAACTACATCGACGATCTCGACCGTCAGACCATCGACGACTTCATCACCGTGGTGGTTCCCGAGTTCACGTTGGATCGTTGGTGGCACCAGCTACTGCACAACCAGAGCGCCCTGGTTCTGCGTACCCGGCTACGGGGACGGCCCAACACTGTGGTCACCAGCGTGCCCTTCCACGTCGACCCCGTGGGCTCCACCAACTGATCGAGGACCTCGGCGGAACCTACGATCGCCACTGGTTTTCCGCCCCGCCCCGCTGCTGCCAGGAGTCCGACATGGCCGAACCGTCCCGCCTCTACTTTCGCCAACTCCTGGCAGGCCTAGACGTAGCCGAGACCGACCCGGTAGCCCAACAGATGGTCAACTTCATCTACCTCATCGGCGACCGTGAGACCGGGGAGGCGGTGATCGTGGATCCTGCCTATGACCCGGCCGGCGTGATCGCCATCGCCGAAGCCGACGGTATGAAGGTGGTGGGGGCACTGGGTACCCACTTCCACGCCGACCATGTGGGCGGCAACCTCGGCGGAATGGCCGAGATCGTCGGTATCGCTGAACTGCTCGACGAGGTCCAGATCCCCATCCACGTCCAGGCCGACGAGATTCCCTGGATCACGCGCACCACCAGGGTGACCGAGACCGACCTGGTGGGCCACGAGAGCGGCGACACCGTGATGGTGGGCGACATCCCCATAACCCTGATCCACACCCCCGGCCACACGCCCGGCAGCCAGTGCTTCCTGGTCGATGGTCGACTGGTGGCCGGCGACACGCTGTTCCTGGACGGGTGTGGACGCACCGACCTACCGGGGAGCGACCCCGAGCAGATGTACTTCAGCCTCACCCAGCGTCTGGCGGTGGTGCCCGACGACACCGTGCTGTTCCCCGGCCACCTCTACTCCGAGAAACCGTCGGCCACCATGGCCGAGACCCGCAGCCGCAATGTGGTCTTCCGCCCTCAGTCCCTCGAGCAGTGGCTGATGATGTTCGGCCGCTGACCAGTGATACATAGGGATTAGCGTGGCAGATCATGGCTTCCAATGCAGGGGTTCGAGAGAGTGATGATGGTTCCGAGCCCGGTGGAGAGTCGAGAATTGACTCACCACAAGTACCGACAGATTCACGTACCGGGATGACACGATTCGACTTAGCGGAATCGAAATCGAGGTCAATGGGTCCATGGGGTGAGTTGTTGACGTTGCTGGGGCTCAGCGGGTTTGCGATTGCTCAGCCATTGCTGGCGGTGGCGGGGGAGAATCCGACGGTCTTCACGTTTGCCGGGGTGGAAGGCCTTCAGCTCGTGGTATTTGCACTGATTGTGGCGCTGGGTCCGCCACTGTTGATGTGGCTGAGCGTGGTCGGTATTGGGTCGTTGAACCGGCGGATGTGCGGCCTGTTGTTTGCAGGGTGGTGCGGACTGCTGGCGGGGGCGGCAGTAGTCCAGTGGGCGTGGGCGTTGGGCCTCGAGTCACGGTGGGTGCGGGGTGTGATGTGGGGTGGGCGAGTTCCAGGTTCTAGTGCGCGGTGTGGGCAGCATAGATCTGGTTGGCGGTGGCCCAGTCGAGGGATCGGCGGGGTTGGGTGTTGATGATGTGGCAGATGTGGTCGAGGTCGGTTTGGGAATGAACGGACAGG
>CAUJFC010000059.1 GCA_963169755.1 Actinomycetota bacterium | reverse complement strand
GGTAGCGGGCACCGGCTTCGGCCAGCGACAGGTCGAGTTGGTGGGCCAGCGACGCCAACCAGGCCAGCACGTCACCCAGCTCGTGCAGCTGCTGATCTCGGGTGCCTTTGCGGGTGGCCTGAGCCAACTCACCCATCTCTTCGCAGAGCCAGGCCACGGTGGCGGGGGTGCCCCGCGCTCGATCCCGTTCGCCGTAGGTCTGGGCGATCATCTGCTGGAACTGGTCGAGGTCCACGGCATCCGGTTGGTGAAGGGGCCGCTGAAAAGGTTGATGCCCCCGCCTCAATCCGGTGGCGGGATCCGGAGAGGCGGGAGCACCTGTCTTCATGGTAACGGGTGGGGTCAAGCTCTTTCCTGTCGGGTTCAGAAAAAGTCTCTGACCTGCACATTTGCCGAGGAGCCTCGCGGAAAGTGCTTGAGCAGTCACCTAATGTGGTGACGACGGTCACGGTCCTCGGTGGTCACTTCACGTGCCGTTGCCGGCCGATCATCACCCGGGGCACCGAACGGCCAGTGGGTTGGATGAGCGGGCGTGCAACCATTGGGCGCCGCCCTGTTCGGGCAGTCCACCACCAGCGAGAATCCAGGACCAGCGTTGAGCGACCTACGAGATCAACTTCTTCAAATCGTGCTCCGTGAGGGCTACCTGCGCCTAGAAGAGCCGGTGCAGCTTCGATCGGGGCAGTGGAGCCAGGACTTCATCGACGGCAAGCGGGCTCTGGCGCGAGGTGAGGACCTGGAGTTGGCCTGCCGGTACATCCTCGAACGGCTGGAATCGGCGGGGATCGACTTCGATGCCGCCGGTGGGCTGACCATGGGAGCCGATCACTTCTCACACGGGGTGGCCCTGGTGGGCCGCAAGCGGTGGTTCGTAGTGCGCAAACAGGCCAAAGGTCGGGGAACCAACCGTCGGGTGGAAGGCGCCGAACTGGGCCCCGGCGTGCGGGTCTTGTTGATCGACGACGTGGTTTCCACCGGCGGCTCCATCAAGGACGCCTGGCAGTGCGTGGCCGACACCGGGGCCGAGATCGTGGCGGCGGTGACCCTGGTCGACCGAGGCGAGGTGGCGGCTCCGTTCTTCGCCGAGGCCGGAGTGCCCTATTTCCCGCTTCTCACCTATCAGGACCTGGGCATAGTCCCCATCGGTGCCTGATTGCCGTCGCTCGTCGTAGCGTCGCCGAAGCCAAGGCGCGCCGTGTATAGGTGGGGTCGATCCTTCGATCAGCCGAGTGACGCGCAGGCGGCCTCGATCAGCGTCGAAGCTCCGGCCTTGGCCTCTGGGGATTCATCGGCGAGACCGGCGGTTCCGGCGATGTAGAAGTCGCCCTTGAGCGCACTGAGCATGCCACCGGTCCAAAAGGCGTCCTCGCAGCCGTCGATCTGGGCCGGGGTGATCCCGACGCCGACCGACTTGGTCGACTCGAACCAGTCCCTGGCGGTCATCGAGGGGTTGGGTGACCCGAACACGGTCAGGGTCAGCACGTGGCCCGCGTTGTCGAGGGTCGGGTGGTCCTTCGACTCTTGGGTCTGCCACGAGCAGGCCGCGGTGTTGCCGGTGGCGGTGGTGCCACCGGACTCCGGCGGGGCCGACTGTCCGCCGAGGATCTGCGACGCGACATCGAGCGGAACCAGCGTGCAGGGGTCGGGGAGCCTGGGGGAGGAGTCCGTCGCCGTGGACCCGTCGGTCTGTCCGGCGGTGGTGGCCGCCTGGTCGTCAACCTCCGTCGAGGCTTCCGTGCCAATTGTGGTGGTACTCGACGCCGAGCCTCCACCCTCACCCCCGGCCGTGGCTCCGGCGGTGGTGGTAGTGGTGGTGTCCGAGGCATGGTCTCCGCCGTCGTTGCCGCATCCGCTCAGGCCGATGACGAGCGCTGCGACCGTCAGCAGGCCGAGTGGTCTGAGGAGCTGGTTGTGGGTGGGGGTACGCATGGGATTCCTTGGGGTGGTTCGGACCGGTCCGGTGACGGCCGCGGGCGCGGCTTCACCCAGGGATTTTCGGTCGAAGTGGACCTGGGATGAGCGGTTCAGGTCAGCGCCGGGGTGGGCGCCGACCCCGCGCTCGCCGACCTCACCGAGGAGTCCATCGACTTCTCGATCGACGTGAACCTCCGGGCCCCGATCGTGTTGTCGCACCGCTATGCCACGGCCCGCATCGAGGCCGGCCGTCCCGGCCAGATCGTGCTGGTCGGGTCTCTGGCCGGCCTGGCCGCCAGCCCCGGCACCCGCATGTACAACGCCACCAAGTTCGGCCTCCGGGGGTTCGCGCTCTCGTTCCGCCAGGAGCTGGAGGGCACCGGCGTCGGCTGCACGTTGGTGGCGCCGGGGTTCATCCGCGACGCCGGCATGTTCGCCGACGGCGGCGTGGAGCTTCCCCCCGGGGTGCGCACCAAGTCGCCGGCCGACGTGGCCGCGGGCGTGGTGCGGGCCATCACCCACAACCCGATGGAGGTCTACGTCTCGCCTGCGGAGCTGCGCCTGGCCTCCACCCTTGGCACCGTGGCCCCGGCGCTCAGCGCACTGGTCCAGCGCAAGCTCAAGGTCACCGAGCGCATCGACCGCTGATCGGGCCGCTCCTCGTCAGACTCGGATCACCATGAGACCGGGCAGGTCGTCGTAGTCGTCGTCCTGGGTGACCAGGGCAAGGTCGTGGGCGATGGCGGTGGCGGCGATCCACGAGTCGTTCACGCCGAGCCGGCGGCCGCGCTCGCGCAGCGAGACACGGAGACGGGCCCAGGCCGCGGCCACCCCCTCGTCGACTGGGATCGGGTCCAGCGCCAGCGCCGCCTGCAGGGTGTTCAGGCGGCGGTCGGCGATGTCGACATCGGCAGCGGCCAGCACCCCGGCGCGGAGCTCGCCGATGGTGATCGCCGATACCGACAGGCGATCGGGAAGTCGTTCGGCACGAAGCGTCCGGCCCGACTCCCGGGCCACGAAAACGCTGGTGTCGGCGAGGCCGACGCTCGCCACCGCCGCACTCACCACGGCAGGTCGTCGGTGGTGTCGGGCGCCAGCTCGGCCAGGTCGTGGGTGAGGCCGGCGTCGGCCTGGTGGGCGAGCACCTGGCGGACGAACGTGGCGCGGTCGATGAACCGCGGCCGGGTCGTGAGCGGCCGCAGTTCTGCGGTGGGGCGCCCGTCGACGGTGATCACCACCGTCTCGCCCGCGTGCACCCGTTCGAGGATCTGTCGGGTGTGGTTGCGCAGGTCACGGACGGCGACGTCGGTCATACGACGACCGTAGCACCACCGCTACGCCCCCCACCGGCCGTCCCCGGCGGGCCTCCGTCCTGCGCTGCGCCGATGGCCGCCGGGGTGGAACCTCCTGAGCTGGCCCAATGTCGACGGTTGATCAGGTGACTGGTTCGCGGCAGGGGTGATGGGGACCAACCTCGACGTCGCGTATCGATCCGGTGAACCGGTTGGTGGCCCCGGCGCGACATCCGGGGTGATGAGCGAGCAAACCGGTCAGGATGGAGCGAGGAGGTCAGCCGTGACCGAGCGCACCGATGCCGAGCTGCTCGAGGCCATCGCGGCGTCTGACCGCCATGCCCTCCGCCTGCTCCACGACCGCCACGCCCCCTGGGTGGCCCTCCGGCTCCGACGGCGGTGCGCCGACGGGGACCTGGTCGCCGAGGCGGTCCAGGACACCTTCGTCGCGGTGTGGAAGAGCGCCGGCCGCTGGGACGGGCGCGGCGAGCCGGCGGCGTGGATCTGGGGCATCGCCATCCGCCGACTGATCGGTGCCATGCGTTCCCGCCATCGGTGGGACCGCGACCGCTCCTACCGCGACGAGCCGGGGCACGAGCTGGTCGTGGCGGCCGAGGACGCGGTCCTGTTGGGTGTCGAGCACGGCGACCTGGCCGCGGCTCTCGGCTCGCTGTCGCCGGAGCTGCGGGCCGTGGTCCAGGCGACGGTGCTCGATGGCCTCACCACCCGCGAGGCCGCGCTGCTGCTCCACGTCCCGTCGGGGACGGTCAAGACCCGAATGATGCGCGCCCGCCGACAACTCCGAGGAGCACTGGCATGACCGCTACCGACTGGCACGCGCCCGACGAACTGCTCGCCCGGTTCGCGGCAGACCCGGCGACGGTCGACGACGCGCTGGCCGCGTCGCTCGAGGCCCACCTGGTCCGTTGCGCCCGCTGCGGGACCCAGCTCCGGGCCCAGACCTCACCCGCATTCCTGAACGAGTCGTGGGCGCGGATCGCCGACGAGATCGACCGCCCGGCGGTGACGTGGGTCGAGCGGGCGGTCCGTGGTGTGGGCGTTCCCGACGGCTGGGCCCGACTCGTGGCGTCCAGCCCCGGGCTCCGGCTCGCCGGCGCCCTCAGCGTGGGCGCCGTCTGCCTGCTCGCCGTGATGAGCGCGTGGACGTCCGGGGGTTCCGGCGCGTTCGTGCTGCTCGCTCCCCTGGTGCCCCTGGCGGCCGTGGCAGCGTCGTTCCACCCGGCGGCCGATCCGGCCGGCGAGGCGGGCATCGCCACCCCGCTGCACGGTTGGGCGGTCATCCTCCGCCGCACCGCCGTGGTCGGTGGCGCCGCGCTGCTCGTGCTCGTGGCGGCCGGACTCGTCCTGGGCGGTGCGGTCGGGGTGCCGGTTGGCGCCTGGATCCTCCCGTCGCTGGCCCTCGCCGCCGGTGGGATCGCGCTGGGGACGTGGTTCCGCCTGGAGGTGGCCGTCGGATCGCTCGCCTTCTCCTGGGTCGTGGTGGTGAGTGCGGCGCGGTGGTTCGACGGCGCCGGCACCACGGTGGCCGACTCGATGGTGTTCGCCGCCCCCGGCCGCCTGTGCTCGGTGGCCGTGTCGGTGGCTGCGGTGGCGGTGATCGCGGCTCGCCGGGACCGGTTCGAGACGATGGAGGTCTTCGCATGACCGCAGTGCAGGTCGTGGCCGTGGAGAAGCGGTTCGGAGGGGTGGCCGCCCTCGACGGCGTCGACATCGACTTCACACCGGGCATCAACGGCCTGCTCGGACCCAACGGCGCCGGGAAGACCACGCTGCTGCGTATCGTGGCCACGGTGATGGCCCCCGACCGGGGCCGGGTCGAGGCCTTCGGGGCCGACATCTCCACGGCGCAGGGCCGGCTCACCACCCGCCGGAACCTGGGCTACCTGCCCCAGGAGCCCGGCTTCCACCGGCACTTCAGCGCCTTCGACTTCGTCGACTACGTCGCCATCCTGAAGGAGTGGGGAGACCGGAAGGCCCGCCACGACGAGGTCCGCCGGGTCCTGTCGTCGGTCGGCCTGGAGGCCGAGATGCACAAGCGCATCAGCCAGCTCTCCGGAGGGATGCGCCGGCGGGTGGCGATCGCCCAGGCCCTCATCGGCAGCCCGAAGCTATTGATCCTGGACGAGCCGACCGCGGGTCTGGACCCCGAACAGCGCCTCCGGTTCCGGGAGTTGCTCGGCACCGCCGCGGCCGGGTCGACCGTGCTCTTGTCCACCCACCAGACCGACGACGTCGCCGCGCTCTGCCAGCGGGTGGTGGTCCTGCTCGAGGGTCGGGTCGCCTTCTCCGGTACTCCCGGCGAGCTGGCGGCCTTGGCGGGCGGTCGGGTCTGGACGGCCACCACCCGCGACCCCCGGGCCGATCTGGCGTGGGTCACGAGTGAAGGCATGGTCCGCCAGATCGGCTCGCCGCCCGCGGGGTCCACGTTGGTCGATCCGACCGTGGAGGACGGGTACCTGCTCCTCGCCGGGAACCCGGCCGATCGCACCGCCGACGTCACGCCATGAGACGCCTGCTCCTCATCCCGCTCGGCGTAGCGATCCTGGGTGGCGTGGCGTTCGGGGCCCCGAGGGTGGCGGCGGTGTTCCTGCCGTTCGCCCTCGGCGTCCTGGTGTGGGCCACCGTCGCACACCGCACCACGGTCCCGGATCCGGGCTGGGCATCGTCCACCCGGGTCCCGGCGCCCGCGGCCGGGCCGGCTCCGGTAGCCGCGTCGCCCGGGCAAACCGGGGAATCCACCCCGATCGTCCGGGCGTTGGTCGGGGTCGAAGGGCGGCTGCTGCTCACCAGCGCGGCGTTCGCCGTGGGCCTCGGCTTCTGCTTCTTGTTGATCGCCCTGTTCGTCTTCGTGTGGGGCGGGGAGAACACCTCGCCGTGGTCGGAGAACTTGCAGACGATGCCGTGGTTCGTCCATCCGCTGGTCGGCATGACCGTGCTCGCCTCGCACCGGGCGGTGACCCGCGGCTCCCGCGACCGCGTCGACGAGGTCCTCGACACCTGTCCGGTGCCGTGGAGCGTCCGTACGCTCGGTCACCTCGGCTCCGCGTGGCTGCCCCTCGCGGTCGCCGCCGGGTTCGTCGCCGCGGTGATCGCCGGGACGGCGTGGCAGGGCGAGCTGGTCCACGGGCCGATCGGTGTCGACGACGGGTTCGACGTCATGGCGGCCCTCCTGCTCCCGGTGGGTGGCGTGGCCCTCGGCGTGGCCCTGGGCCGGTGGTTCCGGTCCACGCTCGTACCGGTGGTCGCCGTCATCGGCATCGCGTTCGCGACCACGGGCATCAACGGGATCGGCGGCCAGGACTGGAACGCCTACACGGCCCTGACCACCGCCCCCACCATCGAAGGGCCCTCGCCGGTCTTCACCGATCGTCCCGCCGGGTTCCACCTCCTGTGGATCGCGGGCCTGATCCTGCTCGTCGTCGTCGCTGCGGTCGTGCGGGACCGACGCACCCGTCCGGTCCTCTTCACCGGCATCGCTGCTGTGGTGGTGGTCGCTCTCGCCGGCTTCGGCGCCACGCGTCCAGTCTCGGACGGATCGGCGCGCCACATCGCCGACCTGGTCGCCCAGCCCGAGGATCACCAGGTCTGTCTGGCCGCGACCGACCGACTCGAGGTGTGCACCTTCGGGCACCACCGCGACCTGCTGGCTCCGTTCACCTCGCTGGTGACGCCCGTGGCCGAAGCCCTCCCGGCCCCGGCGGGATCGTTCACCGTGCGCCACCGCTACCTCGGTGACCTGGCCGACCTGCCGCCCGAGGTCCGTTCCCTACTCGACGGGGTCGACCTCGACCGCCGACCCTCGAACGAGATCGCCGTTCCCGAGGTGGACGACGTCAGCTTCGACCCACTGGGCACGCCGATGATCGTGGGCCTCGGGGTCGTCGGTCTGCCGACCGCCCCGGACGACCACGGCCTGCCGGAGGTGGTGGCCGGGCAGGCCCGGGGCGTCGTCGCTCTCTGGCTCGCAGTCCGCGGCGTCGCTCCGGAACGGCGGGCCGTGGTCCTCACCGCCCGGGAACCGGCGTCGCCGGACCCGTACGACCGGGGTCTGCCCCGGAGCGCCGACCACACGTGTGCGGTGCCGAGCGTGGTGTGGTCCGCCCAGGACCTGGCGGCGGCCCGGGCGATCGTGGCCCGTCCCGATGGCGAGCTCGCCGGGGTCCTCGCCGCCGACTGGGCGCGCTGGACCGACCCCTCGGTGACCACCGATGAGCTCCTGGCCGCACTGGGCCTGGCGCCGATGGGGCCGTACGACCAGCCCGAACCCCGACCGGCGGACACGTGTTGACGGCGGCACCGCCCATCGTCCGTCGACCCGATCGGCAGCAGCGGGCGTTCGCGCTGCGGGCGCTGTTGCGGGTGTCTCTCCGCACGTCGGGGATCGCCAGGACCGCGGCCATCGTCGGGGCCGGCGCCCTGCCGCTCCTGGTCACGGTGGCCCGCGGCCGCAACGACCTCAGCGGCCCTCTCACGGTGCTGGCCATCGTCGCTGGAGCATCGGTGGGTGGGGTGGTCGACGATCCTTCGGCGGAGCTGTTGGCGCCCTGTCCCATCGCCGGATCGAAGCGTATCGCCGCCCGACTGGCCGTCACCCTGGCCACGGTGGCGGTCGGTGTGGCTGTTGCGCTCGTGGTCGGTGCCGTCGGACCGGGGCTGCCACCGGGGTGGCCCGACCGCATCCCGGAGTTCGCCGGTGCGGCGACGGTGGCCGTGGCCGCCGGGCTGGCCGTCCACCGCAGGGGAGAGCCCTTCGGTGCTGTCGCGGGCATCGGCACCGGACTCATCGTCCCGCTCACCGTCACCGCCCTCGCCTTCCGTTGGCCCACCGTGCTCCCCGGGCTCGCCTCCGGCTCCGCGCACCACCGCTGGTGGTTCCTGACCGCGGCGGCGGGCGCATTGGCGTGTCACGCGGGTCGCGACGTCGGACGTGCCAGCCTGTTCCCCCGCCCGAGGGGTCACCAGCCATGACGTCGACCATCGACGGCCCGTCCGGTGTCCGGGCGCTGCCCCATCCGCCGGTGCGTCGCCAGCCGGCGCTGCTCCGACGCATCTTCGCCGACCCCCAGCCGGTGCTCGACGAGCTCGCCGCCGCGCACGGTCCGAGCTTCGCCCTCGGAGCCGGACCGGTGCGCATGGCGGTCGTCGGCGATCCGGCGGCGTTGCGGGAGCTGTTCGCCCGACCCATCGACGACTTCCGGTGGGGACACAAGTTCAATGTGATCGGGTTCGTCGTGGGCCCCCGGTCGATCATCGTGTCCGACGGAGACGACCACCGCCGCCGGCGGGCACCGGTGCAGACCGCGTTCGCCCGTCGGCGGCTGAACGGGTGGATCCCGATGATCCTCGAGCGCACCGATGCCGCCATCGACCGGGTCGTCGCCGACCTAGACGGCCACGAGAGGCAGATCGACCTGTACCCGGTGGGCCGATCGCTGGTGCTCGAGATCGCCATCCGCTCGCTCTTCGGGGAGCGCCTGGCCGCCCGGTCCGAGGAGATCGGGGCGTTGTTCCAGCGGCCGCAGGACTACCTCGAGTCGCCGTTCGTGAGGCAACTGCCCCATCCGTTCCCCGGCACGGCGCGTGCGCACGTCCGCGCTGACCGACAGGCCATCGACGCCCTCGTCGACGCCGAGATCGCCCACCTCCGGGCCCACCCGACCGACGACCCGCTCGACGTCCTCGGGTCCCTCGTAGCGGACGGCGACCTCACCGACGACGAGATCCGCGACCAGGTCGTGACCCTGATGGGCGCCGGCTACGACACCACGTCGGCCTCGCTGTCGTGGATGTTCTGGCGGGCCTCCCAGACCGAAGGCCTGTGGTCGCGTCTCCGGGCCGAGGCCGACCACGTTCTGGGGCCCGACGCCTTCGGGCCGGAGCGTGGGGCTCCGGTGCCCGGCTCCGAGGTGCTCGCCGCGCTCGACCTGGCCGATCGCACCATGCGCGAGACCACCCGACTGCACCCGGCGGGCGTGGTCAGCCCCCGCGAGGCGGCGGTCGACCTGGTCGTGGGCGGCTACCGGATCCCGAAGGGCACCTTGATCATCGCCCGCATGGCCCAGCGCCTCGACGTCACCGCCCCGTCGAACGCGGTGCCCCGGCCCGTGGGCATGGTCGTCAACCGCCCCTCCGGCGGCGCCCCCCTACTGGTGCGAGCCCGGCCCACCCTCGGCCCGCCCAGCGAGACTGGCTGACCGTTGACCGGTGACTATTGCCGAAGGTTGCCGGACCGTCGTCGTCCCTAAACACATAGGCAAGTTCGTTTAGGGACGGTACGCTGCCGCCGAGGCCGCGCTCGGTCGCCTCGGTGATCTGATCGACTGGTATCGCTGTGAGTGCCGCAGGTTCGGTTAGTAGGCGTCAGCCGAATGCAACCGAAGCACCTGCGGCACTTGGGCCCCGGACCTCACGGGGCCCTTTTCATTTGTCTCGTGCCGGCGGCCTGGCCGACGCAGTCGGGCGAGTAGTTGACGGCGCAACGGTAGAGATCCGGTAGATGTGGCCTCTCCCAGGCGCGAAGAAACCCCTGCTGAGCAGGGGTTTCTGAGTGGGCGAGGGGGGACTTGAACCCCCACGTCCTTTCGGACACTGGAACCTGAATCCAGCGCGTCTGCCAATTCCGCCACTCGCCCGAGTAGCGGGGAGAACTTAGCGCACCGAGAGTGGACCACTCCCATCGGTAACCTTTCGCCGTGGCACTCAAGGGTTTCGAACGGCGACTGGAACGCATGGTCGAGGGAACCTTCGCTCGGATGTTCCGTTCCGGCATCCGGCCGGTGGAGCTGGGCCGACGCCTTGTGCGGGAAATGGATGACAACCGTTCGCTCGACGTGCGTGGCCGCACGGTGGTACCCAACCAGTTCACGGTCGAGCTGTCCGAGGCCGACTCCGAGCGGTTCGCCGAGGTGGCGTCGTCGCTGGAACGCGAACTGGCTGAAGCCGCCCGAGAGCACGCCCGAGACGAGGGTTACGTGTTCATGGGGCCGGTGTCGGTGCACCTTCAGATGACCGACCGCCAGCGTGCCGGGGCTTTTCAGGTGGTGGGTCGCATGCGGGAGGGCACCGGCGGCGTGGGAGCCGGGTCGCTCATCCTGCCCACCGGTGAGCGGGTCAGCCTCGGCGAGGCGGTGGTGACCGTCGGTCGACGCCCAGAGTCAACCCTCCAAATGGCCGACCCGAACGTCAGCCGCAACCACGCCGAGATCCGCCCCCGGGGCAACGGTTGGCTGGTGGTGGACCTCGGGTCCACCAACGGAACCCGCGTCAACGGCACCAGGATCAGCTCGCACGAACTCAGCGACGGCGACGAGATCACCTTCGGCAACACCCTGGTGCGCTTCGAAGAGTCGTGAGCTACTGCTCGACCGCGCCCAGGTCGCAGGCTGGCCCACCAGGCCGGGCGACTCCACGCTGATCCCGAGCGATCGATCCATCGCACAGTCCGGGCGTGCCGACGGCCACGGTATCGACCGCTCCCGAGCCGAGCGTGGGGAGACGGGTGAAAGTGGTACCACCGTTGTCGGCCAGCGGCCCCAGGGCACCGGTGCCGGCAAGACTGGTGCCACACGAGCCGTCGGGAGCCAGGTTGGTCGACGATCCGCTGCCGAGCGGACCTGTACAGGCGGGCTGACCGCCCCCTCCCAAGATGATCGATCCTGAAGCCACCACCGAGTCCCACTGCGAGCAGCCACGGGTGCACACCTCGGCAGTGGTGGAGAGAGCGGGCGAGCCGGTGTTGTCGGCAATGGTGGATGCCTTGAGTGTCAGGCCCGGACCGAATATCCCCGTTGACCGCAGGGCTGAGTCCAGCGCCGCGTGGTTCGCCGAGATCGTGCTGGTCTCCACGGTCAGGTAGCCACCCTCGGTGACCGCGACCCCACCTCCGCTCGAGGCCGAGTTGTTGTTGATGGTTGATTCAACGATGGAACCCGACTGCTCGATATGGGCGCCGCCTCCCGACCCTGTTGCCTGGTTGGTGCTGAGAGTGGAGCGGGTCAGG
Source organism: Actinomycetota bacterium (assembly GCA_963169755.1). Lineage (GTDB taxonomy): Bacteria > Actinomycetota > Acidimicrobiia > Acidimicrobiales > Iamiaceae > Aquihabitans. The sequence goes on along the minus strand of CAUJFC010000059.1, from coordinate 6,743 downwards.
TCGAGGAACGTTGTAGAGATGCCGCCACCGGTGGAGCCGGCGGTGTTGGCGTCCATGGTCACTCCGACGCCGGTGAAGCGCGCCGACCAGACCGCCCCTCCTGCCCCGGAAGCCTGGTTCGAGACCAGGTTCGAGTCGGTCACGGTGACCGATCCGGCGGTGGAACGGATGGCACCTCCATCACCGGTCACCTCGCCACCAGTGATGGTCACACCTGAGATGGAAAGACTCGGGGCGGTCGAGTCGAACGCCCGGTCGAGCCCGGCGGCGTCGATGGTGGTACCACCGCCCACCAGGATGAGGCTTCCGACCAAGTCCAGATCACCGGTCAGCGCAGCGTCCTCGCCGTCTCCGGCCAGCGACAGAACCGGGTCAATGCCGCTCGCCACGATGATGGTGTCGGCGACACTCGGCAGGTCCGGGTTGGTGGCATTGGCTTCCATCACCGCGGCCCGGAGGGTGCAGGCTCCGAACCCGGTGTCACAGACTCCGTCGCCTGGTGAGTCGTCCACTCCGTCGTAGCTGGTGTCGACCGTCAGCTCTACGGGGACCACTGGCGATCCGGAGCCCTCCACCGACCCGGCGTCGCACCCTGAGCCCACCGGGCGGGTCGATCCCCGTTGGTCGAGCGGGACCAGATAGCAGACTGGCGAGCCCGCTGGAATGCGGTCGAGTGCAGGTGATCCGGCGTGGGGCATGCGGCTGAGGGTGGGGCCACCATTGTCGGTGAGCGCACCCAGCAGGGGGTTCACCCCCTGGATGTCTCCGGTGGCGGCGAAGGCGCAGCTGTCATCGACCACCACGTTGTAGCCAGCCGAGGTGGATGTGCCCCGACAGGCATCGAAGCTCGGATCGGCCGATGGAGCGTCGAGGATTGATCCGGCCACCGTGACGGGGGAAGTGCTGTCGATCAGGAAGTTCCCCCATTGCGAAGCCGTGGTCTGAAGGGTCGAGCGCCACACACTTCCCGAGGCGGCGCTTCCCGAGAAGATCAGCCCATCGCCGTTGGTCTGGATCGTGCTGTCCAGAACGGTCAGTGACGACGGTCCGTACACATAGGCCCCCAGCACGGCGTCGGTCAGCAGGCTGCGCTCCACTTGTGCCGTGCCATTGGAGACGATCAGTGCTCCGTCGGGTGCCCCGCTTCCGTTGTCGGTTATGGCCGAATCGTTCACCAGCAACGACGAACCCTCCGAGCTGAGGGGTGCTCGGCCGTTCCCCGTCACGTTGACATGGTCGAGGGTGAGAGAAGCACGGGAGCGGATGGCGCTACCTCGCTGCCAACTGGGCAAACTGCCGCCCCGGACGGTCAGCCCCTCGAGGGTGAGGTGTCCGGTCACCACGTCGAACACTCGGTCGATGGCCCCCGCGTCGACAACAGCACCTCCGCCCACCACGGTCAGGTCGCCGGTCACGTCCAGGTCGCCGGTGGCACCGGCGTCCTCGCCTCCACCGGCCACGGTCAACACCGGGTTGACCCCAGGGGCGATCGTCACCCGGTCGAGACCGGCCGTGGCGTTGGCTTCGTTGACGGCGGCCCGCAGCGTGCACACTCCGCTGGCGGTGGCACAAGACCCGTTGCCGGGGCTGGCGTCGGGAGCATCGGCGGAGCTGTTGACCACTAGGTCGAGCACCACGGGTTGACAGCCCGTGAGCGCCACGGACACCAGGGCCAGTGACGCCGCGGCCAGGGCCACCGGGCCGCGGCGTAGCCAGGAAGCCCGGAACTGGTGGTGCCCACCATGGGAAGCGCGGTATGCAAACGTCTCGACGCGTCGCCTCATCGCAGTCCTCTCCTTCTGCTCCCCTGTGCCATGCACGCTACCGCTGGGTGAGTCCACTGGGCTTGGTTGCCCTCGGGTGGGTGGGAGTGGGCCGGTAGGCTCGCCGGGACCATGGACGAGCAGCTGCTCACGATCCTCAAGCTGTGCCTCCTCGCGCTGATGTACCTGTTCTTCCTGCGGGTCCTACGGGCGGTGTGGACCGAGGTGCGCGGACCTCGTACGGTCAACCGTCGCCAGCGGGGCGCCACACCCGTTCCTGCCATGGCGGCCCCGGCTGCCGCGGCGGCCGCACCTCTGCCGGCGGCGGCCGCCCCCCGGGGAAGTAGACGGTCCGAACGGCGCGCCGAACGATCGGCCACCAACGCCCTGGTGGTGGTGGAACCGGCGGCACTCAAGGGCACCGCCTACCCCCTGGCCGACGAAATGACGGTGGGTCGGGCCCCCGGCTGCCACGTCACCCTCGACGACACCTTCGCCTCTCAGATCCACGCCCGCATCTTCAACCGTGACGGCCAGTATCACGTCGAGGACCTGGGTTCGACCAACGGCACCTATCTCAATCGCACCAAAGTCGCCGGCCCCCAGGTCATGCGACGAGGAGACCGGCTCCAAGTCGGCAACACCGTTCTGGAGCTCTCGTGACCATTCTCCGCGCCGGCAGTGCCACCCATGTGGGCCAGGTCCGATCGAACAACCAGGACTCGTCGCTGGTGGCCGTCGACACCAACCTGTTCGGGGTGGCCGACGGAATGGGAGGCCATCAGGGCGGTGAGGTCGCCTCGGCCATGGCGGTCAGTCTGGCGGCCGAGCACACCGCGGATCGCACCCTCGACGCCCTCAAACACGCCGTACGGGTGGCCAACCGGGCCATCTTCGAGAAGGCCGGAAGCGACCCTGAACTCCACGGTATGGGCACCACCCTGGTGGCGATCCAGCTCGTACCCGGCCCCGAAGGTGACGAGATCGCCTGGATCAACGTCGGTGATTCCCGCGTCTACCTGATGCGCGACGACCAGCTCCACCAGCTCAGCCACGACCACAGCCTGGTCGAGGACCTGGTGAGAGACGGTCGGATCACCGCCGAAGAAGCCAAGGTCCACCCCCAGCGCAACATCCTCACTCGGGCGCTGGGAATCGATCTCGACGTCGAAGTCGACGGTGCCACCCTGCTGCCCCTGGCCGGCGACCGCTACTTGCTGTGCAGTGACGGCCTGTTCAACGAGGTCTCCATCGACCAGATGAGTTCGGTGTTGCGACGCCTGGTCGACCCCGACGAGGCTGCCGCCGAGCTGGTGAGACTGGCCAACGAAGGCGGTGGGCGCGACAACATCACCGTGGTGGTGGTCGACGTCATCGACGACGACGGCCGAGCTGCATCCATCGCCCAGGCCCAGGCGGCAGCGGCAGCCGCTGCCGAGGCCAAGGCCGCCGCCGAACGAGCTGCCGATGAGGAGGCGGCCCGCCAAGCGGCCCTGGCCGAACAGGAAGCCGTGGGCGGTGCCCCCGAGGTGGTGATGGACCCGGCCGCCGGCCCGGTGTTCGCTGACCGTGCCAGCTCTCTGCCCGAGTCCACCGACGACTACGGGGCCGAGGGAGATGACCTGTACGCCGACTTGGACCGGGCCCGCGCCAAACGGCTGACCTGGCGAGTCCTGGCCTTCGCTGCCGCTTTGGTGATCGTGGTGGCCGTGGTGCTCGGCGCCATCTACTACTCCGAGAGTGGCACCTACCGGCTGGCGGTGAGCGGCGACCGGGTGAGCCTGTACCGAGGAAGTGAGACCGGCTTGCTGGGGTTGGGGTCCGAGTACATGTACGACATGCCCTTCACGCTCAGCGACATGCCAGAGCCGTTCCGCACCCAGGCTCGAAACGGCAAGGAGTTCTCCGACGCCCAGGCCGCAAGGGAGTTCGAGTTCAACGTGCAGGAGGCCATCGACGCCACCAGCACGACGACCACCACGACCACCACCACCAGCACCACCTCGACTACCACCAGTACCACCACGGCGACCACCGCCCCCACGACCGGGCCGGCCGGCCCATCGGTGCCGGCCACCGTCCCCACCACGGCCGCGGCCCCACCGGCAGTTCCGGCCAACCTGCGGTCGCAACCCGGGCGGTGAGTGCGCCGTGAGCGCCCGTGCCACGGTCATGGGCCAGGTTCGTCGCCGGTCCGAGTTGGGTCTGCTGATCCTGGCCGCGCTGGTCACCGGCGGGGCCTACACCTTGGCCAGCCTGGGCACCACCGCCTCGGTTCCCGCCGACATCGGCCCCTTCCTCGGGGTGTTCCTGGGATTGTTCGTGGGCGCCCACCTGGTGGTCCGTCGCCTCGCCCCCCAGGCCGACGGCATGCTCCTGCCGCTGGCCGCTCTGCTCAACGGGATCGGCTACGTGTTCATCGCCCGACTCGACGCCGAACTGGCCGACAATCAGGCCACCTGGACGGCGGTGGGCATCGTCGGGTTCGTACTGACCCTCCTGCTGGTTCGTCGGGCCCGCGACCTCGAGCGATACCGCTACACCTTCCTGTTGGTCGGCCTGGTGCTGCTGATCTCACCGCTGATCCCCGGCATCGGGCGCAACATCCGAGGGGCGCGCATCTGGGTGGCGTTCGGACCGATCAGCTTCCAGCCCGGCGAGTTCGCCAAGATCGCCTTCGCTCTCTTCTTCGCCTCGTACCTGGTGGAGAAGCGAGAGCTGCTGAGCATGGCCACCTGGCCCCGGTTCCGACCCGTCTTGCCCGACCTCAAGCATCTCGGCCCGGTACTGGTGGCGTGGGGACTGGCCATCGTGGTCATGACCGCCCAGAAGGACCTGGGCTCGTCGCTGCTGTTCTTCGCCCTGTTCATGGCCATGTTGTGGGTGGCCACTGGGCGAGTCGCCTATCCGCTGGGCGGCGCCGCCATGTTCGGGGTGGCCGCCTACGGGGCGTGGACCCAGTTCGGCCACGTGCAGAACCGGGTCAACCAGTGGCTGAACCCCTGGGACGACGCCGGCGGTCAGCTCGTGCAGACCTGGTACGCCCTGGCTTGGGGCGGGGTCACCGGGACCGGGATCGGTCTGGGACGCCCCGACAAGATCCCGATCGTGGAGAGCGACTTCATCTTCGCCGCCATCGGCGAAGAACTGGGTCTACTGGGCGGTACCGCCGTGCTGGTGGCCTATCTGCTGATCGTGGGGGCCGGGCTGCGCATCGCCCAGCAGGCCGACCACCCCTTCGAGAAGCTGCTGGCTGCGGGCCTCACCGCCCTGCTCGGCATGCAGGCCTTCGTGATTCTGGCCGGTGTCACCCGCCTACTTCCCCTCACCGGCGTGGTGCTGCCGTTCGTGTCCTACGGGGGGTCGGCCCTCGTGGCCAACTATGTGCTGCTGGCCCTGTTGATCCGAGTCTCCGATCAACGCCGACCGGCCCGACCCCGCCGAAAGGCCCGAGTCGAATCGGCCGAAGCCTCGGCCCCCGAAGAGTCGGCTTCCGCGAACCCGGCTGCGGGAGCAACCTTCTGATGGAACGCCAGATCCGCCGCCTAGGAGCGTTCTTGATGCTCTTGTTCTGCGCGTTGTTCGTGCAGCTCAACTACATCCAGGTGTTCCGGGCCGAAGAACTGAACACCCGGGGCGGCAACTCGCGGCCGGTGGATCAGGCCTTCAGCCGACCCCGGGGGCACGTAACCACCGCCGACGGGGTGGTGGTGGCGCGCTCGGTGCCGGTGGACGACCGGTTTCAATACCAGCGCGAGTTTCCCGAGGGTGAGCTGTTCGCCCACGTCACCGGCTATTTCAACTACCAGTTCGGGGCCACCGGCATAGAGAGGGCGTTCAACACCGAACTGTCGGGCCGCTCGCCCGCTCAGCAGGTGCGCTCGATCGGCGACCTGTTCGTGGAGGCCGACCGCACGGGCAACGTGCGGCTCACCCTGCGCGCCGACGTCCAACGGGCGGCCCGGGCGGCACTGGGTGACCAGCGAGGAACAGTGGTGGCCCTCGACCCCCGCAACGGTGCAGTGCTGGCCCTGTGGTCGTGGCCCAGCTTCGACCCGAACCTGCTTTCCAGCCACGACCTCGAGGGGTCGGCCGCCGCCCGTGCCCTGTACGAGGCCGACCCCGCCAAGCCCCTGCTGGCCAAGGCCTACCGCGAGATCTACCCACCCGGGTCGACCTTCAAGGTGGTGACCGGGTCGACTGGCGTGCAGAGCGGGATGGTCACCCCGGACTCGCCTGTGTATCCCACCCTCACCTCGCTGGACCTGCCCTACACCTCCACCAACCTGCCCAACTTCGGGGGCTCGGCTTGCGGCGGAACCCTCTTTCGGATCCTGGCCAAGTCGTGTAACACCTCGTTCGGGCAGATGGGTCTGGACCTGGGCAGTGCCACCCTGCGGGCCGGAGCCGAGAACTTCGGGTTCAACCACCGTCCCCCCTTCGACCTGCCGGCGGTGGTGTCGAACTATCCCACCGACAACTTCGAAGCCGACCGCAACGACCCCGCCCTGGCCCAGAGCGCCATCGGCCAGTACTCGGTGGCCGCCACGCCGCTCCAGATGGCGCTGGTGGCCGCGGGCATCGCCAACGGGGGCGTGATCATGGCCCCCCACGTGGTCGACGAGATCCGCGACGGTGAAGCCGCTCTGGTCAGCCGGACCGACCCCGATGCCTGGCGGAGGGCGGTCAGCCCCTCGACGGCGGCGGTGATGATGGACGCCATGCGTGAGGTGGTGCGCGCCGGCAGCGCCACTCGCCTCCGCATCGAGGGGTTGGACGTGGGAGCCAAGACCGGAACCGCCCAGACCGGCGCCAGCCGTCCCCTCAAGTCCCACGCCTGGGTCATCGCCTGGGCCGGGCCCCCAGGAGGCGCACCCACCGTGGCGGTGGCGGTGCTGGTGGAGGCCCAGGACGGGGCCAGCGAACAGACCGGTGGCCGGGTGGCGGCCCCCATCGCCAAGCAGGTGATCGAAGCCGCCA
>CAUJFC010000058.1 GCA_963169755.1 Actinomycetota bacterium | reverse complement strand
CCAGTGGTACCGCATGGTCAGCTCGGGATTCCTGCACTTCGGGCTGGTCCACATCCTGTTCAACATGTACGCGCTCTGGGTGCTGGGGGCGGTGGTGGAGAACCTGGAAGGGCGGTCCCGACTGGTGACGGGTTACGGCGTGGCCCTGCTCACCGGCTCGCTAGGAGCCTTGATCCTCAGTCCCAACGACATCACGGCCGGAGCGTCGGGCGGAGTGTTCGGCCTCATGGGATTCATCCTGGTGGCTCAACGCATCCAGGGTGTTCAGTTCCGTGACTCACCGCTGATCGGTGTGCTGGTACTGAACCTAGTGATCACCTTCGGGATCAGCGGAATCTCGATCGGCGGCCATATTGGCGGGCTCATCGGGGGAGCGGCCGCCGGCTACGCCCTTTGTGCCCCGGCCCTCCGTCGTCAGAACCCAGCTATCGGATACGCCCTTTGCGCCGGAATGGCAGTGGCGTGCATCGTGGGCGGCATCAGCGTGGCCTCCGCGATCTGACCGGGTTCGGTCAGCGGAATCGGGCGTTGTACTCGGGCTTGTCCAAGAAGTACCGCGCCACGCCCGATGTGTCGGTGACGCCGGTGCGGAGCCGGGGCTCGAGGTAGTCGAAGGTACCCTGGGGAATCGAGCGCTGGATCATTCCGTCGTAGAGGGTCACCACGCTCACCCCCGACAGGGTCTTGGAGCGGTACTCGGGGGACTCGGAGAAGCCCGTCATCAGCTCACCCCGGGGCATGCCACGGTTGAGCCTGCCTTCCCAGAAGGAGCGCCCGGTCGCGTCGGGCGCACGACCCAACACGTTGCGGTACACGAGGTCCACGAACTGTCCCGACGAGAGTGACCCGTAGCGGTTCTTGAACTCGGCGGAGGCCGCGAACTCTCCCGAGATCCGGTTGAGCGACCAGCCGGCCCGACGCTTTCCCACCCAGAACTCCAGTCCGGCCCGGTCTGGATTCCGTAGGAAGTAGGCCCGGTACAGCCGGATCGGTTGGCGCACGTAGGTATCGGTCTCAGAACCGGTGGCCAGGTTCGCCAGGAACACCTCCGCCTTCTGGCCCCCCGAGATGGCGGCGGTGGCCAGGGCCTTCTCGTTGGCCGACGGTGCTCGGCGCAGCAGATCTCGGTATGACTGGTCGACCAACTCGGCGGCGGTGTCGAATGGTCCGAGGGGACGACTCGGCGAAGTGGTGCCGGTGCTCGGGGTGGTGGTGGAGGTGGTGGAGACCGGAGGGACGGTGGGTGTGGTGCTGGCCGCAACCGATGCGGCGGTCGAGCGGATGGTGGCGAGCTTGGAGTACAACAGGTCACCCGGGCACGACGTCTGACCCACATCGCGGTGCCCCACCACTCGTTGAATGGTGGAACCATCGGGTGCGGTCACCGTGCCGGTAGCCGGCATCTTGTTCTGACCCAGCTTCCAGCCGATCACCTTTCCGGCGGCATCGAGCTGAGCGGAGGTGGGGGATACACCGGTGGGGGAGTCGCCGGGGTGGTGCTGGCCCAGGAACGAGACCCCCACGCTGTTGGTGTTGAAACCCTGGGCGTGCCCGCCGATGACCGCACCGTCGATGCTGCCGGTACGACCCTCCCAGATCTGGCCGAAGCGATCGATCACGAAGTTGTAGGCGATGTCGCACCAGCCGCGGGTGGCGGTGTGGAAGCGGTAGATGGACGCCAGCATTCCGGGAACCTGGGCCTGGGTGTAGTCGTTGGCGTTGACGGTGTGGTGCACCACCGCGAACTTCACTCCGCCCTCAGCGATCTTGGGGCCGCTGGCACAGTCGTCGTTCTCGGTGGCCCAACCGGCGGTGGCCCAGTCCTTGCGGGGGCGGATGGATGGCTTGGTATCGGCGGCCGAGGCAGCCGGGGTGGCCAGCGCCGTCGTGAGCCAGGAGGAATCGCGGGGAGCGGTGTAACGCATGGCCTCGATCGTCAGGTCACGCAGATTCCCGCTGGTCACTCGCAACTCGACGCGGTCGACACCAGGGTCACCGAACCAGACCAGGTCACCCGACACGGCCGTCTCAGAGCCTTCGCCACCCGGCTCTTCGTCGGGGCTTTCGGCAGGGTTGGGGTGGATGTGGTTCCACTCGGTCCAGGTCCCGTCCACCTCCCCCCGGATCTCCACTTCGCCCTCGGGGGCCGCGCGCCAGGCCACCGACACGGCCTGCGAATCGGCGTCCACCTCGACCACGGTGCTCCAACCGGGCGATGCCGCTGACGGGACGGCTCGGGCGCGCGACACTGCGGAGCCCGAGCCGACTCCGGTACCGGTGAGAACCACCTTCTGAGTGTGAAGGGTGCCCGGCTGGGTGGAGCGTGAACCGGTGGGGACCGCGCCGACCATCGCCCATGAGACCAACATCGCCGGCACGACTCCCATGAGTCTGCGGCGTCGACGGAGTCGAGCTCTCGGCGACATGGGAGCTGATCGCACGCTGGCCTCCAGGTTGGCGGAATCCCCATGGTGCCGGACGCCAGGCCAAGAGCGGTCCCGACGCGTAGGCCGATCAACTCTACCCTTGGACACCGTGAGCGATCCGTCACCCCTGGCCCTGGGTATCGACGTCACCTCGTTGCTCGATCGTCCCACTGGCGTGGGAACGTTCACTCGGGCCGTTCTGGACGGTGTCGCACGGCGGCCAGAGGTGGAGGTGCACCCGTTCGCCGTCTCGCTACGGGGCACCGGCCGCTTGGAACATGTGATCCCTCAGGGTCTGGTCGCCCACCGCTCGACAGTGCCAGTGCCCGCCCGACTGGCCCGGGCCGCCTGGCAGCGAGGAAACCACCCCAGTGCCCAGTGGTTGGCCGGGACGGTGGATGTGGTTCACGGTCCCAACTTCGTGGTGCCGCCCGGGGGTGGTGCAGCCGAGGTGGTCACCGTGCACGACCTGACCGCTGTCCACCATCCCGGATTGTGTACCCCGGACGTATTGCAGTGGCCGACGCTCATGCGCCGGGCGTTGGCCCGCGGCGCGTGGATCCACACAGTCAGCGAGTTCGTGGCCGACGAGGTGAGGACAGCGTTTCCCGAAGCAGGTGAGCGGGTCGTACCTATCCTCAACGGCCACTTCTCGCCACCGTCAGCCACTCCACGTTCGGATGCCGCCCGGGGGCGTCATCTTGCCGGTCGGGACCGCTACGTCCTGGCCATCGGTACCGTGGAACCCCGAAAGGACCTACCCGGTCTGGTGGCGGCTTTCGACTCGATCGCCGGGGGCGATGACGATCTGGGATTGGTGATTGCCGGACCTGACGGCTGGGGTGCGTCGGCTCTCACCGAAGCGATGGATCGGGCTGTTCACCGGCGTCGGATCAGGCGGCTTGGTTGGGTCGACGATGAGACCCGCTGGGCGTTGATGAGGGGAGCGTCAGTGGTGGCCTATCCCAGCCGCTATGAGGGGTTCGGGCTGGTGCCGTTGGATGCCATGGCGGTGGACACCCCGGTGGTGGCAACCGCGGCCGGAGCGATACCCGAGGTGGTGGGCGACGCCGCCCGGCTGGTGGACGTCGGAGACGTGAGCGCGCTGGCCGATGCGCTGAGCGTTGTGTTGAACGACGAGGCTGTCGCCCGACAACTGGTGGAGGCCGGTCGCCGCCGCCTTGGGCGGTTCCGGTGGGAGGCGACTGTGGACGGGCTGGTCGACCTCTACCGGAGTTCAGTTGAAGCGTGACCGATAGCGGTTGTCGGCCATCAACTGGGTGGCGAGTTCCTCGGCGGTGAGACTGCCGCTGTTGATGGCCGGTCCATATGAGTCCGAGAGTCCCCGCGACAGGCTGAGCTGGAAGAGGCTGTTGTAGAGGTGGACGGCGGTCACATAGCCATTGGACTTCTGGAGATACTCGGGGGCCTCGGAGAACCTGGTCATGAGCTGACCCCGGTACAGCCCCTTGGCGAGCATGTCGATCCAGTAGGCCCGGCCAGAGGCATCGGGCTTGCGGTTGAGCACGTTCTTGTAGACCAGGTCCACGAACCCA
>CAUJFC010000057.1 GCA_963169755.1 Actinomycetota bacterium | reverse complement strand
GCGCAGCAGGGCCGCCAGCCTGACTGCCGAAGCCTCGCTGTCGGCGGCCACCACGATCCGGTAGTCATCGTCGATGAGCTGGCGGAGCTGACGGGTCAATCCCTCTCCATCACCCACTACCGGGTTCCAGCCCATGGCCGCCACCGTGGCCACGTCGGGGCCGTCGGGAACGGTGGTCATGGTCCACACCGGAAGCTCGGCCTCTCCGAACAGATCAGTGAACGCGACATGCAGGGCCGGGAAGCTCCTCCCCTCACCCACCTCCCAGGTGCGGGCCAGGGTCGAGGCCAGGTCGGCCTCCTCGGCCAGCAGGTCCCCCGCCCGGTCCCGAAGGCGGCCAGGCTCCAACAGGATCACCTGTGCTCCGTCGGGCAGGATGTCGACCACCGTGCGCTGATCGGTGGTCAGCCACGGGAGCCAGGATTCCATGCCGTCGAAAATGGCGCCGTCGGCAAGCCGTTCCCACTGCTCCCGGCCCCAGGGCTCAGATCCCACCAGCTGTGCGGCCCGGTCTCGAACCTCGTCGGTGGGCAACAGCTCGCGACAAGCGAAGGCCTCCACCTCGTCCAGGTCGGCCACCGACCGCTGGTCACTCACCGAGAACCGAGTGAGCCGGTCCACCTCGTCACCCCAGAGGTCGATGCGCACCGGGGCGTCGGCGGTGGGCGGGAACAGGTCCACGATCGATCCCCGGACCGCGAACTCGCCTCGGTGTTCGACCTGCGGCTCTCGTCGGTAGCCGTTGTGTCCCAGCCACTCCACCAGAGCGACCTGATCGTGCACTTCACCTCGGCGGACCACCAACGGAGCCACATCCTCGACGTGGGGACCGAGACGTTGGATCAGAGCCCGCACCGGAGCCACGACGACCAGCGGCACGCGTTCGGTCGGGGCGTGGAGGAGACGCCAGATGGTTCGTAGCCGGCGTCCCATGGTCTCGATGCCGGGACTGACGCGCTCGAAGGGCAGCGTCTCCCAGGCGGGGAACAGCTCGACCGCCTCCTCGCCGAGCAGGGTGCCCAGGTCGCTGGTCAGCCGTTCGGCTTCGGCGGTGGTGGGTACCGCCACGAGCAGTGGTCGTCGTGATCCGATACGGGCGATGGCAGCCAGGGTGACGGGCCGGGCCGCCTCCGGCACCGCCACCACCGCGGTGCGACGACCCAGTACCTCGAGCATGGCCGGGTCGTCCCGCAGGGCGAGGGGAAGATCGTGGAGGGTCATCGTTGGTTGTACCGGGTCATGGCGGCTTCAATCCCGTCAGCCGCCAGCATCTCGACTGCATCGGCAGCTTCGGCGACCGCCACGTCCAGGTCGGCCCGCTCGGCCTTACCGGGACGGCGGAGCACGTGGTCGACCCCCTGCTGGCGGCCGGGGGGTTTACCAATTCCCACCCGTACCCGCACGAAGTCGTCGGTGTGGAGGTGGGCCTTGATCGACTTCAGGCCGTTGTTTCCCGCCAGTCCACCACCCAGCTTGACCTTCAGTTTGCCCGGAGGGAGGTCCATCTCGTCGTGCACCACCACCACGCGATGAGGATCGTCCACGCCGTGACGACGGACCAGGGCACTCAGCGCCAAGCCCGAGTCGTTGTAGTAGGTCTGGGGTACAGCCAGCGCCACCAGCCGGTCTCCGACCCGCCCTTCGCCCGACCATGCCCGCTCGCGACCGGCCTTGAGCCGGATCCCGTGGCGGTCAGCGAGAACGGCCACCACCTCGGCTCCGATGTTGTGGCGGGTACCGGAGTACTCGGTGCCGGGGTTTCCCAGACCCACCACCACCAGATCGGCCGGAGTGCCGCGCCGGTCAGCGGCGGCACCCCGTCGAAAGGCCACGATCAGGCTTCGGCGTCGCCCTCGGACCCGGCCTCGGCAGCCTCACCGTCTTCGCCATCGCCCTCGGCGGACTCGGCGGACTCGGCGGCACCGGTGTGGGCGGTGATCACCACCACCTCTTCGGCGTCGACGTCGGTGGTGACCCCGGCGGGAAGCTTGAGGTCGCCCACCGTGATCTGGTCGCCCATGGCCAGGGCCGAGATGTCGACGGCCAGCTCGTTGGGGATGTCGGCGGGCTTGGCGCTCACCGCCAGGTTGAACAGGATCTGATCGATCATGCCGTCGGCCATTTCGACCTCGCGCGCCTCACCTTCGAGCACCACCGGCACTTCGACGGTGATGGCGGCGTCGCGGCTCACCCGCAGGAAGTCGACGTGCAGTACATCGGAGCGGATGGGGTGGCGCTGAAGCTCCTTGATCATGCACAGGGCCACGTCGCCATCGATGTCCAAGTCGATGAGCACGTTGAGCCCGGCATCGGTGACCAGGGTCTCGCGGAAAGGCCGCCAGTCGACAGCGATCGCCACCGGGTCGGTGCCCAGCCCGTAGACCACGCCGGGCACCTTGCCCTGGGCCCGGAGCCGCTTGGACGGGCCAGAGCCCAGCTCGCGGCCGGTGGTTGCAGTGAGGGTGATCTCAGCCATCGGAACTCCTACTTCAGAGATCGCGCCGGAGCGCATGTCGGTTGTGAACGGTCGACCAGCGTAGGCGGCATCCCAGTCTCGGACCCAAGCGGCGCCGAGGGGCTACTTCTGGTTCTCGCCGCCGAAGATCTCGCTGACCGACTCGTCCTCGAACACCGCGGTGATGGCGTCAGCCACCAGCGGGGCGATGGACAGCACCTCGATCTTGTCGAGCTGCTTCTCGGTGGGCAGGGGCAGGGTGTTGGTCACCACGACCTTCTCGATGACCGAGTTCTTGAGACGTTCGGTGGCCGGGTCCGACAAGACGGCATGGGTGGCCATGGCCCACACCTCGGTGGCCCCTTCGTCCTTCAGGAGCTGGGCGGCGGCCACGATGGTGCCGGCGGTGTCGATCATGTCGTCGAGCAGAATGCAGGTCTTGTCGGCCACGTTGCCGATCACGTTGGAGGCTTCGACCACGTTGGCCACCCCTTTGGGGCGCACCTTGTTGACGAAGGCCAGGTCGGCGCCGAGGTGGTTGGCCAGTCGCTTGGCGGCCTTCATCCCGCCGGCATCGGGTGACACGATCACCAGATCGTCGGGGTGACCGGCGCGCTGGCAGGCCTCGAGCAGAATCGGCAGCGCGGTCAGGTGATCCACCGGTCGGTCGAAGAACCCCTGGATCTGCCCGGTGTGGAGATCGACCGACACCACTCGGTCGGCTCCGGCCACGGTGAGCATGTCAGCCACCAGCTTGGCGGTGATGGGCTCACGGCCCTCGGCCTTGCGGTCCTGGCGGGAGTAGCCGTAGTAGGGGCAGACGGCGGTGATCCGTTTGGCCGATGCCCGCTTGGCGGCATCGATCATGATGAGCTGCTGCATGAGTGCGTCATTCACCGGCAGACCACCGTGGGTCTGGATGATGAACACGTCAGCACCCCGGACCGACTCCCCGTATCGGCAATGCATCTCGCCGTTGGCGAACTGGCGGAGGTTGGTCTCTCCCAGCTCGACGCCGAGCGCCGCCGCGATCTCCTGCGACAACTCGGGGTGGGCGTCACCGCTGTAGAGCATCAGCTTCTTCTTGGTGACCAGCTCCATGGGGCTGCCTTTCAGAGATCGCGACTCATCGGTCACCACGACCTTCGGTGCCGTCGGGACCACCGGAAGCATAGAACGGCCCGGTCACCGTCCCATCGGGCACCGACGTCCCCGGGGCCAGATGGGCGAAGGGACCGACCCGGCACCCAGTTCCGATCTCGGCATCTCGGGCGTTGGACTGCTCCACCACCGTGGCATCACCCACCAGACAGTCGACCAGGCGCGAGTGCGGGCCGATCTCGGACCCCGCCCCGACCCGCGTCGCCCCCTGGAGGATCGTGCCGGGGAAGATGGTCACGTCGGCTCCGAGCACCACCGTCGAGTCCATGTAAGTCGCCGCCGGATCAACGATGGTCACCCCTTCGGCCATCCACCGTTCGTTGGTGCGACGACGCAGCTCGGCCTCGGCTGCCGCCAACTGGAGTCGGTCGTTGATCCCCTCGGCCTCCTGCGGGTCGGTCACCGTCAGCGCTCCAACCTTGTGGCCCGCCGAACGCAGAACGGCCACCACGTCGGTCAGGTAGTACTCGCCCTGGGCGTTGTCGGGGCTGAGGCGACGAAGCGCCGGAGCCAACAGCGACCGACGGAAGCAGTACACCGAAGTATTGATCTCGTCGATCTCGATCTCTTCGGGTGAGGCGTCGACCCGTTCGACGATCCGCTCCACCTGATCGTCCCGCCCCCGCACCACCCGGCCATAGCTGCCCGGGTCGGGAACCCGGGCAGTCAGCACCGTACAGGCGGCTTGAGTCACGCGGTGCTGATCGACCAGAGCTGCGATGGTGGCAGGGCGCAGCAATGGCATGTCTCCCGGCAGGACCAGCACGTGTTGGTCGTCGTTGTCCTCACCGTCGTCGGGCAGGCCGGTGAGTCCGACGCTGGCGGCGTCGCCGGTGCCGTTCTGCCGCTGCTGCTCCACGAAGCTCAGGTGCAGATCGGGTTCCTCGGCCTGAAGCTTCTTGGTGACGCGTTCCGCACCGTGGCCCACCACCACGACCACTCGCTCGACCGAACAGGTGGCCAACGAGTCCAGGACGTAGAGGAGCATCGCCCGGCCCGCCAGCAAATGGAGCGGCTTGGGACGGGACGATTTCATGCGGGTGCCCTGGCCAGCAGCCAGGACGATGGCCGAGAGACGACGGTCGGTCATGAGAACGGTCTAGCGCGAATCGAGCAGTCCTCGTTCGGCGAGAATGTCGGCCAGATCGTCAGCCAGGGACTCACCGAACTTCCGGGTGAGATGCGCCCCGTCCCATCGGGCCACCATTCCGTTTACATAGGGATCACAGATCGGCAGGGCCGGGCACACTATGCGGTCCATGTCCACCGACCACATCCGCTCGTTGGCCTCGTCCATCTGCCGCAGGTCCTGTTCCACCCAGTACGGGGCGAGGTTGGACTTGAACCGGCATTCCTCCTGGTAGGTGGCGGTTGCCAGGCAGTTGAGCTGACTCTCGGGGGGCAAGGTCCGGGGAAGGGGCTCGATGACCACCAGATCAGCTCCTGAAGCCAGGATCTTCTCCACCCCCAGAGCCATGGCTGACCTCTGCTCCTTCTGCTTCGCAGTGCCGGTGAAATCCGGCTCTCGGATGGCCTCGGCCTCTCGCACGTCGACCGCTACGACCAGATCGGGCTGAAGCTCGGGAAGGATCCGGTCATAAAAGAGCTGGTCAGCCGCATCACACTGTTCTCGCTTGTCCAGGTGACTGGCATAGAGGTATCCGGGCTCCCACGAGCATCCCCTGATCGCCATGAGGGTGAAGGTCAATCCGTGGTCCTTTGCCAGCTTGTGGACCGCCCCCTGGAACATCAGGGCGTTGCTGTCTCCTACCAGGACAACGTGCTTGCCGTCACCGGTCAGGGGCGTGCAGATCTTCATGGTCTCCGGGTCACACGACAGCGGGGTCGAGTACCGCTGTTCGTAGATGGACTCCTGGTCGAAGTTCTCCGGTACCGGTGTGAGGATCAATCCATTGGTGGCAACCGACCTCACAACCTGATGGTCCCAGACCGTGGTCGACCGCTCCACCACCAGCATCCCCCCCATCAGGCTCACGGCCAGACCGACTGCCACCACCAGGCGGGGGATCCGGTCGAGCTGGGGTGATTGCCGGAACGGCCGCTCGAGCAGTTCGGCACTGGCGGCTGCCAGGCCGGTGGACAAGACAGTCGCCACCGCCAGCATCTGCTTCGGGCTGAAATCTCCGAGACGCTGGGCAACAACAATGACCGGCCAGTGCCAGAGATACGTCCCGTAGGAGATCCTCCCCAGATACACCATCGGTTCCCAGGAGAAGACCGCTCTCACCGGGCTGGGCCCTCGCTCGAGGCCCAGAATCAGCATCACGGTCAGAACGCAGGCCACCATGCCCCGCTGAACTGGAGTCAAGCTGACCGCGCTGGTTCCGACCACCACCAGGCCCACCACCGCCAGCCCGGCAACAGGCCCCGACCACCGTTCGAATCTGCGTGCTCGGGTGATCAGACCCGGGGTCAGGGCCAACAGCGCCCCCGCCAGCAGCTGGTAGATACGGGTGTCGGTTCCGTAGTAGGCGCGATCGGGCGCCGACCCGCTGAGGTACCACGCCCATCCCAGCGACGCCATCGCCACCGCGGCCACCACTCCTCGCAAGACGTTGCGCGAGTGGCGGCCCGCCCGGCGCGTGACCGTCCACAGTCCGGCCAGGATCAGCGGCCACCCCAGATAGAACTGTTCCTCCACCGCCAACGACCAGAAGTGCAGGACCGGGCTCTCGGCCTGCCCGGCCGCGAAGTAGTCGGTGGCCTCACGGACGAAGTGCCAGTTGGCCACGTACCAGAAGGCGGCGCGGAACCCTCCGGCTGCGGCGTCCACTTCGGCGGGACTGGCCACCCATGAGAAGGCGACCAAGGTGGACACCAACACCACCGCCGAGGCTGGAAGCAGTCGCCGGAACCGTCTGGCGTAGAACCGGCTGAACCGAACCCGGTTGCTCGATCCGAGGTCACGCAGCAGTACCTGGGTGACCAGAAAACCTGACAGCACGAAGAACACGTCCACTCCGATGAACCCGCCCGCGAACCGGGCCACACCGGCGTGGAACGCCACAACCAGATAGACCGCCAGGGTGCGCAGGCCGTCAAGGTGGGCGCGATAGTCGTGCGTTGACTCAGTGGAGGTTGACAAGAGCTCGGGGGGCAGGGCTCGAACCTGCGACAGCCGGCTCCAAAGGCCGGAGTTCTACCAACTGAACTACCCCCGATCGGGCCCGTCAGACTAGACGGGGCGACACCTGTAGCCGACGCGTCGCGACCGCCCGGGTGGGCGGTCGCGAGCGAGGTCTCAGGCTGGGTGCGGACCCGGTGGCTACTTGCCGGCTGCCCGACGCTGCCAACGGGTGCGCTTCAGCATCTTCTTGTGCTTCTTCTTGCGCATGCGCTTACGGCGCTTCTTGATCAGTGAACCCATGGTGGGGCCACGCTAGGACCGGCTCGGCCGCTACTCCAAACCGACCGGACCGGTCCGGGGTCGGCCGCGCTGGGGCAAGATTCGAGACATGACCCACACCCGGCGTTCCTTGAGCGAACTGATGGAACGCCATTCACTGGGACCCAGCCGAGCCCTGGGGCAGAACTTCGTGGTCGACCCCAACACCGTTCGCCGTATCGCCCGCTTGGCCGGGGTCGGCCCCGGCGACCATGTGGTCGAGATCGGCGCCGGGCTTGGGTCGCTCACCCTCGCTCTGGCCGAGACCGGGGCGACCGTCACGGCGGTGGAGACCGACCGCCACCTGATCCCGGTTCTCGCCGGCGTGACCGCCGACTGCGCCGGGGTGTCACTGGTTCACGGCGACGCCCTCGAGCTGGACTGGGATGAGGTTCTGGGCGGTCATCTGCCCTGGACTCTGGTGGCCAACCTTCCCTACAACGTGGCCACCCCGCTGGTGCTTGACCTGTTGGCCGATGTTCCCGCCATCACCCGGATGCTGGTGATGGTCCAAAAGGAGGCGGGCGAACGACTGGCGGCCGGGCCTGGCGATCCCGCCTATGGGATTCCTTCGGTCAAGGTGGCCTACCGGGCCACAGCCCGGTTGGTCGGGCGGGTGGGTCCCGACGTGTTCCTGCCTCGGCCCCGGGTCGACTCGGCCCTGGTCGAGATCGTCCGACGGGACGCCCCCGCGACTGACGCCGACCCCGAGGTGCTCCTGTCCCTGGTCGAGCGGTCATTCAACCAACGCCGCAAAATGCTGCGCCGTTCGCTGGCCGAGATGTGTACCCCGGAGGATTTCGTCGCCGCCGACATCTCTCCCGAGAGCCGACCCGAACGGCTGTCGATCGAGGATTTCGGCCGCCTGGCCCACGCCGTCGCCGCCCGCCGTCGGCCCACGTCGGGTGGCGATGGAGCCAACTCGTAGGGTTCTGGGGTGCCTGCCACCACGGTGATCGCACCGGCCAAGCTCACCGTCTCGTTACGGATCACCGGAGTACGCCCCGATGGGTTCCACCTGATAGACGCCGAGATGGTGACCGTCGACCTGGTGGACACCCTCACCTTCGACGACGGCGACGGCCTGGAGATCGAAGGGGCCAGCGGCCTGGCCGTTCCAGCCGACGACGACAACCTGGTGCGCCGGGCACTCCGACTGTTGGACCGCACCGCTCAGGTGCGACTTGTCAAGCGCATCCCGGCTGGCGCTGGTCTGGGGGGAGGGTCAGCTGATGCCGCCGCCGTGTTCCGCTGGGCTGCCGTACACGACTTGGACCTGGCCGCGTCACTGGGAGCCGACGTGCCGTTCTGCCTGACCGGAGGCCGAGCCCGGGTGACCGGGATCGGTGAGATCATCGAGCCGCTCCCCCGCCTGGACCGCGTGTTCACCCTGATCACACCGCCGATCGGCTGCTCGACCCCGGCGGTGTACCGAGCGTGGGACGACCTGGGAGGACCGACCGCGTCGGGTCCCAACGACTTGGAGCCCGCGGCGTTGGCGGTGGCCCCCGAACTGGCCGAGTGGCGGGACCGGCTGGCCGAGGCCACCGGCAGCCAGCCGGTGTTGGCCGGATCGGGCAGTACCTGGTTCGTGGAGGGGGCCTTCCCCGACGCCGGAACCGTGGTCCGGACCACCGGCCCCTACTGAGCAGCAGGCAGTCGGTACACGCGGGCGGTGTTGTCCCAGGTGAGCTGGGCGATCTCGGCGGCACTGCGGCCTCGGGCGGCGGCCACGGCAGCCCCGACGAAACGCACCAGGGCGGGTCGGTTGCGTTCGCCACGGTGAGGGTGCGGGGTGAGGTACGGCGAGTCGGTCTCCACCAGCAGCCGATCGTCGGGGCACAGGGCCGCGGCCTCACGGAGTTCATCGGAGTGCTTGAAGGTGACTATCCCGCTGAAGGACAGGTGAGCCCCCAGATCCAGGCACCGCCGGGCTTCATCGGGGCCACCGGTGAAGCAGTGGAAGATGGTGCGTTCGGGTACGCCTTCGGCCTCCAACACGTCGAACGTGTCGTCCCAGGCGTCGCGGGTGTGGATCATGAGGGCCAGGTCGTGGGCGTGGGCCAGAGCGATCTGGTCGGCAAAGATCCGTCGCTGGACATCGCGGGGGCTGTGCTCGTAGAAGTAGTCGAGCCCGCACTCTCCCACCGCCACCAGGCCGGGGGTGCGCAACAGATCTTCGAGGCCGTCGATGCCTCCGGAGGCGTCGTGGGGATGAACTCCGGCAGTGGCGTACACCTCGGGGTGGGCGGCGGCGGCTGCGATGGCCGCCCGGGAGTCGTCGAGATCGCAGCCCACCGTCACCAACCGGGTGACCCCGGCGGCAGCGGCGTCCTCCACCTGAGCGGTGACCTGGTCGGCGGGAGCTCCTCGGTGGTGGACGTGGCAGTGGTTGTCTACCCAGCGCAGCGCGGTCAGATCCTCGGGTG
Source organism: Actinomycetota bacterium (assembly GCA_963169755.1). GTDB lineage: Bacteria > Actinomycetota > Acidimicrobiia > Acidimicrobiales > Iamiaceae > Aquihabitans. Next base: position 7,236 of record CAUJFC010000057.1, on the reverse strand, counting down.
TTTGGGCAGGGTCGCCGTCGGGTACGGATGTGATCTCGCGGCGGTCCCGGTCGGGCCGGAGCGGCCCACGCCCCTCGGGCTGCTCCGGCCCCTTCTTCTCAGAGTTCATCACCGAACCGTCACGACCGGGCGGTGAGTCGTGGGAACAGCGGGTCACCCTTGGCGACTGGCAGTCCGCCGGGGTACTGACCCCAGCCGACCGCCTCGGCCAGCAGGCGGTCGGTGGGCAGACCGGGCATGCCGATTCGTTGCCAGACCGCGACGGTGGCCCGGGTCAGCGCTGGGCTGGCCAGCACGCTGACCAGCCGCAGCACCTCGAGGGCATCGCCCAGAACGCCGTCCACCTCGGGACCGGGCTCGGCTTTCCAGGGCTCGGTGGCCTCCAACAGGGCGTTGGCCTCGCGGATCAGGCGCCACGTGGCCTCCAGGGCGACCGAGGGCTGGATCGCGGCCCACGCCGCCGATGCCTCGGCCACCACTTCGGCGGCCACCGTCGCCAGCGGGCTGTCGGGCCGCGGCGCCGGGCCGATTCCGTCGCACTTCTTGCCCACCACGGTAGCCACGCGGCTCAGCAGGTTGCCGAGGTTGTTGGCCAGATCGCTGTTGTAGCGAGCCACCATCGCCTCGTAACTGAAATCGCCGTCGGGGCCGAACGACGTGTCGCGCAGAAAGTGGTAGCGGTAGCCGTCGACGCCGAATTCGTCCACCAGGTCGGCCGGGAAGATCTGGTTGAGGCGGGTCTTACTCATCTTCTCGCCTCCCACCAGCAGGTACCCGTGCACGTTCACGTGGGCCGGAGGCTGCTCACCGGCGGCCAGCAGCATCGCTGGCCAGTAGACACAGTGGAACCGCAGGATGTCCTTGCCGATCAGGTGTCGGACGTGGGGCCACCACGTCGCGAACCGTTCGGGGTCAGTGCCGTACCCCACAGCGGTGGCGTAGTTGATGAGGGCGTCGTACCAGACGTAGAAGACGTGGCCCTCGTCCCAGGGCACCGGAACGCCCCAGTCGATCGAGGTCCGGGTGATCGACACGTCACGCAGGCCCTGGCGGATCAGGCCCAGCGCTTCGTTACGTTTGCCCACCGGCCCTACAGCGTCGGGGTGGGCCTCGAACCAGTCCAGCAAGGGCTGCTCGAAGGCCGACAAGCGGAAGAACCAGTTCTCCTCCTCGAACCACTCGACCGGGCGCTCATGGATGGGGTCGAGCCCGGGCCCGCCCTCGGGGTTGGCCAGCAGGTCCTCCTCGTCGTAATAGGCCTCGCAGGCCACGCAGTACCAGCCGGCGTAGGCGGCCTTGTAGATGTGGCCGTTGTCGTAGGCCTTCTGGAGAAAGGCCTGTACGGCGGCCACGTGATCGGGGTCAGTGGTGCGGATGAACCGGTCATGGGAGATGTCGAGCAGGTCCCACACCAGCTGGTAGCGGGCGGCAACCTCGTCGACGTGGGCCTGGGGGGTGACCCCCTTGGCTTCGGCCGCTCGGGCGATCTTCAGGCCGTGCTCGTCGGTGCCGGTCAGGAACAGGACCTCATCTCCCACCAACCGGTGCCACCTGGCCAGGGCATCGGCGGTCACGGTGGTGTAGGCGTGCCCGATGTGGGGCACGTCGTTCACGTAGTAGATGGGAGTGGTGATGAAGGCTCGTCCCGTCACGGGCCCACCCTAGCGAGCACCTCATCGGGGACCGCCGGGGATGGGCAGGTCACCGATCAGCCGCCCGACAGTTCTCGTGCCCTTGCCAACACGACGTCGAGCATGTCCGAGGTGAGCCGCCCGGTGAAGGTGTTCTGCTGGCTCACGTGGTAACTGCCCAGGACCCATCGCCCATCGCCGAGGCCCACCTCCACCCCGTGGGCGAACGCCGGCCGGGGCCGCACCCCCAGATGAGCGCACAACGCCTGGTATCCGAACCCGCCCAGCGCCAGGTAGACCCGAGCCTCGACCAGTAGCGCGAGCTCGCGTTCGAGGAACGGTCGGCAGTTGTCGCGCTCGGCGACGGTTGGTTTGTTGGCGGGAGGGGCACACCGGACCGGCGCCGTGATCCAGGCATCACTCAGTTCCAGGCCGTCGTCTCGGTGGGTGCTGGTGGGCTGGTTGGCGTAGCCGGCGCGGTGCAGGGCGGCGTAGAGGAAGTCGCCCGACCGGTCTCCGGTGAACATCCGACCGGTGCGGTTCGCCCCGTGGGCAGCCGGAGCCAGTCCCACCAACACCAACCGAGCCCGAGGGTCCCCGAACCCCGGTACCGGTCGAGCCCAGTACTCCTCGTCACGGAATGCTGCCCGCTTCTCACGACCCACCTGCTCACGCCATTCCACCAGCCGGGGGCAGGCTCGACACGCCACCACATCGCGGTTCAGAGCCGGGAAGGAGTCCACAGATGTCGACGGTAGCGTTGAGGTCCCATGTCCCGTTCCGCTTCCTCGGCTCCGACCCTGGCTCTACTGGTCCGTCACGGTCAGACCCCCACCACCGGATCCACCCTTCCCGGCCGCGCTCCGGGCCTGCATCTGGCCGACGCTGGGCGGGCCCAAGCCGAGGCGGTAGCCGGCCGTCTGGCCAACCTGAGTTCAATCGACGCCGTGTACGCCTCGCCCATGGAACGCACGCGAGAGACGGCCGCGCCGATCGGCCGGGCGCTGAGCCTGAAGGTCCGTGCCCATCGAGGTCTGCTGGAGTGCGACTTCGGCGACTGGACCGGCCAGAAGCTCTCGAACCTGCGCCGGCGTCGGGAGTGGACGACCGTGCAGCGCTATCCCAGCGGCTTTCGCTTTCCGGGTGGAGAGTCCTTTGCCGAAATGCAACAGCGCATGGTCGATACTCTCGCTGACCTGGTCGCCCGTCACCCCGGGCGGGCGTTCGTAGCGGTGTCCCACGCTGATCCCATCAAGGCGGCAGCCGCCCACGCTCTGGGTACCCACCTGGACCTGTTCCAGCGGATCGTCGTCTCGCCCTGTTCGGTGACCGCGGTGCTGTTCGGAGAATCGGGGCCAGTGGTCCTGGCCCTCAACTCAACCGGCGACGACCTGCGGACTCTGGTGCCCTCATGACCGACAACCAACGAGAATGGCACCTGACCTCGCCCGACCACTTCACCTGCGGGACCATCGGCGAGCCGGGTTCGCGGGTGTTCTTCCTTCAGGCCCGGTCGGCTGACACCCGGGTGGACGTCAAATGCGAGAAGCAGCAGGCCATGGCCCTCGCTGATCACCTGCTGAGGCTGCTCGGCGACCTTCCCGACCCAGCCGGTGGCCCGGACCGTACGTCGGTCATCCCCACCCCACCCGACGACCCAGGACCACTCGAGTTCGTGGTCGGGTCGATCAGCATCGGCGTTGACCGAAAGCGGGACCGGGTGGTGGCCATGCTCGAAGAATTGGTGGTCGACCCCGATGACCCCGCCGTTCTCCAGGTCAGCCCCGCCAAGTTGATAGTGCACCTCACCCGTGAGCAGGTCTGGGGTCTCGCCAACCAGGTCGACCTGCTGGTGGCCGCCAGTCGCCCCCGATGCCGCCTGTGCGAGATGCCTATGGATCCCCTGGGTCATGTGTGCCCCCGGCTCAACTGACCACTCAACGATCGAGCACCGACTGGCCACCGCCGATCTGACGGTGCTGGGCCGGATGCCGTGGAGTTCGAACGTGACCCTGCTGGTGGAGGTAGCCGGCAACGGAGACGACATTGCGCCAGCCAGGGCCGTCTACAAGCCCCACCGGGGTGAACAACCTCTGTGGGATTTTCCCGACGGTCTGTACCGCCGGGAAGTGGCGGCCTACGAACTGAGCCGGACGTTGGGTTGGGACCTGGTGCCGCCGACCGTGGAGCGCGACGGCCCCTTCGGGGTGGGATCGCTCCAGTGGTTCGTGGAAGCCGATTTCTCCCAGCACTACTTCACGATGCTGGAGAACGCCGACCTGCTCGACCAACTCCGCCGGCTGTGTGTATTCGACCTGATGGCCAACAGCACCGACCGCAAGGGCGGCCATGTTCTGGTCGACCCAGCCGGTCACATCTGGGCCATCGACAACGGCCTGTGCTTGCATGCAGAATTCAAGCTCCGCACCGTCATCTGGGACTTCGCCGGCGAGCCCGTTCCCCCCGAACTGGTCGAGGACGTGACCCGGCTGGTGGAGCTACCGCTCCCGCCGCGACTGGCCGACCTGCTGAGTCCGTTCGAACGTGACGCCCTGGTGACCAGGGCTCGGGCTCTGGCGACCGAGGCCCGTTTTCCGGCCGACCCAACCGGACGCCGGGTGCCATGGCCTCTGGTCTGATCAGACTCCGGGACCGCCCGCCAACAGCAGGGTGAGGCGACGGGCCACCTCGTCGACCAATACCGGTTCGAAGGCCAGTTCGGCGGTGTGCCGGTCATCTTCGACCACCACGATCTGGGAGTCACGACCCCAGAACGTCTCGGTCGCGAACCGAACAGGGCGAACCCACAGTTGCGCCCCCGGAGCGAAGCTGGCTCGTACCGGACCGTGTAGGGCGGGGAGGCCCACAGCCAACGGGTCGGCCACTCCCCACACCGCAGCACCGGGACCAGAATCGCCGCCCACCGCTCCCAGTTCCAGGTGGCCGGGTGTCCATGGGCCCCAGCCCCGGGGGGAAGTTCGACGGAGCTGGCAGTCGAGTGACACGGCCCCCCCGGCGCGCAGGGTCCGAAGTCGCTCATCGGTCCTGCGCCGATTCCGTCCGAAGAGGTTGGCCATCACCATCCATCCTGACGCGACGGAGCCCCGGATCGCGGTGACCGGGGCTCCGTCGGACTACTCGATGAGATGTGGCTCAGCGGGCCTTGAGGGCCTCGATGAGCTGGGGCAGAACCTTGTGCACGTCACCCACGATGCCGAGGTCGGCCACACCGAAAATGGGGGCCTCGGGATCCTTGTTGATGGCGATGATGTTCTTGGAACCCTTCATACCCACCATGTGCTGGGTGGCACCGGAGATACCGGCGGCGATGTACACCGTGGGCTTGACCACCTTGCCGGTCTGGCCGACCTGATAGCTGTAGGGCACCCAGCCGGCGTCGACGATGGCCCGGGAGGCGCCGGGAGCGCCCTTGAGCAGACGGGCCAACTCTTCGATCATCTCGAACTTGGCCACCTCGGTCAGACCACGACCGCCGGCCACCACCACGTCGGCCTCGTCGAGCTTGGGACCGGTGGTCGCCTCGACGTGACGGTTGGTGATCTTGGCAGCACCGGCCGCGCCCGAGTCGGGCACCGCCAACTCGGCCACGGCAGCGGGAGCGCCACCGGAGGCCTCGGCCACGAACGACTTGGGGCGGAAGAGCGCGATGGCGGGAGCACCAGCGGCGAAGCGGGTCTTGACGATCTGGGTGCCACCGAAGATCGGGGTGGACACCACGATGCCGTCACCGACCTCGATGTCGGTGTTGTTGGTGAGCACCGGCTTGTCGATCTTCACCGACAGGCGGGCACCGATGTCACGACCGTCCTGAGTGGTGCCCAGCATGATCAGATCGGGAGCGTCGCCCGCGGCGATTGCGGCGGCGAGCGCGGCGGCCACGTGGACGCCCTGGAGCTTGCCGGTCAGATCACCGGTGGCCAATACCCGGGTGGCGCCGTGCTCACCGACGGCGGCGGCGATGGCAGCACCGTCACCACCGGTGAACACCTCGACGGTGTCGGCGATCTCGCGGGCCTTGGCCAGCATCTCGAGGGTGATGGGGGCGACACCGTTGTCGTTGGTCTCGGCGTGGACCCAAACCTTGGAAAGAGCCATGTTTCCGTTCCTTTCTCGGGGTAGGGGTCTCAGAGGACCTTGAGGCCGTCGAGGAACTCGACGATCTTCTGGGCGGCGGTTCCGTCGTCTTCGAACACCTCACCGGCGTCGCGGGCGGGCGCAGCAGCGACATCGACGATCTGCTGGCCAGCTCCGGCCCAGCCGACTATGGCGCTGTCGATACCGAGGTCAGCGACGGTGACGGTGTCGACCGGCTTGGACTTGGCGGCCATGATCCCCTTGAACGAGGGGTAGCGGGGCTCGACCACACCAGCGGTGACCGAAACCAGGGCGGGCAGAGGAGCCTCGCACTCGTCGTATCCGGCCTCGGTCTGACGCTGAACCTTGACTACGCCGTCGGCGATCTCGACCGACTTGGCGAAGGTGATCGACGGCAGGTCCAACACCGCGGCGATCTGCTCGGGCACAGTTCCGGTATAGCCGTCGGATGATTCGGTGGCGGCCAGGATCAGGTCGGCCCCTTCCACCTTGGAGATGGCGGCGGCCAGCACCTTGGCGGTGTCGAGGGCACCGGCGCCCTTGAGGGCGTCATCGGACACCAGGATGGCCTTGGCGGCACCCATGGCCAACGCGGTACGCAGACCGGAGACCTCACCATTGGGGGCCATGGAGACGAGAGTGACCTCGCCGCTGCCGGCCTTGTCCACGAGCTGGAGAGCCATCTCGACGCCGTACGAGTCGGATTCGTCGAGGATCAACTTGCCATCACGCTTCAGGGTGAAATCCGCGTTGAGCGCGCCGGGGTCGGCGGGGTCGGGGATCTGCTTCACACAGACGACGATGTTCATGGTCGGTGAGTCTGATCCGCGGCGCGCAGGGTGACAAATCGGTCACCCGTGACCACCGGTGACCGATCCGCCTACCGTCAGCGGTCGTGAAGGTGCTGCTGCTCGTCAACCCGTTCTCGTCGTCGGTCACCGCCCGTACCCGTGTGGTCATCCGCAAAGCCCTCTCGGGCGACCACGAGGTCGACATGGCCGAGACGGCGCGGCGAGACCACGCCACCCGACTGGCACGGGGCGCCGCGGCGGAGGGGGTCGACGTGGTGGTGGTGCTCGGCGGCGACGGCACCCTCAATGAGGCGGCCAATGGGCTGGCTGGCACCCAAACCGCTCTGGCGGTCCTGCCGGGCGGGTCCACCAACGTGTTCGCCCGCACCATCGGGCTTCCCAACGATCCCATCGAGGCCACCGCGGTGACCCTCGAGGCACTCGAGGCTGGATCCATCCGACGGGTGGGGCTCGGGGTGGCCAACGGCCGGTACTTCTGCTTCCACGTGGGCATGGGGTTCGACGCCGCGTTGGTCGAACAGGTCGAGAAGCGGGCCGGGCTGAAGCGGTGGGCCGGCCACGCGCTTTTCATGTACGCCGGTCTGGACACGCTGGCCCGCCACTATGACCGCCGCCGGCCGCACTTCTCTGTCCACTACCCCGACGGCGATGAGGTGAACGACGGGTACTTCGCCGTG